>JAFGJF010000084.1 GCA_016929205.1 Anaerolineae bacterium
CGCCTTGACCGGTACGACTTAACGAGACTTTGACCGGTACGACTTTATGAGACTCGACAATGGCTTGTGCGCTAGAACGCCAAGTCTCACGTCCTCCGCTCATCGAGCATACCCGCTGTAGCCACCTTGATCAATCGCCTGCCATCGGCGCAGGCACCGGCTCCGGCACGGGTACGTCTGCATCACGGCGAAGCGCGTACAGCCACATCAGCTCGGAGTCGATCGATGCCGCACTCTGGTATGCCTACGGTGAATGTGCAACACAAAACGTCGTGGATCGTATACATTCAGATCGACATCGCTGAACGACACATTGGGCATACTGATGCAAAACATCACGTTTTCACCGTGAGCGATAAAACTCAACTTGGCATCGGGAAGCCCAAAATACTCAACCACTTTATGCGGTATCAAAGGACGCATCGGGTTGCGAATGCTGGATGCGTCCTTGCCTCTGGTACATCGCCACTTGCATATGCGATCTGCACATACCCTGGCACCGCACCTGATCTTAGCACATTTTACCCATTCCGGCAATCAAAGATGACCCAGATTCAGTAGATAGCGTGCCGCAGATCAACCCACCTTGATCGCGATCATAGCCGTCATCCCCCAGCGCAACGCCTCGATGTGCTGTGCTTCTGACCATTGAATCACCACCTCGTACGTTACGTCACCGCGATAATCCTCGCCGATCAGCGCGACATAAGCGACTTGAGCCTCCATCTCGCGCCCGGGCAGCGCATCGATGGTCACAATTGCCGGCTGCCCCACCTCCACCAGCGTGACATCCAATTCGGTCAGATCAGTGGTCCGCACCTCGAGACGGTCGAGCTTTGCCAGGACAATCGCCACTTGGCCGAATACAACTTGGTCACCGGCCTCAACATCAACCCGGACGACCGTTCCAGCGAAAGGAGCAACCAGCGAGGCGTCCTGCAATTGCAGCTCGATACCGGCAACGGCCAGCTTGGCCTTTTCCACCATCGTCCGTGCCTGGGCAATCTCTTCGTCGGAAGGCGTATCCCGATACGGGTTATCCCATGCTCTGAGCGCCTGCAAATTCAACTCGGCCGCCCGAATTTCGGCCTCCAGCATTTCGACCACGATGTCGTGCGCCTTCTGCGCGCTGGTTACCTGTGCGAGTTGTGTTTTGGCCTCCTCGACCTGGGCCAGCAGCACGTTCTGGCTCAATTTATGGGCTCGCTGCTGATTCGATGCGCCGTCGAATTGTGCCTGCGCGGATCGATGATTCAATCGTGCCTGTTCAAGCTGATTGGCCCACGCGTCGCGAATCGACTGATCTTCCCAGGGGCGATCGAGCGCCTTAGTGTACTCGTCCTGCGTCTCATCCAACGCAATTCGTGCCTTTTCCAGTTCAACCTCGGCCACAACAAGCACTGGGGCAGGATCCTGGACACGGAGCTGTGCCAGTTGGAACTGTAACTGTTTGACTCGTGCCTGGGCAGCGGCGACGGCAAAAGCTGGATCTTCAGCACGCGCTTTCTCTAACTGCAACTGCTTGATCAGCAGCACGACCTCCACTTGAGCGATCTGATCCGAGTTTACCTTTTCGGCGCGCGCGATCGTGACATCACTGGCCCCGTTAAGCAACTGTTGTAGTGCCGTTTCCTGCAGCAGGACATCTTGCTGCGCGCTGCGTAGGGAAACTTTGAGCGCTTGTGCCTCCAACTGCACCAGTAACGCACCGGCATCAACCCGATCCCCTTCTTTGACCACTACTTCTGTCACCTTGCCTGGGATCTGAAAGCTCGAATAGCTCCATCGCGCCGGCACGACGACCCCTTCGACAATCACCTCGTCTTTGGCTTCCGTGACAGACCCTTGTGACACTCTAGCATCTGCCGACTCGGATGCGCTTGCCCACCCACACCCGATCAACAACAAAGGCATCAGGATGAAACCAATCCATTTTCTCATCATCAATCCCCTTTCACCACGTTCGAGACGTATCGCTCTCCCATCCTAGTCATATGCCAGCACTTCGCGCACCGTCAGCCGCGATGCCTTTCGCGCCGGCAAAAAACTGGCCAGCGCGCTCAACATAACGACCAGGACAAACCACAGCCAGACCCCGTTCGTTGAAAACGAAAACGCCAACGGTGTCCCCATCAGCGGCATCCCCACGGCATTGCTGAGCAGCTTACCCAAAGGTATAGCAAGCAGCGAACCCAAGAACCAACTGATCACACCGATAGCAACACCTTCCCGGATAAATACTCGTGCCACGCCGCGATTCGGCGCGCCGATCGCCCGCAGCACGCCGATCTCACGCGTGCGTTCGAGCACGTTGATGCTCATTGTTCCCATCAGCCCAAGCCCGCCCACCAGGGCAAGCAGAACAGCCATCACAAACAACAGGCTGACGATAACTCCAAAAGAACTTTCGGCCTCGGCACGCTCCTGGGCCGTAGTCTGCACGCCGCTGACGCGCAGTCCCTGTGCTTCGAAATGCGCTTCCACCGCGGCAGTCGTCCGCGCCACCGACGCCGGATCGTGATCGCGGGTCGCAATCAGTGTTGCCCCGGCCTGCCCCGTATTCCCGGTTATACGGGCAATATATGCATAATTGACGTATGCCATCGGCATTAGAATGCCCTGGCTGACGCCAACCACACGGCAGGTACGTTCACGTCCCGCCATCTTGAGTACAATCTCATCTCCCAAGCGGATATCCGGCTCTTCCTTGAGCAACATTGTGCTCACAACCGCCGCATTTTCATCCTCGGGCAGCAGCCAGCGCCCCTGGACGATCTCTGGAGAAGGAACCAGATCCGAGCCGGCACGAGGAGCGAACAAGAAAATGGCCCCACTCTCGCTCCCATCCTGACGCACATAGCGCACCGGAATCTGGAGCCACACATCAGCCTGGACAACGCCGGGCACGCGCAGCGCCTCCTGCCTGACTTTCTCGACACGATAGGGACGCGAAAATGTGATCATGGTGTCAAAGCCCCACCACTGCAACATAGCATCCAGCGTGCGATCCAGCGATGCTTGAACGCTAAACACACTGACAAAAATGGCGCTGCCCAGGGTGAGGGTCATCAATGTGAGCACTAACCTTCCCTTGCTGCGGAACGTATTGCGCAGCGACAAGAGCAGCGGGCGCACCACAACCTTCTTGGTAAACCACAGGTTCCGACCTGACAAAAGACGATCCAACAAGTCAACACCCATGTGGCTCAGGGCCATCTGGTAGCTGGCGTTCATCGCCTCTGCCGGCGTAACGCGTAGATTTGCGATAAACGGCACGAGTGATGCCAGCACCGGCACGGCCAGGCCGACCGCCACTTGCAGAACGAGCGTCCAAACAGGCATGTGCAGATCCGTCAAATCGAAATTAAACATGGCAGCCATAAATTGACACAATTCGCGCGCGCCAACAACGCTCAGTGGTATGGCGAGTCCCAGCGCCAGCAGGCCGTAAATGGTCACCATCACCACGTACATGCCCATAATCTGGCTGCTGCGCGCGCCGATCGCCTTCATCACCCCGATTTGCCGTTTCTGCTGTGCCAACAGCGCCGAAATGGTGTTGACAATCAGGAACACACTCAAGAACAGGGACAGCAGTCCCAATGTGCCCAGCAGCAGCAAAACGGCTTGTAGGATGTCGTCGAGTGGCAACATACCCGGTTCCATCGTCATAATCAAAGGGATCGTCAACCCGTTCTTTTCGGCCTTGTTCTTGACCTGGTTGACCACGTCCTGAGCGAACGCTTTGTTATGCCGGTTTCGAGCGACAATGTGCAGCTCGTTGAAACCGTGTGGTTCGCCAAACCATGCCAGCGTGTCAAAAGAAATATATCCATAAGGCAAGCCATCAAACTGTGCCGGTACCTGGAATGGATCGTGCACCAGGCCGGCAATGCGCATCTCACGTTGCTTTTCATTTCCTGTCTCAACAATGACCACATCTCCCACTTGCACGCCCAGCAGATCGATCGCACTGCGCTCGATAAGCATCTCGCGTTCTGGTGGCGGCCAAGCGCCGCTTTGTGGCCAGACCATATTGACCCGCATCGCGTCGTAATTATCAATACCAAAGATCCTTAAATCCATCCACTTGCCATCCGCAGCTTTGACGCGCGTATCGATGACGCGTCTTGCATCCACCTCTTGTACATCTTGCATCGCTCGTACCGAGTACACGAATGCTTGATCAAACAGCTCGACTGTTCGCACCGTGCCGCTGGCCGGATTGATAGCCTCGTAGCTTTTTGCCATTCCGGTCGACAAAATTGTTCGCGAGCTGACAATCGTGCCGACGGCAAAGAGCCCGACGGCGATCGACAATACAATCAAAACCGTACGCGTCTTGTTATTCCACAGATCATTCAGTACCTTGTACCAACGTGAACCAAACATCAGCTTTCTCCTATTGGTCTACGCCATCACGTTTCACGCCTCACGCATCGCTTGTTATCTTGCCATCGAAAAGTCCAATCGCCCGCGTCCCCCGCCTGGCAATATCTGCATCGTGTGTGACGAGCAGTATAGTCGTGCCTCGCTCAACCAGGCCTTCGAACACATTCAACACGGCGCCGGCCGTCGTGGAATCCAGGCTACCGGTTGGCTCATCGGCAACGAGGATCGCCGGCTCATTGGCCATCGCCCGGGCAATCGCCACCCGCTGCTGCTGTCCGCCAGAAACGGCGGAAGGGAGCTTGTACGCGTGCTCGGCGATCCCGACCTGCTCTAACAAGTGCATTGCCCGCTTTCGACGCTGCCGGACCGAATACCTGGAAGCAAAATCCATCGGCAGCATCACGTTTTGCAGGACGGTCAAAGAAGGCAAGAGCGCGAACGATTGAAAGACGACGCCGATGGTCTGGCCGCGCCACCTGGCGGCCTTTTCCATCCCCAGGCCGTGCACCGGCGTGCCATTTATCCAGATCTCACCCGCCGTGATCCGATCGAGGCAAGCGATGGCGTTGACCAGCGTCGTTTTGCCCGCCCCCGACTTGCCAGTGACGACCAAGAACTCGCCGCGATCAACTTGCAAGTCGATACCCCGAAGTGCCTCGACCATCCCTGCCTGGCCTGCATAATGCTTGACCACCTGTTGTAAATGAATCAACGGTTCACCCATCGCATACCTTTTCCCGTCCACAACGTGTGACGTTTCACGCCTCACCTTTCGTCCACAATCTGGCCATCAGCGAGGGTTACGATGCGGTGGGCGCGCGCCGCCAGGTCATTGTCGTGCGTGACCATCAAAATCGTTTTGCCACCATCGACCAGATCCTGAAAAAGCCGGAAAATCGACTCGGCCGTTTTCGAATCCAAATTGCCAGTGGGCTCGTCGGCAGCCAAAATGGGTGGATCGTTGGCCAGTGCGCGGGCAATAGCAATGCTCTGCTGCTGCCCGCCCGAGAGCATTGGCGGCAGCTTGTGCGCATAATCGGCCATGCCCACCTGCTCCAGCAGATGCATCCCTCGTTCAGGACGTTCTCGGAGCGCGTACATCTGGCCGTAATCCATGGGCAGCATCACATTCTCAACAGCCGTCAATGTCGGCAGCAACTGAAAGAACTGGAAAATGACGCCGATAGTGCGCCCGCGCCAGATGGCAATCTGCTCTTCAGTCAACGTGTGCACAGCAGTGCCGTGCACACAAACTTGGCCTGACGTGGGACGATCGATACCGGTGATCATGTTGATCAAGGTCGATTTGCCACTGCCTGACTTGCCGACAATGGAAATAAACTCGCCTCTGTCGCCCTCAAGATCGATGCCCTTGAGTGCAGTGAAACTGCCCGCAGCGTTCACATACGTTTTGATCACCTGTCGTAGATCGACAAGGTGCCCGTTGTCAGGCTGCTGAGTCTTGCCCGATACTATCTTGCTTTTCCGTGGACTGATGCCGAACATCATCATCCTCAATCAATTTTCCGTTCTCTGGCACGTGCCGGGTTTCAACGCACTTGAGAGAGAGCAAAAACAACCCCAAATCCCGTATGCGATTCAACACGCCATACAATGCCGCCTGATCGTCGAGCATCCCGCACAGCAAGGCATTTCCATCGGCCTGGTTCTCGATTTCTAACCCGCCAAACCAACTATGCCACTGAGTGGATAAATGACCCTTGACTTGAATCTGGCAATCTATTGGCTTAACCATCCTGTTCCCTCGTTCTAGTAACAGTTTACAGGATAACCCGGTGGAGTGTCATCAACCGAAAGGTGGATTGAGAAGGTGGAAACGAGGTGGGCAAAAACCAAGCCCGTCCCCTTGACAGGAACGAACTTGGTAGATCAGATCCAAATTGACAGAATACCGATCGGGGATACCATCCAGAGCACAGAGAAATCGAAAATACTATGGCAACAAACCCAACTCCCTGGCCCGCGCCACAGCTTGGATGCGCTTGGACACGTCGAGCTTGCGATAGATGTGATTGATATGCGTCTTGACGGTACTGAGTGCGACAAAGAGCCTTTCGGCGATTTCACGGTTTGACAACCCATCGGCGATCAGTCGCAACACATCGCGTTCGCGCTCGCTCAAGGGTTCGATCAGACCACCAGACAGGCTGCGCGATCGAGCCAAAGTGTTTTGCACACACGATTCAGATAGCGATTGCGGCACAGTCGCCGGTTGCTGCACGAATCCCGACAGCAGCCTGTTCACAAAAGGGTGTAAAGCACTGCCGCTCGACTCTGAATTATAACAAGCCAATAGCAACGCCGCTATGGGAGCACCCAAATCCACAAACAAGCGCACGTAACCCTGCGGCTCGGCTAACAACAATGCGCGGCGCAGCACCTTCAGTGCATCATTTGTTCTCCCCATCCCTTGCAGCGCCAATGACTGGAGGGCGAGCGATTCGATGGCGATCCCTGTCCAGCCCGCCGCTTCCGCGCCACAAAGCAGACCCAGCGTTTCCTCAAAAGCCTGAGCAAATCGACCTTGCGCCAGCAAAAGACGTAGCAGTGAAGACCGCTCGATGCTATGCACAAAAAACCGGATCAGGCCTCTGCCACCTTCTTTCACATCTTGGGCAGCACCGAGAGAGTCGGCCCAACGTGCAGCAGCTTCCATGTACTCTGGAAAATCCGCCCCTTGTGCCACCCAAAGTCGTGCCTGATAGGCCCCTACCTGGCGAGCTGTCAGGTCGGTCACCTGTTTTTTATGCACAAATTGTTCAGCTTTGGACAAAAAATCATGCGCACCGGGTATGTCGCCTTGGGCTTGCCTGATACGCGACATAATTATATAGCTGTCGACGAGCACCTCTGCGTTTCCCCACTGTTCGGCTAATTCGATGCATTTGACCAGGTAACGTTCGGCCTCCTGCAGCTCATTTTGTTCGCGCGCCAGTTCCCCCAAGCCCTGATAGATCAGGCTCAAGCCAACGGGGAATGACCTGGACTCACCCTCCTCCCACACAGGCTGCTCATCTGCTTGCCCGAGCGCGAGACCGTATTCAAACGCCTCTTGCGCCTGCGCAAAATGCCCCTGGTACATTTGCAGGTAACCGGATACATACGTAGACAACAACGTGAGCAGTGTATTCCCCACCATCTGGCCAAGTCTAACGCTGGTGTCAAAGGCCTGGCTGGCCATCGTCGTGTCAATGTCAAAGTAATATGCAAAGCCAAGAAGCCAGGTGACAATACCACGCAAAAACGTATTATCCTGAGGCAGATGGTCAAGAATCTGTCGGGCCAGATCGGCGGCACAGGCCATGTCGCCCTGAAACATAGCATGAAACGCCCGGATGACCCTAATCTGTTGAGCCAGATCATCGTCCCCGCCTGCAGTGAGGTCACCAACAGGGCTACTGCTCACATAGACACCACTCACATAATCACTGCGAGCCAGTCCTTGTTCCGCATCTTGAAGAACCGTTTCCAGGTCTATCAACCGGCCAGACACAAGCAACGTCCAACCGTAAAACACACCCAACACAGGCCGCGAACGCACCACGTCGCCGGGCAGGGCCTTCAACCACCGCCGCAGCTTGTTTATCTCCCCACGCATTAGGCTTGGTCGCGCCATCCGTTCGATCAAACGCGCCGCCCATTCAAAATCCTGGGCCCGTAGGACGTGTTCAACCGCCTCGTCGTCCAGCCCATTTTTTTCATACCACTCGGCAGCCCAACAATGGAGATCGCGAACGCGTTCGGGCATGTTTTGGTTCAAATAGCTCCGCATAAAGTCGGCAAAAAGACGGTGATACCGGTACCACTTGGATTCATTGTCAAGTGAAACCACAAAGAGATTGGCACGTTCCAACTGCCTCAACACATCGGCGCTATCGTTTCTCCCGGTCACAGCATCACAAAGTGGCGCAGTGAACCGATCGAGCAGTGCAGTCTGGCATAAAAAGTCGTGGATGCCGGGTGGCTGCTGGGCCAACACTTCTTCCGCCAAATAGTCGATCACGTGACGGTGACTGCCGCTAAAAGCAGAGAGAAATCCAGCGATGTCCGTTTTACTCCGCGTCGAAAGCATACCTTGCAGAGCAAGAGCGGCCAACTGCAATCCCGAGATCCATCCTTCGGTCCGGGCTTCGAGCGAGGTAACATCCTGAACAGACAAGGACAATCCCATCGTCTTGTTCAGAAAAACGCTCGCTTCGTCCATTGTGAAGCGCAAATCGACAGCGCGCAGTTCGACAAGCTGATTGCGCGCTCGCAAGCGTGCCAGGGGAAACGGCGGGTCGACACGGCTGGCAACCACCATATGGACCTGCGGAGGCAAACGTGCCAACAGAAATGCAACTGCATCGTGAATCACTCGTTGTTCAACAAGGTGATAATCATCGAGGACGAGAACAAGACGGTTTGGAACTGAAGCCAGGCTATTGATTAACTTTGTCAGTATCAACTTGATCGAAGGAGGCTGCACAGAACCAAGCAGAGCTCGTACATTTTCGCCGCGTTCGTGCACAGTCTCGATGGCAGCGCTCAAATAGCCTAGAAAACGCAGAGGATCGTTGTCGTCCGCGTCAAGCGAAAGCCAGGCCACGTTTTTCGAGACTGCCTCCGGAACGCTACTGCCATGGATCCACTCACTCAACAATGTGGTCTTGCCAAAACCGGCGGGCGCAGAAACGAGTATCAACGAACAGATGTCATCCAATCCATCGTTCAATCTCGCAATCAATCGTGGGCGTGACACTAGAGCAGAACGGGGAGGCGGCACGGTAAGCTTGGTCCGCAAGAGGGGCATATCCACATCCGCAGCCATCGGATCAAGACTCAATGGCCAATTCCTCAATAGCTTCAGCCTGATCGTCCGGTTGATCGCCTATTTGTCCCTCGATCCCTAGCACACGATATGCAACGACCGGCTCTGCCTTGCCCTTCACTTGCATCGGCTCAAGTTCTTGGGCAACGACAATTTCTTTGACTGCCGCATAGGTGGCCTGGTTGACCAAAATGTCACCAGGAGGGGCCTTGCCTTCCAGGCGCGCAGCAAGATTGACCGTGTCGCCGATAGCAGTATAATCTAGCCTGCGCCTGGAGCCAATCTGTCCCACCACAGCGGGACCGGTTGTGATCCCAATGCCATACCTGACCTCCCATTGCACATCCTGGCGTTCCTGGCTCACTTGAGCAGCCGCATGCTGCATATCAAGGGCCGCTTTGACGGCTCGCAGAGCGTGATCTGGCTGTTCCAGAGGTGCGCCAAAAATCACCATCATCCCATCGCCTGTATACTTGTCGAGCGTGCCGCCATGCTTAAAGACTTGAGCTTCCATACTGTCCAGATAAAGATTCAGTATATCCACCACCTTTTGAGGCGACAAATTCTCCGAAATGGTCGTAAAACCTCGAATATCGGCAAAAAGCACGCTAATTTCTGCCAAGCGGCCTCCTGGCTGAACCAAATCTGGATTATCCAATGCGATGTTAACGATCGTATCGCGCACCTCGGCCGAAACAAAACGGCCAAACACATCGGATACCCGGTTTCGTTCAAGCTGTTCGCTGGCAAAACGGACGGCCATCACCACCGCATAACTGGCCAAAATGGTCACGTAGGGAAATAACGGATCTGGCAACACACCATTGTCGAACTGAGCATTGGTCAGAAAAAAATAGGCCACTAACAACACCACAGTAAAAACCGCCCCGACCAGAGCCGCCAACTGTGAAAGAGCTATCGAAGAGAGCAAAGCAAGTACAATCACCATCAATACTGTCTGAAAGGGTCTTTGAGACTTGAGCTCGGTATGGTTGAGCAGCGTGTGGATCACATTGGCTTGGAATTCGACACCCGACATCCGGACAGCCGAAACGGGCGTGAGGTGCACGTCCATCTCGCCAACGGTGTTCATCATACCCACGAGTACGATTTTATCCTCAAATACGCTCGTATCAACACGGTCTTGTATCACATCGATAAATGAAAAAGCCGGAAAACTGTTTTCACCATCCTCGTCCCAGGTCACCGAACCCGGATCCTGCACCGTACTGGGCTTGCCGACAAAATTGACCAGCATCGCTCCGTTCTCGTCCGTAGAGACCTGATATTTGAGCTCATTTCGATCGCCAATGACAACACGGCGGTCCTCCAAAAAGGCGGGCGCATCTCCTAGAAAAGATCGCAGCCTCAAGATGCTCAAAGCAAACGCCTCTTCTTGTTTTCCTGCAGACTGAATCAGCAGAGGCACTCGACGAAGCGTGCTATCGCCGTCCAATACCACCGCCACCATCCCCACATCAGCAGCAGCATCGCCCAAATCAGGAAACGGCGGAACGATCTGCCCGGATGAATAAAGCTGCCCTGACGATGCCGGTCGGCGCAATTCAAGTGAGGTTAAGGGCAAGACAACATTCCCGGCCCGGCGAACGGCTTCAACCAATGCTGGCGAATCGGGATTGTCCTGTGGGCCAGCATCTGACAAAAGCACATCAAGCGCTACGACATCCGCGCCATCAAGCCGGTCGAATAGCTGGACGTAGGGAGCCAAAGGCCAGGGCCAATCTCCCAGAGCAGACTGGCTTTTGTCATCGATAGCAACAATGACAATATCCCCACCAGAGCGACCGCGCGTTGCATACAAATAGTCGGAGGCTGCAACCCGAGACGAACTAAACAAGTTGCCCCCTTGCATTGCCAAAATGATACTCGCTACAGCCAAACCGGTCACGACTGAACGCACCAACTGCCGCTGTCGCCAGTTTAGCATCCATCTCATCTTGCGCAACCTCTCCATCCTCGCTCCTCGCTTTTCCCCCTGGACTGAACGACTCGCACGCTTATTGTATCACATCCCGAGTGGAGGAGCAATAAACAGGTTATGATCGTCGCCGTCATCCATTTTCTGACCAATTTGTAACCATTCTTTTACCACTTGCTAACCGGAAAGGGATTGACAATCACATAACCAGGGCATATAATGGAGATACATCGATTATGCCACGAGGAGAGATATAGTGTGAGCGACAAAAAGAAGCAGCATCCGTCCGAATCCCAACTCTCATCGCAGCTTCCTTCTAACTCTAAAAGTAAACCATTTCTTTCCGGGCCCAGACGTTTCTGGTTCTTTCGCACTCGAAAGCGGGCGATCTTGACGTTCCTGGTATTGGTTCCGGTTTTGCTTTGTGCCAGCTATTGGCTGGTTGGAATCATTGCCTTTGGCACCACGGCCAAACTGACTGAATTGAGAGGCGTCGTCCAATTTCAAACCAAAAACCAGCCTCGCTGGGAACCTGCAGCACAAAGCCAAATGCTCAGACGCCGAGAACGCGTCCGCACTGGAGAAAAATCAAGCGCCAAACTGGTCTTCTTTGATGTATCTACGGTTGAATTGGACGAGAATACCGAGATTAGCATCGAGCAAATCTCTAAACGCCGCGGCGGCAGTGCAGTAGATATCGCGATCAAAACATGGGTGGGCAAGGCCGCCATCCGCGCCGTCCGTTTTGTTGATCCATCCTCGACACTGCGCATAGAAACGCCGACAGCATCCACTGTCGTGCGCGGGGCCCGTTTCACAGTGCAGGTGGAAGAGGATGGCACCACCCAGATCGACCTCCAAGAAGGACAGGCCGAGATCACAGTGAATGATACCATAGTGCCGCTCAAGATGGGCGAACGCATCAAACTCGAGTCCGACAAGCAATACCAGGTGGAACGTGTCTTTGACCCCAACGCACAGCTCGTCATTGATCAGGTCACAACGGCCTGGACAGCTGACGAGGAGACGTTTCAGGTGACACTATCAGAGAGTGAGGTTAACCAATTCCTTGCCGCAATGGATCTGCAGCAGGATTTCTTTTTGACCGATACACAAGTCTGGTTCCTGGATGACGAAGCACGCATCGCAACGACGCTGACCAGACCAACACGCGTTGACGTCAGTGCGGCCATACAGTTCGAGATCGCAAACGGCAGGATCAAGCCCAGGGTCCGCGACCTGTCTGCCGGCATTGCCTTGCCAATTCCGCCCACATTACTCGATCCGATCACCGATTTTGCGCTCGAACAACTGGAGGGTTACCTGGTCCAGGCATACGACTTTGTCAGATTTGACGAGATTAGCATCACCGACGAAAACCTCGTCGTTGTTGGGAAAAAACAACCCGACGCCCCGGTGGAATGACAGCCTCATTACAGATCGATCAAAAAAAGTCGGGCGACCCGCTTTGTGTAGGTCGCTCGACTTTTTGAGCTATCCAGATCTCCCTGTGTATGGCCGTCTACCGATTCTCGGGATGGTCCGTGACGCCCTGAATTTGCCCGTCCAGTAAATTGTACACCAACGAAGCATATTCTTCAATCACAGGGTCGTGCGTGACCATAATAATCGTCACGTTTTCCTGGATCGAGATCTGCTGGAACAACAACATAATCTG
This sequence comes from Anaerolineae bacterium, assembly GCA_016929205.1. The sequence goes on from JAFGJF010000084.1 coordinate 12,841, forward strand.
TCGGCCGGTTGAGCTGTCTAGTTCACCGGTTGGCTCGTCGGCCAGGATCACCTCAGGCATCGTCACCAACGCTCTGGCTACGGCCACGCGCTGCTGCTGTCCACCGGACATCTCGTATGGACGGTGCTTGGCCCATTTGCTCAAGCCCACAACCTCCAGGCACCTCATTGTCTGCTCACGACGTTCGCGCCGTGACATACCCTTGATACGCAACGGCAACTCGACATTTTCGTAAGCAGAAAATGTAGGCAACAAGGCAAAGGACTGGAAAACAAAACTAAACTCTGTCCTGCGCAACATGGTCATCTTACGATCGGACAGTTTGGACATAGGCTGTCCTCTCAGATACACCTCACCCAACGACGGGCGGTCCAGACCGCTAATACAGTTAATCAGCGTCGTTTTTCCAGAACCGGATCGACCGCGAAAGACAACAAATGCGCCTCCGGGGACCGCGATATCCAGGTTGCGCAGCGCATGCACTTCTCTGCCTTGAGAACGATAAATCCGCGACAATCCTTCAGTATAAATGATGGCGTTCTCTTTTAGTTCCGCTACGTCTACCACTTGTTACCCTTCCTTCTGTCCCGATTTACCGACGCGTGCGTTGCCGCTCTTGAAGCGGTTACGAAGCCACCCAACCACTGTCTGGCGTCGAGATGATGGAGGTGCATCCTGATTGCCATACAAGTCACTGACCTGGGCTTCCCAGGCGTCGTGTTCGGCCACGCGAGTAACACTACCTTCACGCCCTTCGGCCGGACGAATCAGGATTCCCTCATCTGTCATTTCGACACGAGCACGGTCGCCAATACCAAATTCGTCAAGGTAATCACGTGGTACCTGCAACCGGCCGGCGGCATCCAGCACAACCAGCTCCTCATAGGTCACTTCGTGCTCAATCTCTTGATCCTCATCACCCAGACCGTTGTCTTCAAGTGACGACAACGGCGACAGGATCTGGCGGGTCGTCTCGGTGCTCGTCCGCCCATCACGGATCGCGATCACGCGGTCCACTTCGCTGGCAATGCGGGGATCGTGGGTGACGATAATAATCGTCACGCCCAGTTCGCGGTTCAGATCGCGCAACGTCTGCAAAATCTGTTGTGCCATCTGCGAGTCTACCTCACCTGTGGGCTCGTCGGCCAGCAACAACCTAGGATAGTTGGATAGAGCTACAGCAATAGCTACACGCTGCTGTTCACCACCCGAGAGCTGCGTCAGGTGATGCCGCTTTCGATCGCCCAGCCCCACCATCGCTAACAGTTCGTTGGCCCGGCGCCGCTTTTCGCGCGCGCCAAGGCCCGTGATTGTCATCGGCAGGGTCACGTTTTCAATCGCAGTCATATAAGAGATCAGGTTTCGTCCCGGCTGCTGCCATACAAAACCAACCTCTTCGCGCCGATACTTGTTGAGTTGGGCATCGCTCATCTTGAGCAGATCGCGTCCATCTACAATCACCCGTCCGGCAGAGGGTCTGTCCAAGCCACCCAGGGTATTCATCAACGTGCTTTTTCCCGATCCCGAAGGTCCGACAAGGGCCATCAATTCGCCCTCAGCAACCGCCAAGTCCAGCCCCTGCAAGGCCACAATCTCCAAATCGGCCATTTTGTAAATCTTGACCAGGTTATCACAGATAATGAATGGTTCTTCGCTCACAACAATCTTCCTGTTCTTTTTCCTAGGGACCGGAGAAATTTATAACCCTTCGACAATCTGCCCCTCTTCCAAACCACCCAAAATCTCCACCCGATCCTCGCCCTCGATACCCAGCTTGACGTCGACCTTTCTCAGCTTGTCCTCAATACGGACCATCACAAACCTGCGCCCTTCAAAGGTACGGATCGCCGCCGGTGGCAGCCAGAGCGTATCGAGGCTTTGCTCAACCAGTACGGTTACTTTGACCAAATCGCCAACGCGCAACTCTAATTCGCCTGGATCGACCAAAATGACATGCGTGCGCTGATCCATGTCTTCGACTTGGACCGAGCCCCCACCCGTTCCATATGGATAAGGCAACGTCTGAATGATTGCGTCAAAGATTTGGCCAGGCACACGGCTCAACGTCACCTGGGCAACCATCCCCTCTTCCAGCAACTCCATCTGATTGGCGGGTAAATCAGCCGTAATGTCGTACGCGTTAGGATCTGCGATCTCTGCAACAGCCTTGCGCGCCTCTACGCCTTTGCCCGGAAGTGCCGTCATTGCGGTGATCTCGCCATCAAATGGCGCGATCAACTGCGCATTTTCTACCTGCGTCTTGATGCGATCGACCGTAATTTGCGCCGACTCGACGCGCTGTTGCAGAGCGGGATCAACACCGGTCTCCAACCACACCAACTCTTGTTTCGCCCGTTCAACGTCTTTTCGCAAAAGCTGCAAATCGATCTCGTGAGTCGCCTTGGCCTGATTGCCCTGCAAAATGGCAAACTGATAGCGAGCCTGAGCCTCGATCTGATCCCGCTCGGCATTGGCAATGTTCTTGATCAGTCCATCACGAACCGTTTGTGGTTCCCACGGACGGTCTAGCGCCTCTTTGTATGCCACCTTGAGTTCCTCGACCCATTCGGCAGACCGTTCAACAGCCAATTTAAGCGACGTCAGATCTGACAGTGGTGGCGATGCCTCGGCACGGGCGAGGCGCAATTGGACCACTTCCAGATTCAGTTGGGCGTCAAATACCTGGCGCTGGTGCGCTTCTACAGCCGCACTATAGGCCTCCTGTGCACTTTCCAGATCCAATTCAACCAAAGCCAGTTGGTTAAGTAAATCGTCCACTTCCAACTCGGCAAGAATTGTGCCACCCTCGACCCAATCTCCCTTTTCCACGTAAACAACGCTGACATAGCCGCCCACTTTGAAAAAGAGATCTTCTTCCTGCAACGGCGACACGCGAGCCGTAAACTGGACTTCCTTTTCAACATTTCCCTTTTGCACGACATACGTCGGCTTTTCCGGGACCACCGACGTGGGAATAGGCGTTGGTGTCGGTTGATTCTGTGGTTTGGTGCCACATCCGACAACCAACAATGACACCACGATGAGTAATGCTACTGGCAAACGGTATTTCATGAGTCTTTCTTCTCCTTACACTTTTTCCGCCTCTAGCGCGGTATACCTCTATAATACCAAGCAAATATTGTACATCAATGTGCCGTTTTCGGCAAAAAGGCTTCATGCCTTGCACAACATTCTCGGATTGGCTTGTAGACAACGCAATGCAACCCGGACCATCCTCGGCGCGTGAACGAGGCGCAACAACGCATCCCCCACCTGCATCTGCGTTTGAATGCCCCGCTCGATCCAAAGCGGTTCCATCACTGCGAAATGGCGCGGTGTACCGTAGCGGTGCAGCAAGACGTGCCGGTATATGACCTGACCATCAACCACAATCTCGGCTCTGGCAAACGCCTTTTGCAGGTGATACTCGACACCCGCCATTTCCTCGACATGGTGTAGCATCGTATTTGACTCGTGCCCAACGCCGATAAACAGGACATAGCCACCATCATCTGCAGCGAGTTTACCATAGGGCGACAGTTCGTCACAAGGTGTGATCGAATTGAGATGATCTCGTGTCAGCAATATCGCATCTGCGCCGATGGCAGCCACCGAGTGCGTGGCATGAAGACTGCGCACCGCAGCCGGTCGGAGGCGAAATGTTTCAGGCACACGTCCCGTCCAGCACGGCGTTTGCCGTGGATCAAATCGGGGCGGGTTATCCGGCGACAGCAGCTCGCTGCCAGCCAGCGTCGGCACCAACATGGTTCCCGGTCGACCAACCACCTCCAACACAGCATCAATGACAGCATCAGCGCCGCCCTGCACGTAACCCAAACTACTCAATGAACTGTGAACGAGCACTTTATGCCCTATGTTCAAACCCAGTTGCTGCAGACTACGAACAATATCTTGTTTGGTAACGTTTGCTCCCGACATCTCACTCCCAGGTTTGCCTCACCAGTTCGATCTGTTTGCGCATGGCACCTGGCAATCCCAGGCCATTCGACGCCGCTACGTTTTCTTCCAACTGGGCAATTGTCCGCGCGCCAGGGATGATCGCCGAGACCGCCTTCGGGCTGAGGCTGAAGTGATGAGCCATACGCGTCATGCCACCTTTGTATTGGTTGGCGATAGGACGCAACGTCTCAGCCTTTTGAATGTTTGCCTGAGCGCGCTCGCCGTCGAGCACGGCACGGTGCCCGTCTGGTATCGGGTTGCCAGGCGCAAATTTCCCCGTCAACACACCACGCGCCAACGGCATCCGCACCAACAATCCTACGCCGTGTTGTTCAGCCAGCTCAAACAGCTTTTCTTCAGCTTTGGTAACAAAGATGTTGTATGTAATCTGCAGCATATCGACCAGCCCATTTTCAATCAGCCATATACCATCGGCGGCGCCGTTCACAGCCACACCAGCTACGCGAATCTTGCCCTGGGTCTTGAGCCGCGTCATTCCTTCAGCCCAATCGTACTTTTCCATAGCATCACGATCGGGGCTGTGAAGTTGATAGATATCAATTTGATCCCGTCGCAGCCGCCGCAAACTACGCTCAACCGTCTCCATCATCCGTGCTGCCGAAAACTCCCGTTCACCCGTCTCCGGGATGCGCGCCATTTTGGAGGCAACATAGACATCCGTGCGGTTACCCAATGCCCGGCCAAGCATCTCTTCGCTGCGTCCCCAGCCGTATGATTCTGACGTATCAAAAACCGTTACGCCCAGGGCAACGGCATGATGAACCAATTCGATCCAGTGTTCATCCGGCGCATAATCCTGCCCAAGGCGATTGCCACCCAGGCCAACTTCGGAAAGTTCGAGCCCCGTATTGCCAAAATGGCGATAATGCATTTTATATCCCCCTTTATTACTTGATGACCATGCGCAGCGTCTTGATCTCAAACGGCTTAAAAGTTAACGTCACCGCACCGTCGCGTAAAGGAAGCAAACCCACGTTCTCTTCGATCAAGTTGGTCTCATACACGACGCTGAACGGGAGATGGAAATGCACCGTTGCTTGTGTGCTGCGTTGCTCGCATTCATACAAACGCACAATGATGTCGTTTCCCGTTTCAGCTTTTTTGACCGCTTCAACGATGACGGTGTCTGCACTGACCTCCAAAAACGACGCCTCCGAGGGAGCAAGCCCCTGCTGTGGTTTAGCCGCTGCCATCCGCAACGGCACGTTAAGCTCATATCCGGCCTGTGCCACCCGACCATCGACATGATCGCCGATGTGTGGGTATAGAGCATAAGTGAAAAAATGCTCGCCCTGATCGGTATAGTTGTGATCCGGCCCACCCGGTGGGACATCCCGATCCGCCACCAGGCGCGGTCCGGGATACGGCACGCTGCGCAGCAAGTTAAGATCGATCACATTACCTTTGACCTTGTGCCCGTACTTGGAATCGTTCAGCAATGCCACCCCATAGTCACGCTGCGACAGATCGACCCATTTGTGAGCCGGTACTTCGTCGCGAGCCAGATCCCAGGTTGTATTGCGATGGGTGGGACGGCGAATATGGCCAAACTGGATATCATAAGTTGCTTCTTGTGCAGTCACGTTGACCGGGAAACTGGTGCGCAACATAGCATTCGGCTCGTACCATTCTACCTGCGTCTCAAAGTCAAGACGCGGGCTATCTGCCACAAGTGAAATCCTTTGTATCACCCTGGAACGTCCGAGTTGGTATATCTGCGTCAAAACAGCGCGTGGGCCATTGACACCGGCTTTGGTCGATACCAGTTTCATATAGTGCGGCTCGAATTCGGCATAATCCATTGCAAAATCCCATGCGTCGCCAAGATCTTTATAAACGGCCAGCCGGTTGCCAACAATCACATTACCATCGTCATCTTGAGCAAGTACTTGGCGATTGACGCGTTTGTCGAGAATGGAACGAATTGCTCCATCCTGGTTAAATCGCACGCAGAGAACGTCATTCTCCAAAAGAGTTTTGGTCGCTTTGATCTTTGGTACTGAGACTTGAGCCGCCGCATCGACGACCTTGTATCCCATCGAAGGCACAGTTGAACGCACCCATTTGCTGCCGACCTGGAGCCATTCCTCCCTCGTCCAGGAAAGTGAATTGTACACGATAAAAGGCTTTTCCATATCCGACGTGTCGATCGTGCGGGCAACCTGTTCGTCGTTTCCACTGATGCTGACCGCCGCTTTTTGTAACATCTCCCGGTAACGAGGTACGCACTCATCGTACACACGCTTGATCGAAGAACCCGGTAAAATATCGTGGAATTGGTAAAGCAGCATCTCGCGCCAGATCGCCTCCAACCGTAAAGAGGGATAGGTCGTTCCCGCCAACAAGGCAGCCAACACCGATGTCCACTCGAGCTCGCGGAGCGCAAACTCGAGTTTACGGTTGTACCACTTGACTTGGGCTTCTGTCGTCAGTGTGCCCTGGTGACGCTCCAGGTACAATTCGCCCACCCAGGCCGGAAATCGATCGGCCTCCATAGCCCACTTTTTCCAGAATGATCCCACGCGCTCTTGGGTCACCGGGCACAGACCCGCCATATTCTTGATCCGCATCAACCGTTCCAGGTGCTCTTCACCTGGCCCGCCGCCGCCGTCACCAATACCGAATACCATCAGTGCATGGTTGGATACCCCTTTATCGTGATAGTTTTTTTCGATCTTGGCTATCGATCGCGGCGCAGCCGGGCCGTTGTACGTTTCCTCGGGCAGCATATGAGTGAGCACCGTCGTCCCGTCGATACCCTGCCAATGAAACGACTGGTGCGGAAAGGCGTTGATCAGACTCCAGGACAGCTTTTGGGTCATAAAGTAATCAACTCCCGATTTGGCAAGTATCTGTGGCAGCGAGGCGGTATAACCAAATACATCTGGCAGCCAGAGGTCATTCACATCTACCCCAAACTCGTCCCTGAAAAACTGCTTGCCATACAAAATCTGCCTCACCAGCGCCTCACCACCCGAGATATTAGTATCAGCCTCAACCCACATTGCACCCTGTGGTTCGATCCGTCCCTCTTTGACTCGCCGTTTGATTTTGGCATACAACAATGGATAGTGTTCTTTCATCCACAAAAAATACCGTGGCTGGCTGGCGCCAAAGACATAGTCGGGATATTTCTGCATCAGATCGAGCACCGTGGCAAAAGTTCGTGCTCCCTTGCGAATCGTCTCGCGAATCGGCCACAACCAGGCCAGGTCCATATGGGCGTGGCCAATAGCGCTGATCTGCAGCGAGGGGTCCCCGCCCCTTTTAGCAAGCATCGGCGCAAGCAATGCCCGCGCGTCGCGCACTTGAACGGAGCTTCCATCTCGCAATACATGAACAGCATCGGTCAACGCCACAAGTATCTGTTGATAACGAGCGGTGTCTTGAGACAACACATGTAAAAAGTCAATCAAGACTTCTATGTCGTAATACAGCGCTTTCATCTCATCGTCACAGATGGCAATAGCCGCTTCTCGAATCGTGCCATTGCCTTGCACGTTGCCAAACAGATCGTTGCAGCCTGCGTCGGCCCATACATCGATCTTTTCGCCACCATGGGCCAGGTCCGTTACGCTCAACTCGCGCTTGCCGGGCCGACCCAAGCTCAGGTCGAAAGTGGAAGACACCGTCGTCAAACCACGCACTGGCACGCCGAACTCGTTGACCACGCACATCTCTCCGTTCACGTCGAGCAAAAGCACGATCTTTTTGCCTGCCGCCTCGTCAGGGATGGTACCAGTAAAGTTGAACCAGGCACAGTCAAACAAATCACCCCACTTGTCGCCGATCTCAAAAGGCCGCTCCTGCCCTTGATGACGATTGGTAAATGGCACAGGCTCCTTGGTACACCAGCCACGAATGTTTAGCTGGCCAACAACCGTGTAAATCTGGCTGCCCACCTTATCGAGCGCCACATCCAACTGGCGTTTGGTATAGGGTGTAAAATTCGGCATCTCTACTCCTTTATGGCTTACAGTCCCTCATCAAAAAGACCCATTATGGTTTTCTCTCATCCAACAAAGCATCGATCGCTGTCCTCGAACGCTCAAACTGCTCGAGCACCTTGGTCTCAAATTCCGGCATATCGAGATCGGTTTCCGGTGTGACGACAATCGGCCGCACCCACCCTCGATGTGTAATGTGCAAATTGATCTTTTTCTTTTGTATGTGTGGGTTGATGCAGCGCATTTCCCCGCTGTAACATAACCGGTCGAGCATCGATGGATCGTAATCCTTGACCCTCTTGTAAAACACGTCCCGTTCGTAGACGATTTGATAGTTTTCCTGCCCCTGAATTTGTCGCAACACCTCACGCAGCCCATCCATACCTGCAAGCTGTGTGGCCGGGTGGTGGTGCTGCCAACGGACAAGAAAATCGGCAAAGGCGGCCGGCGATGCGGGTTCCATCTCTTTACGCAGCCGCTTGAGGGTCAAGTGATGGATCTCTTCCAGATTGGGCCGGTAACACCACTGGGGAAAGGATTTGGTCGGCACATACTCGCCTTGTACGACCGATCCTTGTTCAACCAGATCCGCCAGCGCCGCCTCAACCCAACTTTCGGCAAACCCATACCGCTCCATTACTTCATATTTGGTGAATGGACCATGCCAGCGCGCAAACCTGAATACCAACTCTTGTCGCGCTTCGTCCTGCCGCGTCCTCTTCTCGGCCTTAATATGTTCGGGGACCCAGGCATCGGCAGCAACATAGGCCACGCGCCAGTCACGAACCACACGCAGTACATAGTAAGCACGAACCAGGCGTTCCAGCCGATCTTGGCCATCGCCCAGAAGCGAGATATCGGCCGCCGTCAGCAGCCCATCGCGTGCCAACAGGTCGAGCAAGGCCCGATCCTGCACATCGATCTCTTGCGCCGTGGCAAAAGCGTCGCGGTACAATGAGAAATTCTCGGTCGCGATCCACCGATCGCGGTGTGTCTCGGCCGTTGGGATGGGCACCAGGACGGCCCGGCGCGCTGTCATCAGTTCGTCAAGCAGCAGCATAGCATTGCCGTCCACGCGGTCGACCAACGATAACTCGTTATCAGGGGCTTCGACAAGGTCGCCTAGCTCAAGCAGGATGCGTGCCAATTCGTTCGCGTTCCGCGCACGCTTGGGATGCTTGCGCTGCAAACGATCGTCGACCTCGCGGACAGCGTCTTCGTCAAGCAAATTGCGCAGCGTCTCTTCATCGAGAATCTGGCGCAGTAACTCGCGATGGAGATGCATCAACCGCCCGCGTCGCTCCCGGATGGGAATGGACCCGATCTCACCGTATTGGCCCAGCAACAGCAGTGAGTGGACAAACGGCGAGGGAATGCGGCTCTCGACTGTTCGCACCTCGATCTCACCGCCATCCAGCGCGTCGATCACTCGGCGCAGGTTGGGTACATCGAGCGACTCGTGCATGCATTCACGCAAGGTCTCGGCAATCAGCGGAAAATCAGGGATATCGATACAAGCCTTCAGAAACCCCGATGCACGCAGCCCTTGCAGCCATACCGGTGTACGCCGCCCCTTGTATTCGCGCAGAACCATCATCGAGCGCACGGCGTTATGGCGAAAGCGTGATTTGAACAGCGGCGAATCGAGCACGGCCTTTTCGAGCAGCACATCCAGATTGCGCGGTGAAACAAACTGTAGCAGCGCGGGCACATCGATATCGACACGTTCAGATGCCTCAACCTCATCCTCGCCCGCTCTGCGCACCGTGATCAAGATGCCGTCATCGTTGGTAGCCGTATTGACACAAAGGCCATAGCGCTCCTCGATCGCCTGCCGGAGGGCCATTGACCAGGGATCGTTGACCCGAATCCCGAACGAGCTGTGGATGACGATCTGCTGCTGGCCCAACTCATCCAAAAAATGCTCGATGACGATCCGCTCGTCCGAGGGCACATCGCCCATCACCAACTGCTGTTCGTGGAGGTATTCGCGGATCGACAGCGCCCCGTCCTCGTTGACCAGGTACTGCTCCTGGAGCATCGACACAAACCCCTGTGGTCCCAACTCGTCCAGGCGGGCAGTCATCTCGCGGCGAAATCGCCCCACCAGCCGCCCCAGGTCACAAGTGCGCGAGGGACGGTCGCCAAACCAAAAGGGGATTGTCGGCGCTTTGCCGTACACATCCTCGACGATCACCCGGTTGCGATGAATCCGCAGTACCCGCCACGATGAGCTTCCGAGGATAAAAATGTCACCGGTGTGCAGTTCTTCGACGAAACTCTCGCCCAGCCGGCCAACTACCGTCTTGCGCGCCTCAAAATACACATCATAGTCAGATACATCGGGAATGGTCCCGCTGGCGCGAAAGGCGATCATCCGCGCTGCCGGTTCGGGATAGAGCATCTGGTTGACCTTGTCCCAACCGATCTTGGCATAGGGCGGGTACTCCATCTCAAAGGTATAGCCGCCGGAAAGCATCTCTAGTATACGGTCATAGTCGGCGCGGTCGAGACTGTAAAAACAATAAGCATGCCGGCAAAGATCGAATAGGACGTCGACAGGCCACGGATCGGCGGCGACCGCCCCGACCACGTGTTGGGCCAACACGTCAAGGCAGTTTAGAGGCACGCGCGTCGTGTCGATCTGACCATCGACGATGGCGCGCACGAGTACCGCCGACTCGACCAGGTCGTCGCGATCGGTGACCAGCAGTCGGCCCTTGCTCGTCGCGTCCAACAGGTGCCCGGCACGGCCAATGCGCTGCATGCCGCTGGAAACGGACTTGGGTGACTGAATCTGGCAGACCAAATCAATGCTGCCTACGTCGATACCCAATTCCAGCGAAGACGTCGCCACCAATGCGTCAAGCTGGCCTGTTTTGAGCCGGTTTTCCATATCGAGACGCACCTTTTTGGACATGCTGCCATGATGGGCGCCTACCTGGAGCACGCGTGTGCTGGTTGACCCCGTCGACCGCATATCAATGCCATCCGCACGCTCGTTCAAACGCAGCGACGTGCGCTCAGTTTTGTAACGGCTGTTAGTGAAAATCAGCGTCGTCTCGTGACTGCGCACCAGGTCAAGAAGTTGATCGTAAGCCGATCCCCAGATGGCATCGAAATGCGCTTCCAGCAAATTGTCGACTGGCGAGACGACACGCACATCGAGCTCCTTGCGCGCACCCACATCAATCATGTCGCAAG
>JAFGJF010000572.1 GCA_016929205.1 Anaerolineae bacterium
AACTGCCAAACACTATCTGCGCAAAAACGTACCGCGCACCCAGGAGAAACATGCCTGAACTGCCCGAAGTTGAAACGATAGCGCGTTGTCTGCGTCCACTTTTGCTTGGGCGCGCCGTGCTTGATGTTCGTATTGCCTGGCCGGGCGCCGTGGATAGACCTGCGCCGGCCGATTTTACTGCGCGTCTGCCTGGGCAGCGCGTGGACTCGGTCGAACGCCGCGGCAAATATTTGCTTCTGGCGCTGGGGCGTAAAAGCGGACCGGCCGATACTTTGTTGATCCATCTGCGCATGAGCGGCCGCTTGAGCCTGGTCAGCGCCGCCGAGCCGCCGCCCAAGCACCTGCGCGTTTGTTTTGTGTTGGATGATGGGCGCGAACTGCGTTTTGTGGACACGCGCAAGTTTGGCCGCCTTTATCTGGTGAGCGACCCGGCCGAGATTGTCGGGCGTTTGGGGCCAGAGCCGCTGGCGGATGATTTTAGCGCCGACGATTTGCGGCGTTTGTGCGCCGGGCGGGCGCGCGCTATCAAGCCGCTGCTGCTGGAGCAAACGTTTATTGCCGGCGTGGGCAATATCTATGCCGACGAAGCGTTGTTTCGAGCGGGTATTGATCCACGGCGGAGCGCCAACAGCCTGGACCGCGAGCGAGTTGGCCGCCTTTATGTGGGACTGCGGGCGGTCTTGCGCCAGGCAATCGAGCATCAGGGCGCCGATCTGGGCGACGGCGTCTATGGTCAGGGCAGCCAGCGAGAGCATTTGCAAGTGTATGGTCGAGAGGGCAAGCCCTGTTTTGCCTGTAATACGACCATTGAAAAAATCCGTCTGAGCCAGCGCGGTACCCACTTTTGCCCGCGCTGCCAGACCTAAATTCGGCGCAGGCTACCGGCAAAAGTCGGCTCAAGCCGACTAAAACCGCCCGTTTTGGGTGGACTAGGCGCGTCAACAACCCGCCTGTTGGCCTGGTCACACCTGCCACCGACGCCGGCCAGCGAAACGCTTTACGACCAGCCGCAGATAGACCACAAGAAACGCCGCGTCACTGGTTCTCACGGCGCAAATCGGGAGATGCCACCTCTAGTTGCTATCCAGATCGTTCCGTCAGCTGCGACGGCGATGGCGATGACGCGATCATCTACGAGGCCATTTTGGGCGGTATAGGTGGTCCGGTTTTCGCCAGCAAGACGGGAGACGCCTCGCTCAAGAATGGTCCACACAGCGCCATCATCTGCCGTGACGCTGGCCGGGACATCGCTGTTTGCTACACTGCTTTCAGCAGAGGCTTTTGTCCACACGCGGCCATCGTATTGCCAGACGCCGCCGCCCTGCTCATATCGGTCGGGGTGAGTGACAACGTGTAAGGTACCATCTGGAGCTGTGGCTACCGCGGCGATCTCATTGCTTGGCAGATTACCATCCAACGTGTAATTGATCCAGGTTTTTGTCGAATCGGCAAAATGGTATATGCCGCTGTTGTATGTACCCACCCACAAGGAGCCGTCGGGAGCAAAAGCGATAGAAACGCCACGTTCTTGTGGTTGACCGTCAACAGAGAGCACATTGTACCACGCCCAGGTGTCAGGATCGAAGCGTGCGACGCCGCCAGTGGCGCCAGCCCAGACTCCAGTCAAGGTCGAGTCTTGAGGAGCAATGACCAGTGTTTCGACCCAGTTTCCCAAGCTGCTGCTATCGTAGGATGTCCACAATGTACCGCACAGACGTCCGATCCCAGCCCAGGTGCCAAACCACACACCGCCGGCGGGGTCTTCAACAATGGTTTCGACACCGTGGCTGATCAAGCCATCAGCCACAGTATATGAGAACCAATTGTGACCGACGAAATGCGCCACACCGCTCCAGGTACCAAACAACATTGAGCCATCAGAAGCGCTCGTGGCGCATAAAACATGCGGTTCCAGCAGACCGTCTTCTTCGGTGTACGTCGTCCAGACCTGACCACTGTGTCCTGAACCAGGCGAGAGATCAAGGCGGGCTACACCACAGCCGTAGGTAGAAACCCACACATCGCCATCATCTGCAAAGGCGATATCTGTGACGCCATTGCACGGCAGACCATTGTCTTTGTCATAGATCGTCCACTGTTTATCGCCAGCGGCAAGTCTGGCCGAGCCGGCAAAGCACGAAATACCGCCGCTGGTGGCAATCCACAGTTTGCCGTCAGGGGCCACAGCCAGCTTCTCAACCCAATTATCGGCCAGCCCGTCGCTCTCTGTGTACCGGGTGATCTCATCGCTGGCTGTATTCCACTTGAGTAGTCCGCCAGGAGTGGCGATCCACAGATTTCCCTCATGATCAAAGGCCAGGTCGTTGACGTGACCCGTGGCAGTATACGATGTCCAGCCAGGATGCGTGGACGCTGGCTTGGGAGTGGGCAGGCGTATGTGCTTGATGGCATGCGCCGGATAGGCGGGATGCGCGATAGCCTTTTCTGTCGCGCCGCCATAGTAGGCGCGCAGCACGTCTTCAGCAGGCTTGCCATAGGGTGTATAGTCTTTGTCCTTCAATCCACCCTTTTGAGGATTAACGTCCCAGTTCCACCAATAAATACCTGCCAACCAGGGTTGCTTCCACAATACATCCAGAGCGGCCCGGTAGGCGTCAGATTGCTCCTGTAGATCGAGCGGCAGTTCACTCCAATCCCACGGCGTCTTGATCGTCCCATCTGCGCTGCGGTAACCGATCTCTGTGATCAATATCGGCCTGCCATACCTGGCGGCCAGACCTGCCATCGTATCAATGTAACCCTTGCCAACCCAGGCGGCCTTGATCTCGCTCAAGGTAGGATCGGCCTTGTCAGTAAGCACATAGTAGGCGTCTATCCCGATAAAGTCCACCCCATCCCACCAAACAATGTTCACATCTTCGCTGCCATGGTTGCCTGCATAGGTGATGGGGCCGGTGAATCGCTCACGTACCCCGGCAATCACTTTTCTCCACTCTGCTTCACGATGCGTGGTACCAACCAATTCGGTGCCCACACAGAATTGCTCAACACCGTGCGCCTGGGCAAGCTTTGCATAGTGATTGATAAACTCGCTGTATGATGCGAACCACGCAGACCATTGCGTTTTATCTGTAAACGCCTCGCCGATGTTTCCTCGCCAGTGAACAGAGTCATGACTCAGATCAACATGAGGCTTGAGCATCACCTTTAATCCGAGATCGTGAGCGGAAGCGATGGCATAGGCCAGGTCTTGATCGGAAGAGGTCCTGGCCGGGTCGCGTGTGATGACGGTCGAGGTATACGTCCGTTGATAGCCAAAGACGACGATGGCGAGCCAGTTTGCCCCAGTAGACGCCAGATTTGCCAGGGAATGATCCGACTCTGGGGTTGCGAGTTGTCCCTTGGCCCAGGCAGTATAGTTTAGACCCTTTTGAAAATCTTGGGGCGCATTGGAAATTGTCGGCGTTTCTGGAGAACAGACGCTGAGCAAAAGTAGTGATATGTAGAGAATGGTTTTGGCGCGACGCTTGATCAATTATAACACACCTGCATTGCGAACAACTTGTAACGGGGCGACGGTGTCAAATGCACCTTCAAAGCTCGCTTGCTCAATTTCACCTGGCACTTGCACCCAGCTCATCCCCCACTCGTCGCGCAGCAAGCCCTTGCAAACACAGCGGCTGCCAGGCGACAGGCAAAGCCTGCTCCCGGTCTGTCTTAACCAGCGCCCATGTTGTTGGGTGGCTACTACTTTGTGGATTCAACCATTGAGCAATGTTCCTTTCGGTTTCGAAATTGCGTCAATGCGCTCCATATCCTTGGCTGTAACGATCACATCCAGTGCGCCAAGATTGTCATCCAGTTGCTCTTGGGTGCGTGGGCCGAGGATTACGCTCGTGATACCGGGTTGCGCCATTGTCCATGCGAGGGCGAGCTGGCTGATCGTGCAGCTTTTCTCTGCAGAGATTTCGGCAAGCAGATCCAGCAAGTCGTAAACACGATCGTTCAGATCGTCCCAGTAGGCCGCCCACTTTTCAAAGGTCAAACGTGAGCCATCTGGGTAAGGTTGCCCACGTCGATATTGACCCGTCAGGATGCCGCCTCCTAGTGGTGAATAGGGTAGGAGAGCGATGCCGTGTTGCAGGGCCATTGGCACGAGTTCGCGCTCAATCGAACGATGAGTCATGTTGTAAAAGGACTGTTCCGTAACAAAGCGATTCATGCGCAGTCTGTCCGATGTCCAGAGAGCCTCTATGGTTTGCCAGGCAGAAAACTCGCAGGCGCCGATGTAGCGCACTTTACCGGCGCGGATAAGGTCATCCAGCGCGCGGATCGTCTCGTCAATCGGAACGTCCGGCGACGGACGGTGAAGCTGGTACAGATCAATGTAATCAGTGCGCAGCCGCCTCAAGGAGGCTTCGCATTCGGCGACAATATGGCGTCGGCTCAAACCGCTGCTGTTGGGATCACCCGGATCCATCTGGAAAAAGACTTTGGTCGCCAGTACGATTTGGTCGCGTTTGCCATTCCGTGACAGTGCCTTACCGATGATTTCCTCGGCGCGTCCCACACCTTCGTTCGCGTCACCGTATAGGTTGGCCGTATCAATCAAGTTCAGGCCAACCTCGACGGCACGGTCAATGATACAAAAGGCCTTATCCTCTGACGTGCGCGAGCCAAAGTTCATGGTGCCTAAACAAAGCGGGCTCACTTTCACACCCGTGCGTCCAAGGTTTTGATATTCCATAGTTCATTTCTCCGAAAATTGTTGGCATAAGATACGTTCTTTTTACTCTCTCTTTAGCGGCAACAAGACGTGAAAATGACTGCCGGGGCAGGTTTTTTCGTCGCAGCGCGGGCTTTCTACCCAAATGCGGCCGTTGTGCGCATGCACAATTCCCTGAGCGATGGGCAGCCCCAGACCC
>JAFGJF010000085.1 GCA_016929205.1 Anaerolineae bacterium
CTATACTGAGCCCACCGAAAGTATGGAGCGAAACCCTTTGACGATCCAAACAGTTTGTACACAAATTCAATCAGATGACATCACTCGCGCTGTGCGCGTTTTGCACGATGGCGGCATTGTTGCCTTCCCAACCGACACGGTGTACGGCGTCGGCGCACATGCCTTTTTGCCGCAAGCCGTGGAAAAACTGTACGTTGCCAAAGTTCGTCCACGTGATAAGGCCATTCCGGTGCTAATCTCTGGCGTCGATATGCTAACGCAGGTGGCAGCATCGATCCCAGAAATCGCATACGAACTGGCGGCACACTTCTGGCCCGGGGCATTGACTGTGGTGTTGCCACGCCACGCCAAAATCTCCAGCACTGTCACCTCTGGCAGCGACACGGTCGCCGTGCGCGTGCCCGATCACCCGCTCACCCAGGCACTGCTTGCCACGCTGGACGCCCCACTGGCCGCAACCAGCGCCAACCTCTCGGGCCAACCTGCACCCATCACAGCCCAAGAAGTGCTGGCTCAGCTTGATGGCCGTATCGAGCTGCTGCTTGACGGCGGCACATGTCCCGGCGGCGTGGCCTCAACCGTGCTCGATTTGACCGTGTCTCCGCCCCAGGTGCTGCGGGCTGGATCGCTTTTGCCAACGCTAGAATCCTGGCTATGACTTTGCCTCAACTTGCGCTTGCTCAAACACCAGGATCTGGCCACAGGCAAAGTATCATCCCTGCACTCACCGGGCTGAGGGCCGTATTGGCAGGTATGATCTTTTTTTATCATTGGTTTTTCCACTATGTTGAGTCGCTGCCACTGTTGGTGCGCGCCCCGTTCGAGGTGGGATACGTCAGTGTGCCCGTATTTTTCGCCCTGTCCGGTTTTTTGATCACCTTCCACTATTATCCGGAATTCAAGCAGCATCAGCTCGGGTTCGGTGCTTTTCTGACTAAACGGCTCATTCGCCTCTATCCACTTTACGTAGTCGTGTTGACTTTGTTCGTCGTTGCCCTGGGCCGTCCAGAAAATATGATGCCCAAGAATGTACGAGGCTTCATCGCTGTCTATACACTAACTCAGGCCTTGTTTCCCAGTTTGGTGCATATTGGCACGACTGTCGGCTGGACTCTGACCGTTCAAGTGCTATTTTGCTTGATCGCACCACTGCTTATGCGCTGGTTCGGAAAAGGAAAGGTGTTTGGTTCTATCATAGCCCGTGCCTTGGTTGCAAGCCTGGCTGCTATAGCATTAGGCCTGCTCTTGCCGCGATTGCCACCAACGCAATCATTGTCCGATACCTTGATCGGCGCACCAAGTACGTTTATTATGCACTACAGCCTGTTTGGTCACTTGCCCGACTTTGTAGTCGGGATGCTTGCCGCGTTCGCACTCTTTCAGCATGACATCCATGCGTGGTTGAAACGACATACTAGTCTGGCAATTTGGGTCAGCCTTGTCGGAGCTTTAGCCTGCATCGTCACCCTTGATGTGATTGAAACTGAACTCGGCTCTCCACTAAATCGTACGCTAGCCTTTGGCGTAGCCTTGTTTGCCAGTATCATCATTGCCGCGATGGCAAGCGATAAAAAACGCACTAGCCCGCTTACTTGGATATTGAGCACGCGACCGATCGTGTACCTAGGGTCGATTTCGTATGCCCTTTTTCTGATCCAGCTTACCGAACCCTGCCAATGGCTATATTGGATTCTTCTCGGCGAAATGGTTGGCGTCGAAAACCGCATCTGGCGGGCAATATGGCTCTATGCCATTACCATCTTTATGGCGACCATCTTGTATGAAGGAATTGAAAAACCGGCACACCGCCTTTTGCGACAACTGATTCGCAAAACATAGGCCTGCGCAATCCCTCCAAGAGACAAACCCTTTTTGCGTCAAAGGCTGCTTTTTGATACAATAGGCAACAAATGCTGTGGAAGGAAAACCATGTCTTTTGAAACTCATCAACGACGCAACCGTCTTGGCGTCGTTACCGACGGCGCGTTCAATGCCGGTCTGACTATTCGACTCGATCCTGATATTACAACCGAGCAGATGCGTATTGGTGATTTCTGCATCGTCGAGGGCGACCGGAATCTCTACTTTAGCATGATCAGTGATATGCAACTGCGCGTCACTGATGCGCGACTGCCTGCCGACCCACCGCTGAATGTCCCCCCCTTTATTGTCAGCGCTTTGCGTGGTTCACTGACCTATGCTACAGTTCAAGTCAAACCGATGCTGATGATGCCCAAGGGAAGCGAGGATGACTTTATCATCGACCTGGAAGGGCCGCAGCCGGTTCGCACCATCCCGATGCACTTGGCCACACTCAACGTGGCCGACGAAAGCGACTTTCGAGCTGTCTTTGGGGACGAACAAAAGGGCAAACAGTTTTTCGCCATGGGCACACCGCTGACGATGGAGATCCCGATCTGTGTCAACCTGGAACGCCTCGTCGAACGCTCGAACGGCATTTTTGGTCAATCGGGCACAGGCAAAAGCTTCCTGGTACGGCTGCTCTTGTGCGGCGTGATCAAGAGCCGCGTCGCCGTCAACTTGATCTTTGACATGCATGACGAATATGCTTTTGGCAAAGAGAGCGAAGATGGCAACTTTGTCAAGGGACTGACCCAGATTTTCGGGCGCAGCCAGGTGCTCGTCTACTCGCTGGACAAAACCGCAGCATCTCGCGGAGGCGGGCGTGGTGTCGATCGTACCATCCAGGTTGGCTTGAACCAGATCGAATCCGGCGATGTAACCCTGCTGGCCCAAGAACTCAATCTACGCGGCACCGCCGAGGCAACCATTGGCCTGCTTGAAGATATGTATAAAGAAGCTTGGCTGCTCAAGCTGGTCACAATGAAGCCGGAGGAACTCGACCTCTTTTGTGCCGAAAGTGGCGCGCATCCGGCCTCGATAGCGGCGCTGCAACGCACACTCAAGAGACTACAACGAAAGGAATACGTTGTCGAACAGGGCAATTTTAATCTGATCGACGAAATGGTGCAGACACTCGACAATGGTCAGAACGTCATCATCCACTTTGGCAAGCACGATTCGCCGCTTGACCATATGCTGGTCGCAAACCTGGTCACGCGCCGCGTCCGCGAGTTGTACCGTGCCAAGGTGGAGCGCTATGAGCAAACGCAGAACAAAGCCGACAAGCCTCGCCCACTCATGATCACCATCGAAGAAGCGCACAGTTTTCTCAATCCATCCGTGTCCAAGCAAACCATTTTCGGCACCATCGCCCGCGAGCTGCGCAAATACCATGTCACGCTGATGGTCGTTGACCAGCGCCCCAGCAGCATCGACGACGAGGTTTTATCCCAGTTAGGCACGCGCGTCAGTGGCAAGCTGACTGAAGAACGTGATATCGAAGCCGTACTGACAGGTGTCGCGAACCGTTCCTTTTTGCGCGGCGCCCTGGAGAGCCTGGACACCCGTGAGCAGGTGCTATTGATGGGCCACGCCGTACCAATGCCCATCGTCGTTCGCACCCGCAAATACGACGAAGCATTTTACAAGGCCATGATGGCCGATGACGATGGTGGCAAGCCCAAAACAGCCAACGAGGCCATAGCAGAGCTGTTCGACTTTTAGCGATAGCAGAGGGCAGTGCAACATGGATACCGGGCAAACCATAACACAGCTAATAGGTGATCGCTACCAGCTGCAGGACCAATTGGGCGCAGGTGCGATGGGCACCGTTTACCGTGCTAAAGATCGCCTGACCGGTAATACGGTCGCCCTTAAGCGTGTAACCCTGCCCGGCGATAAGCTCGATTTTGCCCTGCGTGTATCGCGAGACACCGATTACCGCCTTGCGCTTGCTCACGAATTCAAGACCCTGGCTTTGCTGAGGCATCCCAACATCATCCACGTTTCGGACTATGGTTTTGACGCCCAAAATCGCCCGTATTTTACAATGGACTTGTTAGAAGGAGCCAAGACACTCCTCAATGCAGGACGTGAGCAGCCTTTTGCGGCGCAGATCGACTTGATCGGTCAGGTCTTGCAGGCTCTGGCCTACTTGCACGAACGTGGGATCTTACACCGCGACCTCAAGCCGGACAACGTGCTGGTGACCCCACAAGGACAGGTCAAATTGCTTGACTTTGGGCTTGCGGATGGATTGCCACATGCCAGTGGGGCTGTGGGCACGCTGGTCTATATGGCTCCAGAGGTGCTGCGTAACCAACCACTGAGCCAGGCATCGGACCTTTACGCCGTTGGCGTAATGGTTTACCAGCTCGTTGTCGGACAGCATCCTTTTAGTTTACACGATCCGGTTCGTCTGACAAGAGACATTTTACACCACATTCCAGACTTGTCCGCCATTGACAATCCACACTTTGCCCAGATCCTGGCCAAATGGCTGGATAAAGATCGGGATAAACGATACAGCGACGCAAACCAACTGCTCGCCGACTTGAGCCAGTTGACGTCACCTTGAGCCTATGCAGTCTGAAATGCTTCGATCGTCAAGAGGATAGTGATATGCAAGATCAAGAGAAAACAACAGTGCCTCTGTCCCAGGAGTCGGCTATTCTGCATCGCCGCATCGCAGAACTTGAAACAGCCCTTGCCGAATGCCAGCAAGCTCACACGGTCCTGCAAGAAGCCGGTACACGAGGAGACCAACTGTTTGAATATTCAGGCGAATCCATCTTTATCATCGACCCGGACACACTCAACATTCTCGACGCCAACCCAATCGCCGCACGCCGCTTGGGCTACCGCCGCCAGGAACTCGTTCATATGTCGCTCGACGACATCGAATGCCCCGA
>JAFGJF010000086.1 GCA_016929205.1 Anaerolineae bacterium
CGCTACAACATGTGGTGCGTGCTGTTTGGCCTGTCTCTAGGGCAAGGACTGCTTCTCCGGGAGCGACGCGTATGGCCGTATTGACTCCCATCCATTGGCAGATGATCGCGCCCCAGATGCACGTCGTGCTGCGTTTTGTTGGCCAATGCCCCTTTGCCGGACGTTTTTACCTCGCTGGCGGCACGGCATTGGCGCTGCGCTTGGGGCACCGGCGATCGGTCGATCTGGATTTTTTTTCAGAGACCGACGAGGTGGGCCCGCGAACCCGGCACGAAATCGTGCGCACCCTGGCTCCGCTCGACGTGGCCGTGCTTGAAAACGTGGATGGCAATCTGCTGACCCGGATCGCAGGGATGCATGTCGGATTTTTCAGCTATGGTTATCCTCTGTTGTCCCCGGTAGAGAGCGTGGAAAACGTGGCCTTGGCCGCCGTGTTGGACATTGCCCTGATGAAACTGGACGCCCTGATCGGGCGGGGCAGCCGCAAGGATTTTTATGACCTTTACGTCATCGCCCAACAGATGCCGATCCACGACTTGCTCGACCGGGGGGCGATCAAGTATCCGCACGCGCGCGACTTTGCGATGATGGCTCTAGAAAGCATGGTCTTGTTCGACAATGCCGACCGGGACGTGCAGCCTGACCTGCTGATCGACGTGCCCTGGGAGCGGGTACGGCACTTTTTCATCGAGCAGGCCAGAGCGCTGGGTGAGCGGTGGTTCGGTGGCGAATAGTCACTGAAGGAGATACATTGTGGCAAAACAAGCGCCACTCGATAACCGGCGATTCACAGACCAACAACGGAAGCAGACCATGCGACGTGCACGCATCGCTATTTTGTGGGGGCTGCCCATCGTTGTCGTCTTGATCCTCATTGGCTTCTCTCTCACCCTTTTCCGGGGATGGACGACCTATCCGGGAGCCGGTTTGCCCGGCCTCCTGTCGGAAATGGACGTTGATCCCGATGGGCGCCTGTGGGTGCAAACGAAACGAGACGCCGCGGATCCGCAGGAACAGGCCTGGGTCTGGGAGGGGCAGGGCTGGCGCCCCTCCACGCCGGAAGGCCTGTTCCCGGCTGGCGAGACCGTCGAGCTGACCGATCCGTCGGGGCGAATTTGGGTTCTCGAACAGGGCAGGCTGGACGTGTTTGACGGAACTGCCTGGTCTCACATCGGCCCCGGGATACATACGACGAACCCGATCGCGCCGCAAGGCACAAGGGTGTGGGGGTGGGTCGATGGGTGATCGCCAGCGCCGCCGGCATCCTGTGTGCTGCCGTCAGCCTGGTCATCGTCGTCAACGCCGGGTGGGCCGACTGGGCCTCCAACGTGGTGTTGGTGAGCGCCTGGGCCGCGGCCGAAATCGTGTATCGGTTGTTCAAGAACAGGCTGTCAGGGCAGCCGGGGCAGGCCTCGACCTGATCGAACCGGCTCCATTTGGCTTTGATCCAACCGGAGAACCAGTGTTTCTGCCATATCCCCGGCCGCCCACTGCGCCAAGCCTCGTCCCGGGGCGGTCCAGGCCGTCATTTTTTCATATCCTCCACCGTTGGGCCGCCTCCGGACTCAAAAATTCATTATTGACAACTATGCCAAAATGTGGTAAAATGTGTATTCGCGTTTAATTTGCCACGAACCCAATTGCGCCGTCGCTTTTGCAGTAATTGGGTTTTTGTGCGTGTTGGAAGGGAGCACTGAATGGGCATTAAATCGTATGCACGAATCGAAGATATGCAGCCGATGCCTAACCTGATCGAAGTTCAGCTAGAGTCTTTTGCCCGGTTTCTCGAATATGGGTTGTCAGGTCTGTTTGACGAGATAACACCCATCCAGAGTTTTAACAAGAACCTTGAACTGCATTTCCCCGGCACACGTAACCAGGAACTGTGCGAAAAATTCGATCTTGGGTTTCGTTTTGGCGAGCCCAAGTACGATGTAGATGAATGCATCGAGCGAGACATCACCTATTCTTGCCCACTTTATGTCAAAACGCTGTTGTATGACAAAGAACGCGATCAGGCAGTGGTTCGTGAGATCTTTTTTGGCGACTTTCCGGTGATGACCGAGCAAGGCACCTTTGTGATCAATGGCACCGAACGAGTCGTGGTCAGCCAGCTTATTCGTTCACCCGGTGTGTATTTTTCTCGTGAAGAAGACCGGGCAACCGGACGGCAGTTGAGCATGGCAAAACTGATCCCGGATCGCGGCGCATGGATGGAATTCGAAACGCGCAAAAGCGATTATCTCACCATCAAGTTCAACCGCAAGCGTACGATCCCGGTTACCATCTTTTTGCGAGCGTTAGCCTCTCTCAAGCGAGAGGATTTTGAAGCTTATTTCCAGGACGCGGCGATGATGGCCCTGTTTACCGAATATGATAGCTTTTTTTCGGTACTCAACGAGGGCATAGATGAAGAATTGTTTGCACTCTTTGCCGAGTCGGACACTCACCCCGAGCATCACTATATCGAATCAACGATCAAACAAGAGCCAGCCTGGGATCTAAGCAGCCGTACGGTAGCAGAAGAGGCGGCACTCGACTTTTACAAGCGAATGCGCCCTGGCGATCCACTAACGATGGACAACGCTAAATCGTTTCTAATCTCTCAGATTTTTGATATGCGTCGCTACGATCTGGAGCGCGTGGGGCGTTATAAACTCAACCAACGTCTTGGCCTGGCAATATCATCTACGACACGTATTGTGACCAAGGAAGACATTGTCTTGTTGGTCGATCGGATGATCCGTCTCAACAATGGCCTGGAAGATCCAGATGACATCGATCACCTGGGCAACCGCAGGGTCAAGACCGTGGGGGAATTGATCCAGCAAAAACTCCGTGTCGGGCTGCGGCGAATGGAGCGCGTGGTCCGCGAGCGTATGAGCATCCGCGAATCTGAAGACATGACCCCCGTCGATTTGATCAACATTCGCCCTGTGGTCGCCGCGATACGCGAGTTCTTTGGATCGAGCCAGTTATCCCAATTTATGGAGCAGACCAATCCACTCAGCGAGTTGACTCACAAACGTACGCTGAGCGCATTGGGCCCAGGTGGCCTGCGTCGAGAGCGTGCAGGCTTTGACGTGCGCGACGTTCACCATTCGCACTATGGTCGTATTTGTCCGATTGAAACTCCGGAAGGTCCGAATATCGGCTTGATTGGTCGTTTGGCCAACTTTGCCCGGATCAACGAGTACGGGTTCATCGAGACACCCTATCGTCAGGTAGTCCGCACCGTTGAACCGACGGTCGAAGAACTGGCAGGACACACACTGCGCAGGCGCGTGGTAGATGCAGAAGGCCAGGTGATCGCCGAAGCTGGCGCCGAGATCGACGACACACTGGCGCAACGTATCGCAGGTCTAGAGTCGGAAGATCGGATCGCCGTTATGCCCACGGTGACCGGGAAAATCGAATATCTCTCTGCCGATACAGAGGACCGCTATCGTATCGCCCAGGCAAATGCGGTCTTGGATTCAGAGGGACACTTTGTCGACTCGCAGATTTCCATCCGCTACAACCAGCAATTTGGAATCGAACCGCCAGAGCGAATCGATTATATGGACATCTCACCCAGGCAAATCGTCGGCATTTCTGCGGCATTGATCCCCTTCCTCGAACACGACGATGCGAACCGCGCATTGATGGGCTCCAACATGCAGCGCCAGGCGGTTCCGCTTTTGCAGCCGGATTCGCCAATGGTTGGAACAGGCATCGAGTTCCAGGCCGCCCGTGACTCGGGCTATGTCGTTTTGAGCGAGACCGACGGTGAAGTGGTTTCTGTACAGGGTGACAGAATTCAGATCGTCAGCGACGAAAACGAACAGGTTTACGAATTGCATCGTTTCCGTCGTTCCAATCAAAGCACCTGTCTCGATCAACGGCCTATTGTCCGCACAGGTGATATGGTTCATAAAGGAGACGTGCTGGCCGACTCGTTGTCTACCCAACGCGGGCGTCTCGCTCTAGGACAAAATGTATTGTGCGCCTTTATCAGTTGGGAAGGTGCCAACTATGAGGATGCGATCATTATCAGCGAAGAATTGGTGCGCAAGGACAACTTTACGTCCGTGCATATTGAAAAACACGAGATCGAATCGCGCGAAACCAAGCTGGGTCCCGAAGAAATCACCCGCGACATTCCCAACGTGGGTGAAGATGTGTTGCGCGATCTCGATGAGAATGGCATCATTCGCATCGGCGCTGAAGTTGGCCCCAATGACATCTTGGTTGGCAAGATTACGCCCAAGGGTGAAAAGGAATTAACCCCAGAAGAAAAGCTGTTGAGAGCGATCTTTGGTGAAAAGGCTCGCGAGGTCAAGGACTCGTCGCTCCGCCTGCCGCACGGTGAGCAGGGCCGGGTTGTCGACGTCGTTACATTCGATCGTGACGAACATCGCGACCTGCCCGCAGGTGTAAACCAATTGGTTCGCGTCGGGGTCGCTCAACAGCGTAAACTGACCGAAGGCGATAAAATGGCCGGACGCCATGGAAACAAAGGCGTCATTTCATCTGTCGTGCCCATAGAAGATATGCCGTTTCTCGAAGACGGTACCCAGATTCAAATCATTCTCAATCCACTGGGCGTGCCGGGTCGTATGAACATTGGCCAGATCCTGGAAACACACCTAGGTTGGGCCGCCTACCGTTTGGGGTTTGATGCTGTGACCCCGGTCTTTGACGGGGCAAAGGAACGCGAGATCGAAGCCGAACTGGCACGGGCATGGTTGATCGATCGGGCATGGAGCGAAATCACAAACCGTACCTGGGATTGGGTAGCCGAGAGCGAGATTGATCAAGACGCATTCGAAGACGATTATGAAGCGTGCCTGGAATATATCATGGAGTGGTTTGAAAAAGTCGACTGTGATTACGACGGAGAGAAACTGGCGACAGACAAAAATTATGCAAGGCGTCTGGTGCTTCGGGAATGGCTACGCGAGCAAGGGCATGATCCAGATTTGTTGCTTGTTTTTGAAGACGAAAAGTGTTCCCAAGAGGAATTAGGCGCGCGCGATTCGGCTGTCATTAACATCGGACTTGGGCTGTGGTTGGAAAGCATCGGCGAAGATGTGCCGGACCTTGAGGGCGACGAGCTTCAGGAATATGCCAGCCAGGTCTTTCTGCGAACAGGATATTCGCCCCCGACCACGGGAAAAATGACCCTCTATGATGGCAAGACGGGACAGCCTTTCGACCAGCCGGTAACGGTGGGCATCATCCATATGATGAAGTTGGCACATCTGGTCGAGGACAAGGTGCATGCTCGTGCGACTGGTCCCTATTCGCTGGTTACGCAGCAGCCATTGGGTGGTAAGGCCCAATTTGGTGGGCAGCGTTTCGGCGAGATGGAAGTTTGGGCCCTGGAGGCATACGGTGCTGCTTATACCTTGCAAGAAATGCTGACCATCAAGTCTGATGATACCATTGGTCGTGTCAAAGCGTATGAAGCTATCGTCAAAGGTGAACCTGTGCAAGAAACAGGTGTGCCAGCATCGTTCCGCGTCCTGGTCAAAGAGCTGCAAAGCCTGGGGTTGGCCGTTGAGGCGGTCGGCGCAGGTGGAGAAGTCATTCGCTTTGGCAAAGACGAACAGCAAGAGCGCGTTCCCAAGCTAAGCATGGGGTTGCAGCTCTTGGGCGGCGGATTCCAAAACCTGGGCATAGAGTCTTGATCCGCATTTGACAAGATGCCGTTTTTTGAGTATAATTCCCGTTCGTGTTTAGAGTGGCTTTGACCAGCCATCGAGATTCTAAATCCTTTTGGTGGGGCCGCCTGGGTGGGGTTTGGCGGCCTCATGTTATGTAGATACATAGGAGGTTGTCTTGCCTACAATTAATCAGCTCGTGCGCAAGGGACGCAAACCAAAACCAAAGCGTAGCAAGTCTCCGGCGATGTTGTACACGTTCAACGCGCTTAAAGGACGGCGCACGCGTCGTAAAGACGGAGCGCCACAAAAACGTGGCGTTTGTACCCGTGTGGCGACACAAACACCCAAAAAGCCCAATTCGGCGTTGCGTAAGGTAGCACGTGTTCGCTTGTCCAACGGCATGGAAGTCACGGCTTATATTCCAGGCGAGGGACATCAGTTGCAGGAACACTCTGTTGTGTTGGTGCGTGGCGGTCGTGTGAAGGACTTGCCTGGTGTGCGGTACCACGTTGTGCGTGGCACCCTGGACTCGACGGGCGTCTCAGATCGAAAACAGCAGCGCTCCAAGTACGGAACCCGCCGTCCCGGCTAGGGCATTTGGTAACAAGTTTCGGAAGGAAACAAGAGTATGCCAAGACGATATCAACCTTCAAAGCGTCCGGTTGAACCGGATCAAAAATACAACAGCCAGCACATTGCAATGTGCATCAATCGTGTCATGTTGCATGGTAAAAAGAGCACTGCACGTGCTATTGTCTACGGCGCTTTGGAAATTGTCGCTGAAAAAACCAATCGCGATCCAGTCGAGATCTTTGAGCAGGGGCTCAAAAACGCGACGCCATTGATCGAGGTCAAGCCGCGTCGTGTTGGCGGTGCTACATACCAGATCCCGGTCGAGATCTCGACCGAACGCAAGATCGCCCTTGCACTGCGCTGGCTTATCGGCGCATCTCGCAGCCGTTCGGGGAAAAGCATGGCCGAAAAATTGGCCAGTGAGCTGATGGACGCCGCCAATAATGTTGGCGCATCCGTAAAGCGGCGTGAAGATACGCATCGTATGGCAGAAGCCAACAAAGCGTATGCTCACTATCGATGGTAAACGACAGCCGTTTTCGGTAAGAACGGCTTGGTAAGAGGCTTGACCTCTTTTGCTGCTTAAAAAGTTACATTTGTAAGTATCATAGTATCCCCACTTGCAGGTTTTCGGGCGGGGTGGTCAGTACACGGCTCCTTTGAAAGGCTGGCTGCCGAGACCCCCGAGTTCCTAGCTGTGGAGCCGTCCAATGCATCAAAATATCTCTTTGCATAACATAAGAAACATAGGCATCATTGCGCATATTGATGCTGGCAAGACGACGACGACTGAACGCGTTCTCTTTTATACGGGTCGTACAGCCCGGATGGGGAACGTGGATGATGGCACCACAGTGACAGATTGGATGGATCAAGAACGTGAGCGAGGTATTACCATTCAGTCTGCGGCGGTGACGTGTTTTTGGCGCGATCACCAAATTAACATCATAGATACACCAGGTCACATTGATTTTACGGCCGAAGTACAACGTTCGCTGCGCGTGTTGGATGGCGGCGTGGTCATCTTTGACGGTGTGGCTGGCGTGCAGCCTCAGTCGGAAACGGTATGGCGGCAGGCAAACCGCTACGCGGTCCCTCGTATTTGTTTTGTGAACAAAATGGACCGGGTAGGAGCCGATTTCGAACGCACGATAGCGATGATTCGAGAACGGTTGGCAGCTAATCCGGTTGCCGTTCAATTGCCACTGGGAAGCGAAAGCTCATTTGCCGGCGAGATCGATCTGCCAAGTATGCAGAGCATCACCTATGCGGATGAACTAGGGATCGAGCCGGTCTATGGGCCAATTCCCGAAATATGGCAAGAACAGGCCAAAGAGTATCGCGAGAAAATGCTGGAAGCGGTCGCCGAGATCGACGACGATATTGCCGAAAAGTACCTTGAAGAGGAAGAGATTGGTGCCGAGGAATTGGTGAGTGCTTTACGCCAGGCCACGATTGATAACCTGTTGGTTCCCGTGCTGTGCGGCACGTCGCTGCATAACAAGGGCGTTCAATTGCTTCTCGATGCGATCGTCGACTATCTTCCCTCTCCGTTGGATGTACCGGCGATGGAGGGTGAACACCCCAGAACACAAGAGATAGTCGAATGCCCGCCTGACGCACAAGCATCTCTGGCTGCACTCATTTTTAAGGTGCAGACCGATCCGTACATGGGACGATTGGCCTATTTCCGAGTGTATTCGGGAAGTGTTCGTACCGGAGCCATGGTGCATAATCCGAACAAGGAAAAAAAGGAGCGCATCGGGCGGTTGGTGAGAATGTATGCCGATCGGCGCGAAGATACGGACGAAATCGGTGCAGGCGATATTGGTGCTGTACTTGGACTAAAATTTTCGTTCACGGGCGATACGTTGTGCACGCAAAACCATCAGGTCCTGTTGGAACCAATTACGTTTCCGGACCCGGTGATCTCGGTGGCAATCGAGCCGAGGACAGATGTGGATCAGGCCAAGATGAACACTGCCCTTGAACGGCTTGCCGAAGAAGATCCGACATTTCAGATCAAGAACGACGAGAACACCGGCCAAACCTTGATCTGGGGAATGGGTGAGCTTCACCTCGAAGTACTCGTGGACCGGATGTTCCGCGAATTTAAGGTGATGGCCAATGTAGGCAAACCGCGCGTCGCCTATCGGGAGACGATTACTAAAAAAGTACGTGGTGAGGGTAAGTTTATTCGCCAGTCTGGTGGACGTGGGCAATATGGGCATGTTGTTTTAGAGCTAGAGCCCAACGAGCGGGGCAAGGGCCTTGCGTTTGAGGTCCAGGTATCTGGCGCGATCATTCCCAAGGATTACCACCGAGCGATTGAGCAAGGTATTCGAGAGTCGCTGGAAAGTGGCCCGTTAGCTGGTTATCCTTTGGTTGATGTCAAAGCAACAGTCGTTGATGGTTCTTATCACGAGGTCGATTCTTCGACAATCGCCTTTCACGTCGCCGGGTCTTTGGCCCTAAAAGATGGCGTACAAAAGGCAGAGCCGATTTTGTTGGAACCGATGATGCGTGTTGAGGTCGTTATGCCCGAATCCTACGTTGGAGACGTGCTAAGTGACCTGAATGCCAGGAATGCACGTGTGCTTGGGATGGACTCGATCATAGGTGGGCAAACGCTCAATTCAATGGTGCCTTTGGCCGAAATGTTTGGATATGCGACGACGCTGCGTTCGTTTACGCAAGGACGGGGAATATTTACAATGGAGTTTGATCACTATGAGCCTGTCCCCGAGGAATCAGCGGAACGTATCATTTTAGGATATTATCGATAGTTTTTGGTTTTGTAGCTTTCTGTTTGAGAAATAAGGAGTTACGGAGGGTTATAATGGGTAAAGAAAAGTTTGTACGCGACAAGCCTCACGTGAACGTGGGCACGATCGGTCACATCGACC
>JAFGJF010000573.1 GCA_016929205.1 Anaerolineae bacterium
AAAGAGTGCGGTAAAAGTCAAGACCCAATTTACGAGAGAAAGTGCACATTAAAAGCCGAAAAAGAGACAATTCTAACCATGCCTGCCCATATTGATTTTTCAAAAATGGGGGCTGCAAAAAGATGGCTATGATGGCCAGATCGCACTGTGCTGGCTGCAGGTGACCTGGTCTGGCTGCAGCCAATCAGCGACGGCCAATGGAAGAGTCAGTTCATCTATGCTCCAGTGAGCGATAAGGCTCGTTGCGGTGTAGCAGACCAACAACGAGGCCAACGCTCTTGCGGGCAGTAAGGACCAGGGCCCGCTTGTGATGGTGCTTGGAAGCTTCGTGGTACTTGCGGTCGTAGAACTTGGTGTATTGCGGGATCCGCTTGCGCATCAGATTGGCAGCCTGGATGAGATAGTAGCGCAAGTAGCGGTTGCCGGTTTTGGCCATGCGCCGGTCCTCGGCTTCAAAGTCACCAGAGGAGGAGCGCGGCCACCAAAGGCCGGCGATCTTGGCGACAGCATCTTCTGCATCGCGCAGGTTTCGATAGCGATAGCGTTTGTGCTTCTTGTCCCACTTGTGGCCTTGCAGAAAACGTCGGGTGTCGCCGATCTCGGCGCCGATGCCGCTGGAAAAGACAGGGCCCACACCTGGGATGGTGGCCAGTTGAGAGATCGATGGATGAGCCTGAAGCTCGGAGGCAATCCAGCGATTGACCTGCTCCACTTGGCCTTCCAAAAAACGGATATGGTCCAGGGTGAGGTCGAGAATACGCTGCACGGGCAAGGCCAGGCGTTCATCTAGCGGGAAACTTTGCTGGCCGACTTGCTTGAGCTTGCGCGCATTTTCGAGTGGGTCACGAAGATGGTGACCACTCATTTCGTGCAACTGCATGGCCAGGTCTTCGACGGGCAACTCGGTCAACTCATCGAGGCTGGGTTGTTGAGACAGAACAAGCCGACTGGTCACGCCAAAGACATCGGAGAAAGGCTTGAGGCGGCGATAGGAACTGGCTTTGAGGAACAAGAAGGTGGAAAAGTAGCACTTTTCGCGAGCCAGGTTCTGCACCAGGTGGAAGCGAAGACGGGTGTAGAACCGCAGCGCTAAGATGTCCGGATAGGCAGACCAAGTCACGTCGGGACGCCGCGTACGCGTCCGTTCGGCGATGTAGAAAGGGTCTCTCTCATCCGTTTTGTGGTCCTGAGCGAAGCACTTTTTGAACCACTTGACCCAGCGTGGGTTGAGCAGATAGAGCTTCAAATCGTGAAGCTCGAGCTCGGGATCGGCGGCGAGTTGCAGGAAGAAGGGCAGCCAGAGGTAGCCGGTCGCTTCTCCAGAGACATCTACGCCATCGAACGAGTAGCTATCCAAGGCATCAAGCAAGAGTCGCTTGGCCAGCGAATAGCCAAGGTAAGAATTGTCCACAGCAGTGTGAGATTCGAGTGGTCGACCGTCAGGAAAGAGCAAGCAGAAATCAGCTCGCTTCTGACTAAAGTCGATACCAACTTGCAGACGATTGTCCATTACAGGTTCTCCTCAAGTCGAACTGTGAGTAGGTGTCGGCGGGCCTGTCGGGTGCCCCGGCGCTCACTGGAGCGGCATCCTTGTTGCCAATCAGCCCTCATGCTCTGTCGAGATGGTCTGCAGTCTGCTACACTGCGGCTCGCCAGAGGTAGGGGCATCGTGCGAGGTCAGACGTTAATCCCCAGTGAGACCGGGAGTCAAACTTATCAAGACGTGACCTGGATCTGGTCAATCCAGGTCCGGCAAGGAGAAACAGACTTGCCCGGTCGGTCCGCAGTCCGGCCCGCGCCGAACTGTGTACTATTGTCGTCGGGGCACCCTTTCTATGCAAATGTGCGCTACAACTATTATATACAAGGAGAACCCGAGCCTATGATCAAAGTGTCGCACCTCTCCAAGCATTTTCGTGTGGCGCAGCCCGGAAGGGGCCCGGCCGGCAAGGTCAAGCGACTGTTTGTGCCGCAGTACAAAACGATCCGCGCCGTCGACGACGTCAGTTTCCAGATTCAGGAAGGCGAGATCGTCGGCTATCTCGGTCCTAACGGCGCCGGCAAATCGACGACGATCAAGCTGCTGACCGGCGTGCTCTATCCCACAGCCGGTTCGCTGCAGGTCAACGGACTTGTGCCGCACGAGAACCGGACTCAGAACGCCTACAACATCGGCGTCGTGTACGGGCAGCGCAGCCAACTGGATTGGGATCTGCCGCTGATCGACTCGTTCGACGTTCTCGCGGCCATGTACAAGCTGCCCCGGCAGCGCTACCGGGATCATCTCGATTTCCTGGTCGAGCTGATGGATATGAAAGCATTTGTCGATCAGCCGGTGCGCAAGCTCAGCCTGGGCCAAAAGATGCGTGGCGACCTGGCTGCCTCGCTGCTTCACGAACCATCGATCCTGTATCTGGACGAGCCGACGATTGGCCTGGACGTCGTGTCCAAGAACAGGGTTTTACAGCTCTTGCGAGATCTGAATGTACAGAAACGCACGACGATCGTGTTCACCACGCACAATCTCTCTGATGTAGAACGGATCTGCCCGAGGATCATGATCATCGACAAAGGGCGGATTATCCTCGACGCCACGCAGGGCGAGATTTTAGAGCAATTTGGCCGCCAGAGGCTGCTCGTCGTCGAGTTTGAGCACGGCATCCAGGATATTGTCGTGCCCAATGGAGAGGTGATCAAGGAGGAGGACAATAAGCTGTGGATCGCCTTTGACCGGGAACAGATCTCGGCGTTCGATCTGGTCCGAACCCTGGGCACGGACCAGGGAATCAAGGATATCTCAATCCAGGAGGCGAGCATCGAATCGATCGTCGCCCAGATCTACGAGAATGGTTTGGAGGAGGCGGCATGATCGGAGAGCGTACACGCAAAATCCGCGAGATGCCAATCCAAGACAGGTGGGCATCAATCAGGGCCGCCTGGGCCCAGATCAGGATCAACATGCAGTACCATCTCACCTATCCGCACGAGATCTGGACCGACTTGCTGCAGATATCCCTTTTGATGCTGGTCGAGCGACAGGTGTGGATCGCGTTGTACGGGGGGCAAGAAACGTACGCCGGGGTCACACTCGCCCAGGCGGTGAGCTACCAGCTCGTCAACGTCATTGTCGTCCGCCTCTTTTTCACCTGGGTGCTGTGGAGTGCCAACCACCGGATTCGCACCGGCGATATCATCTTTCAGATCACGCGCCCGATGTACTATGGCCACATTTTGCTTTTCGAGTTTATCGGCCAGTCTGTGCCCAGGTTGTTGACGTCTTCTTTGCCGATGTTTGTCTTGGCGTGTCTGTTGTTCAAGCCGACCTTGCCGGCCTCTGCTTCCGTGTGGATGTCCTTTGGTCTTTCGCTGGGCTTGGGATTTTTGACCGCGTTTTACCTGGATTACCTGCTTTCGCTGGTCGGGTTTTGGACGACGGAACTGGGTGGCTTGTTCTGGGCCAAGGGCAGCATCATCCAGATCCTGGGTGGAACGTATCTGCCGCTGTGGATCTATCCTCCCGTCTTGAGGCGGATCCTCACTTTCCTGCCGTTTCAAGGCGTCAGCTACACACCGGTAGCTATCTTTGTAGGCCAAATCGGCCTCGACCAGGTTCCCAGGGCCTTTGCCGTGCAGATCGCCTGGCTGGTCATCATGGCCGTGGGCAGCCGGCGTCTCTATGCCTTGGCGATAAAAAGACTGGCCGTACAAGGAGGATGATCGTGATGCTCAAGACGATCCTGAAACTCAAACTAAAATCGCTGCAAGCCCAACTCGCGTATCCGGCCAATTTTATGATGCAGGTCGTGAGTATTGCCCTGATCGGGTTTCTGGGTATTCCCGCGCTTTTGTTGCTGACAACCGCCTTCCCATCGATCGGGGGATGGGATTTCTATATGCTGGGCTTTATGGCTGCTTTGAGGGAAATGGCCGGGGGAATCCACCACGGCTTCTTTTTCTCCTTTTTCTACCATCGTGAGTTGGTCAAAAGCGGCCGGCTTGACCGCCTGCTCGTCCGGCCGGTTCACCCGCTGCTCCAGATTATGGCCAGCAGCTTCGACCTATCGGCAATCGGCGGATTCGTGCCCGGTCTGGTCCTGTTTGCGATCACTTGTCGCAAGGTAGCGGTCGAGTGGAACATACTCAACGTTGCTTTTCTCGCGATCGTGGTGC
Source organism: Anaerolineae bacterium (assembly GCA_016929205.1). The sequence goes on from JAFGJF010000573.1 coordinate 4,171, forward strand.
TGTCTGGGGCGATCATCGAGTGGGCCGTCTATTTGTTTTTCGCAACGTTTGACTTTTGGCTGGAAGGGGTGGAGGGTTTGGGCTATATCCCAGACGCTTTTCGCGAGTCGACGTTGTACTATCCGATCCATATCTACAGCCGGGCACTGGCGTATTTTATCACTTTTTGCTTTCCTTACGCCTTTATCGCCTATTTCCCGACACTGTATTTCTTTCAGGTCAATGTCGAGACATTCCCTGGCTTTTTTGTTTACCTGACGCCGGTGGTTGCGGTTCTATCGACGGCGATCGTGGTGGCTTTTTGGTCATTTGGCTTGCGGCACTATCAGAGCACGGGAACGTGATCGGCTTGACAACCGTTCTCTTGTGTGGTACGGTATAGCCATCGTAAAACAGGGACAAGCAGGAACGCGTAACCTGCCGGCATTGCCATCTTTTTATTTCGCGTTGGAGGTCAAAACAGTATGGACATCCCCGAACGTCCCGATCTGAACGGAGTAGACCCTGCCGTGCGCGCCTATGTCGAAGCGCTGGAGACCGAGCTGGCGCGCCTGCGCGGTGGCGCAAAACGTCTTTCAGCTGTTCCGAAGGAAGAGATATCACTGGAGCCGGCCGAGCCGCCGACTACGATCAATGTCGTCACGATCAGTGCTTCTGGTCTGGCCAAGCGCACGCCGCGCCATCTATACGCTCGCCAGCGGCGGGGAGGAATGGGTATCTTTGACCTGAACGTCCCGCAAGAAGACGCGATCGCCTTTTTAGCGATTGCCGATGAAAGCCAGTCGCTGGCATTGATCACCAACAAGGCGCGCACCTTTGCCCTGCCCGTGAGCAAACTGCCCGAGTCTCCCGTCCACAGCCGGGGACAGTCCCTGGCAGACATGTTTCCGCTCCGCGCTGACGAACGTTGGGCGGTTGTCCTTCCAAGCGAGGGCGGCACGTTTGTTGCCTTGCTCACCGTGCGCGGGTACGTGCGCCTGCAGACGGGCAGTCTGCTCGGTGCGAATTTGCGCGCGGGCACCATCCTCTACGACGTGGACAAAATGGGTTTTCCCGTTGCGGCATGCTGGACGTCGAGCAGCGATGAGCTGTTCGTCGCCACCCGCTGGGGGACGGGCATCCGCTTCTCCACGCGCCAGGTGCCGACGCGTGGCTGCCTGGGCATTCAACTCAAGCCTGGAGACACGGCAGCGGCCATCGCTGCCGTACAGCCGGAGAGCGGTGTGCTGATATTGGGTGCCGACGGGAAAGGCATCGTGCGCCTTATGTCTGGTTTTCGACCCAACAAGTCGCCGGGCGCCGCCGGCAAGATCGCCATGCGCACCGACCACCTCGTCGGCGCTATGACCATTGGCGAGACCGACGACGTCTTTGTCGCCTCCCGGCTGGGCAAGGTGATCCGCTTTCAGGTCGCCGAGATAGCGACCACGGAGGGTGTCGTGCAAGGGGTGAACTGTATGAATCTACGTGCCGACAAAGTTGCCACATTTACGCTCACGCCTGTTTCGATCCCGCCTCAGGAATAGTAATGAAAAAAAGTGAGGATTTGACGGTATTTATCACGACCGGGGAAGCAACCTGCAGTGAGTGTGATGAGGATCTCGGCCGCAAGGCCTGGATCACACTGACCCGTGAAAAGGGCGCGCTGTGCCTGGCCTGTGCCGACCTCGATCACCTGGTTTTTTTATCGGCGGGCGATGCGGCGCTGACCAGGCGTTCGCGCAAGTATTCCACGCTGGTTGCCGTCGTTCTCAGGTGGAGCCGTGCCCGCAAGCGTTACGAGCGGCAGGGTCTGTTGGTCGAGGAGCAGGCCCTGGATCGCGCCGAGCAAGAATGCCTGGCCGATCAGGAGGCCCGGGAACGGCGGCGAGAGCGCGCAGCCGTGCGGCGGGAGGAAATGGATCGCCAGTACGTGGATCAGTTTGCGGCTCGCGTGCGCGAGTTGTATCCCCACTGTCCGCCGGGAAGGGAAAACGTCATTGCCGAACACGCTTGCCTCAAGTACAGCGGGCGCG
>JAFGJF010000574.1 GCA_016929205.1 Anaerolineae bacterium
CAGATCATGCAGCCCGGGCCAAACTGGAAACTACCTTTTGTCGACCGGGTGATCGTCTATCGCACGCAAGAGATGCTGTATGTGACCGAAGATCAACCCGGGCCAGCGGATCGAAAAACGGGTACATATGAGGACTATCCCTCCGACACGACCACGGCTGACGGTCAGCAGATCCAGGTCAAGTATTCGGTGCGCTTTCGCATCGATCCGACCAAAATCACCCAGATCGCCAACGAGATTGGCAACGAGGAAGCGGTCGTCGAAAAAGTGGTCGTATTCCATACCCGCATCTTGGCGCGCAACGTGCCCAAAGAGTATGCGGCGCTGGATCTTTACACCGGCAATATCTTGCAGGTGCAGCAAGCATTTGAGGACGAGCTCCGCCCGCTCTTTTCCAGTAAAGGCTTGATCCTGGAAGCATTTGGCCTGCGCAAGATCGACTTCCGGGATGACTATGTGCAGGCCATCGAGCAGAAACAGATCGAGGCCGAGAACGTGACCACCGAAAAGAACCGCGCCGAGCAGGCCAAGTGGAAGGCACAAAACGCGATCGAACAGGCCAAGGGAGAGGCAGAAGCGACGATTGAAAACGCGCGCGGCGAGGCGGAAAAGATCAAACTGCTCGCCGCTGGCAACGCCGAACGAATCAAGCTGCTCGCCGCGGCAGAAGCAGAATCGATCAAACTCAAAGGTGAAATCCTGGAAAAATATCCGCAAGTCATCCAGCTCGAGTTCGTTGGCGCGCTCAAAGATCCCGACAGCAACGTGACCTGGGGCATTATGCCGCAAAACAACGTGCTGCCCTTTTTGAATGTCGGGCCAGAAGGCGTCCAATAACGCCAGACATTCTGAACTGTTACGGCCGCATCCGTGCTGCGTTCAAGGGGCCAAGGATGCGGCCTCGCCAGACCTAAGGAAGAACATGAAAACATTTTCAACGGCTGAAAAGCCGAACCACAGCATGCCACGTCGACGAACGGTGGCGCTGGGCATTGTTTTATCCGTTTTGATTTTGCTTGGATGCACGTGTGCGATCCCGACGATGCAGCCTGCCGCGCCAACCCAGGTGGCATCCACACCGGTTGTGATCATTGCCACGGCAACGCCGGGAAGCACTGCCCCCAATCCAGAGGCCCCATCCGGAATATCCGGGACGGGCGCGAGGACAGAGCAAGAACAAATTGTGATCGACATTTACAAGCGCGTTGCTCCAGCCGTGGTCTATATCGAGATGATTGACAGCGATTCGGAAGAGGGCGGCGGCAGCGGCGCGGGCATTGTGTACGACAAGGATGGGCACATCATCACCAATGCCCACGTCGTGGCTGGCGGCGAACAGATTTACGTCTATTTTTCCGACGATACCGTCGCCGAAGCCCAGGTATTGGGTGTCGACGCTGACTCGGACCTGGCCGTGCTCAAGGTTGACGTAACACCGGACATCCTCTTTCCGGTTGAAATGGGCAGTTCGGCCAGACTTGAAGTGGGGCAGACCGCCATCGCCATCGGCAACCCGTACGGCTATGAACGCACCCTCACCGTCGGTTACGTTAGCGCGTTGGGGCGCGTGTTGCGCCAGGAAAGCGGCTTTTCGATCGCCCACGTGATTCAAACCGACGCAGCGATCAATCCCGGCAACTCGGGCGGGCCGCTTCTCGACTCGAGTGGACGGGTGATCGGCGTCAACAGTTACTATCGCCCCTCCAACCCACTAGGAGGCTCAATCGGCATCGGCTTTGCCGTACCGGTGGACGAAGTCAAGCTGGTCGTGCCCGAACTGATCGCTCACGGGCGGTATCGCCATCCCTGGCTTGGGATCAGCGGTTTTGAGCTACGCCCTGAACTGGTCGATGCGCTCGATCTACCAGTTGAATATGGAGCCCTGGTCGCTTCCGTCGTTGAGGGTGGTCCATCAGAACGCGCCGGCATCCAGGGTGGAAATCGCACGGTCGAGATACCTGGATATCCCGAACCGATCCCTGCCGGAGGCGACATCGTTGTCAAAATTGATGACAGCCAGGTCAAAGGTATGGACGACATCATCACATATCTGCAAACCACCCGGGTAGGTCAGCAAGTCATCCTGACCGTTATCCGAGACGGGCAAGAAAAAGCCATTGCTGTCGAGCTTGGTGAACGACCGCGCTAATGGCAAGTTCTTTAAAAATCTATTTTCTAGACCGCAGCCAACTATTAGGCCGTCTTTTCTTAAAGAGGAGGTATGATGTTCAGCAAACAGGAACTACGTGAGCTCGCTGCATACAAAAGCGAAACATCTCCCGTGTTGAGTGTGTATCTCAACGTCGACCCCACACAGGTCAGTACAGAACAATATCGCCTGGCACTTAAAGGTATGTTGAAATCCGCTGCCGAAAAAGCAGCGCGCCAGGATGTAGAGCAGGTCGAAACGTACGTTGAACTAGAATACGACAGACAAAGTAAAGGACTGATCATCTTTAGCTGTGCAGAACAAGACTTTTTGGCGGTTTATCCATTGGCCGTTCCCGTCACCGATGAGGTCTATGTTTCACCACGGCCTTATATCAAACAAATGGCCGACATCCTGGATGCCTACGACCGCTATGGTGTGGTCATGGTCGATCGCGAGGGAGGCCGGTTGTATCTCTTTTACCTCGGGGCGCTGCAAGACGTGACCGGTACATTTGGCGAAGAATTGCGAGCTTTTATTCACGACGCCGCCGGAAGAGGCGGCCGTTCCGGGAGCGGAGCGAAAGGAGATTGGACGGCCAACCTGCGGAACCGGATCGACCAGGTTGCCAATCGAAACCTGCGCGAGGTCGTCAGTTTGACACAAGAATTTTACAAAACTGGCCAGTGTGAACGAATCATCCTGGCCGGCACCGACGAAAACCGCGCCCGGTTTATGGGACTTTTGCCCAAAAACCTGCAAAGCAAGGTTGTCGGTGGATTTTCGATCGATATGTCGGCATCCGTATTGACCGTGCTCGAGCAATCCCTGCAAGTGATGCATCAATCGGTGGCCGAGCGCAAGAGTGCACTGGTGGATGGGATCATTACAGCAGCACACAAGGGAAGCGGTTCGACTGGCCTTGCTGACACGCTGATGGCGATACAGCAACAGCGCGTGCAAACCCTGGCCATTAGCGAAGGGTTCAGCGCTCCCGGCTATATTTGTGACCAATGCGGCTACATCTCGGCCGATCAAGTGAATCAATGTCCCGCTTGTGGCGGCGACGCAAGGGAAATAGAGGACGTTGTCGATAACCTCGTGCACAATGCCATATTGAACGACATTGAAATCGCGTTTGTTCAAGATAAAGCCCTGGAAGAAGTGGGGGCCATCGGCGCACTGTGGCGTTTTTAGAAAAATCCAAGATTTGTTCACCTATACTCTAGTCAGCCAAGATCCACACAGCCGTGCGCGGGCGGGCGTTTTTTCCACCCCGCACGGCGATATACCGATGCCCGTCTTTGCCCCGGTAGGCACGCAAGCGACAGTTAAAACGGTCACGCCAGAAGAACTAGAGCATGCCGGCGCATCGATCATCCTCGGCAACACCTTTCACCTCTATCTGCGCCCTGGCGCGGATCTTGTCGAACGGATGGGGGGATTGCACACGTTTATGAACTGGCCTCACCCCATCCTCACCGATAGCGGTGGATTCCAGGTATTCAGCTTGCAAGATTTACGCGAGATCGACGAGGATGGAGTCACCTTTCGTTCCTACCTCGACGGTTCGACTCACCGCTTTACACCGGAAACAGCCATTGTCATCCAGGAACAGTTGGGGGCCGACATAGTCATGTGTTTTGACGAATGCGCGCCCCCCCACGATCGTGTCTATAACGAGCAAGCGATGGCGCGCACCCATCGTTGGGCCGAACGGTGCCGGGCGGCGCAAACCCGCGCGGATCAGGCGCTGTTCGGCATCGTCCAGGGGGGCATTTTTCCGGATCTGCGCGCCAAAAGCGCCAGATTTCTCACCCAACTGGATTTTCCCGGTTATGCGATTGGCGGGCTGAGCGTGGGTGAACGCAAAGAAGACATGCTGGCCATGATCGACGTGGTCACGTCCCTGCTGCCGGAAGACAAACCACGCTATCTGATGGGCGTCGGATCGCCTGAGGATCTGTTTGAAGGCGTAAGCCGGGGCATCGATCTGTTTGACTGTGTTTTACCAACTCGTACAGCGCGCAACGGCGGGTTGTTCACGCGCCAGGGACGGATCAACCTGCGCGCTGCCAGATATGCCGAAGATCCGGGCCCTATTGAAGAGGGATGCGACTGCTATACCTGCCGGCGTTTCTCACGCGCTTATCTGCGACACCTGCTCAAAGTCAAAGAGATGCTGGGACTGCGCCTGGCGACGATCCACAATCTACGTTTCATCTTGAGGCTGATGGGCGAGATCCGGCAGTCGATCCTGGACGGGACGTTTTGTGCGTTCAAAGAGCGTTTTCTGCAGGCATACCGCATTGTGCCACACCAAATACGCGAAGAGCAGCAACGAAACCGGATCGCCAGGCAGGTCGATAAGGGATTATCGACATAGATCCACCCCCCCCCTAGTCCCCCCTGGAGGGGGGAAAAGGCAAAGCATCTGCTGTCCGGATTCTCTGCCTCCCCCTTGATCCCCCTCCAGGGGAGGAAAAGGAAAGGCACCTGCTGTCCGGGTTCTCTGATGCCCCCTTGGTTCCCCTCCAGGGAGGAAAAGGATTACACTGTCCAGGACGGATCTGAACAAAACGCCTTTTCCCATTGCCGCTTGTCCTCGGGTGAAAGCCAGGATGACTCGATGCCCTGCAGGATCAAGGTTCGTATCTCATCTTGCGAAAAGCCCAGCTCACTTTGCAAAAGGGCGTATTCCTGGGCCAACGAATTGCCAAACATCTTGGGATCGTCGGTGTTGACGGTGACGACGATGCCCCGCTCAAAGTAGCGGCGGATCGGGTGTGCGTCGATCGAAGCGACGACGCCGGTACGCACGTTGGAAAGGGGACACATCTCGAGCGGAATCCGCTGCTCGGCCAGGTAATCGAGCAGGTTTTCGTCTTCGTAGGCACGCGTGCCGTGGCCGATGCGATCCACCTTGAGGCTGCGGATTGCTCCCCAGATGCTCTCTGCTCCGGCTGCCTCACCGGCGTGCGCACTGGTTCGAAATCCCCAATCGCGTGCCTGCTCGTAAACC
>JAFGJF010000575.1 GCA_016929205.1 Anaerolineae bacterium
CATCTCCGGTCATCACTGCGATGCCAACCGGTCCCACAGGCCGGGCCACGTCGGCCGAGATCAACCCTTGCACCACCTGGATGGGAATCATGATCGTCATCTGCAGCGTATACAGGATCTCGCTCACGCTGTACTTGATCCCTTCCCACAACGAGGCGCGCACGCGTTGAATGCGCACGGGCACGGGCGAGATCATCACCCCCATCTTGCCCTCGCCCTTGTCGTTTGCCCGGGGCGTGACCTCAAACGTGAGTTTGTCCGCATCCTTGCCAATACCCCGCTGGACCAACACGGTCACCGGCTCGCCCGGCTTGGTGGCAACATAGTCGACCATACCCTGGATCAACACCTCATACGTGTTATCAACACTGCCAAACGCGTCCAGCGCCAAATCATCGACGCCCAACACGATATCGTTGGCCTGGATGCCGGCTTCGTAGGCGGGAGCACCTTCATCGAGATCGTTGATTCCCACACCCCACAGCGCTTCCGGGTATCCAACCATCGCCGTGATCACAAAAATGACAAATGCGGCGACAATGTTCATCCCCGCTCCGGCCAACAGTGCCGCGAGACGAACGCGCTTGGGAAAATTGGCCAGGCTCTTGGGATCCTCTGGATTGTTCTCACCCAAGTTGACAAACCCGCCGAACAAAATCCAGGTCAGGGTATACACCGTTCCATCTTTATCCTCACCCAGCTTGATCGTCAACGGTCGTTCTTCCGGTGGCTTGTCGAGACCGAGCGGAAAACCAAACCCAAATTCGCGCACGTGCACGCCGGCCTTTTTGCCCACGATAAAATGCCCGAATTCGTGGACAAACACCATCAAGCTAAACACAATCAAAAACGATACAATTGAAATCAAAACAGTCACAAGTATAGTCCTCTCATCGATTGTTCATCGTATAGACAGCATGGGCTGACAGGTTCTTACGCCTGCCGGCTCTTATCTCTCAATCACCGACCCCTCGGCAGCCTCGGGATCGACGATCACGCGCTCTAGCGCGCCCTCCTTTAGTCCAGAGATCAGGTGCGCGCGCCGGATGCGCTGCTGCCCGACCAGGGCCATCACCTGGCGCACTTTGGTCAACATGCCGCCAGTCACGTCAACGCCATGCGACCCTCCCAGCCCGGCCTCGACCTGGGCAAACCCATCCGGCGCCAGATGTGCAATGTGGCGTGCATCCCGATGCACTTGGGGATCACGATCGAATATCCCATCTACCTCGCCCACCAGGATCATCCGAGATGGGCAAAACTGCTCGACCAGGTAAGCAAACACGCTCTCGGTCGAGATGATCGTGCATCCCTGAACCTCGTCAAAAGCCACATCACCATGCACCATCGGTACCAGCCCACGTCGCAGCGCCTGTGCGATCGGGTAACTCTCCATCGATACCAGTTTGCCGCCCCGACATCGCGCCGAAGCCGACGGCGATATGGACACCACCGGTACGCCAACCCGAACCAGGATCTCGGTCACAATGCGGTTCAACTGTGCGGCGACAGCGCCGGTCTCGACGTATCCCCACCATCCCGCCGCCCCCGCGTCCTCGGTCACACCGTCGCGCAAACGATACCTGGCCCCGACCACGTGCCCAAAAGATCCGCTGCCATGCCCCAGCAACATCTGCAACCCGGGCCGCGCGGCTTTCGCGGACGCGATCTCGCCAGCCAAACGTTCGATCACCTCAAGGCGCGGCATAGAAACCTGCGCCTTGTCGGTAATCACCGATCCGCCCAGTTTGACGAAAATCAATTCGGCATCGGTCGGCACAGGCCGGTCGCTCATAGCGGCTGCGATCCCGTGCTAACCGTTACAGCGCCATCTTCGACGACGACGTATTGGCCGTTTTCGATCTGAGCGATGTCGATTTGATCGACCATTGGAATGTCGGCAATGATTGCCCCCACTGCAACGATGGCCTCACTCTGCGCGTTGACGATCGCCGATGGAGCCCGCCCGTTCTTGGCCAGGCGATAGAGCGTGTACGACCCCACCGTGCTCCCTTTGCCCGTCGGAAAAACCAACACCCGGCCGGCGACGGACTGCCCGTGCAAACTGTGTCCTCTCTCGATCACGATCCCGGTGTCCGGGTCGACGCCGCCCAGAAAGCCAATCGGTTCTGTCGAGACGAGCGCCGATCCTTCACCTCGTCCTTGTTTGATTGCGCGTCCATAGATCGTCTGCATGACAAATCAATTCATTCCAATGGCAGCAGGCTGACGTTAAACGCTTCCGGTCCCTTGTTCGTTTGCCGAATCTGAAATTCAACCTGATCGTCCTCATCCAGGCGAGCGTTGCGATCGACGATGCTGGCCCGGTGGAAAAAGATGTCCTGATCGTTGGCCGTCGTCACAAACCCATACCCTTTTTCCCGGCTGTACCACTTGACCCGGCCGATCAACTTGATCTCGATGCCCTCTATTTCGAGTGGAAAATCCTCCAATGTTTCGTCCAGTACCTGGGATTCGGCCGCTCGTTCAACCCGCTCCCTGACCGCCGGTTCGGTTCGCACGGGTGGCTTGGCGGGCCGCTCAACGGCTGGTTCTGTTCGTGCTTGTGGCTCGGCAGGCCGTTCAACCGGCGCTTCTGATACCGCTTGCATAGCGGCTCTCGGCTGAACCGGTCCTTGTGTTGAGGGACGACACTGCGGGCACAGCTTGGGGGGCTCGACCTCTTCTGCGCCTGATCTTTCGGCCAACTGGCGCTGTTCTGTTACCGTGAAAAAAAACGGCTTGCCGCATGCCTCGCAGGTCAATCTTGTGTCGCGAAATATCATTTCTGGGCTCCTTTTATTGTGCCGCTCCACACCGTCGTGGAGATTAGGAATCGACTTTCGCCAGGAACTAAAGCCCGACTTTATTTCCACGCGAAAATCTTTTTCCCTCGGCACGATGCCGCTTATACCTATTGTACCCTAAACCTGCATCAGATGCAAACGCTCTCAGTACGCCGGTTTGACACGATTTCTCTTTTCCCTATAATATAGGATATATGATTTGAACCACCTGGTTCGAATCTGTGGCAACAAAACGACAGCTGCGCAACAGCGAAAACGACGCAGAGAGGCAACGATGCATCCGGCAGCAACCTTTCGCAGCAAAAAAGAAGTCACCTATGATTACTTGCACGATGCCATTCGCCGGGATGAGCTCAAACCGGGTTCACGGCTCGTCATCGACGATCTGGCCAATCAACTTGGCGTGAGCCAGATCCCGATCCGCGAAGCATTGCAGCAGTTACAGGCCGATGGGTTTGTGGTGATCGAGCCCTATGTTGGCGCCAGAGTGACCAAGATCGACGTCAGCCTGGTTGGCGAAATCTTTGACCTGTTGGAAGCACTCGAAACAATCAGCGCGCGTGAAGCGTGCACCCGTATGACCGAAGAGGATTTAACCCGGTTGAAGGCGCTCCTCGATGAGATGGAACGAGCGCAAGACGATTGCGATCGGTTTTCCCAGGCAAACGTGCGCTTTCACCAGTTGATCTGTGATTGTGCCGGCATGCCTTTGGTCAAAAGTCTGATGGGCCAGGTCCTGAACCATTGGGGCCGCTTGCGCTGCCACTGCCTCCGCGGCGTTTTTGCCCAACGCATCACTTTGGCCCAACAAGATCATCGACATTTGTTCGAGGCGATGCGCAGCCAAGACCCTGTTTACGTCGAGCAAGTGATCCGCGAGCACAACCAGACCGCACGCCGGGCCTATGAATCCTTTATGGGTGAGACGTGCACGGAATGGAATCAAGACGATGGCGCATAACCTGTCCGGCAAGGCCTTTGTGTGAGGTCGAGCCGGGCTTTTTTATCTTACTTGGTTTGTCCAAGAGGGTTTGATAGCAGACCAATAAGCGCGTATTCGAGTGAGAGGCATTCAAGGGACGGCCAAACGGTTCAATTGACACACAGCAAAAAGTTGTGTATAATTTGACCTCAATGGTTCGTTAACGTTAACGAGCTATTCCTTTCTTTGGTTTGGCCTCAACAAGAATAAGCCTTTCTCGTTTAAAACGTTCACCTCGAGCATGTTTGCTCGCGGAGGTAGAAAGGAGGTTCACCAAGATCAAACACTCGCAACTGGTCCTGTCGGTCAATTCACCTATTTTTTGTTTTCTAGAGGAGGCAAGATGAGCAAGGAAAAACTTTCACGCCGTCAGTTCTTGCAGGCGGCAGCAATGACCGCCGCAGGCGCCGCCGTCGTGGCCTGCCAGCCGCAGACCGTGATCGTCAAGGAGACGGTCGAGGTTGAAAAAGAAGTTGAAAAGGTCGTCAAAGAGAC
>JAFGJF010000576.1 GCA_016929205.1 Anaerolineae bacterium
ACTTGGTTCCTTATGGAAATACGATGCTGCGCCTGACCATCTTCCCGGATGGGATGAAAACGTAAAGAAACGGCTGATGAGCAGGGGCAGCCCACGACGCCCCGATTGTCGATTCGCAAAGGAGGCAAGATGTATTCAGGTTTTACGGTAAAACGAGATATCGTCTATGGCACTGTTGAACAAAAAGACCTGGCGCTGGACCTCTATCTTCCAAACCATCCGGTTCGCGCCGTGCCGATCATCATGTACATCCACGGGGGCGGCTGGTCGGCGTTGGATAAGGGTTGGTGCCCGTATCCGATGCGGTTGATCGAGCAAGAATATGCCGTCGCCAGCATCAATTACCGACTGCTCCAGGAGGGAGGTACTTTTCCGGCCAACCTGCATGACTGCAAAGCCGCGGTGCGTTGGTTGCGCGTGCGAGCCGCAGAATACAGGCTGGACGGCGATCGCATCGGCGTCTGGGGCGACTCAGCAGGGGCGCACCTGGCCGCGTTGGTCGGCCTGACCAGCGGCGTCGCCGGGTTGGAGGGTGACATTGGCTTAACCGGAGTATCGAGCCACGTCCAGGCCGTCTGCGCTTACTTTGGAGCTATGGACTTGATCGCATTGCTGGGTTCAGATCTGGATCGCAGCCCGATCGCGCCGCTCATGTCCAAATTGATCGGCACGGAGCCGCTCACCCAGCACATAGTGGAACTCAAGGCAGCCAGCCCAATCACCTATGCCTCGGGCGATGCGCCACCGTTTCTGCTCCTGCACGGCGACGTTGATACGATCATCCCGGTCAGCCAGAGCGTGCTCTTGTACGAGGCACTGTGGAAGGCGGGCGCCGACGTCCGGCTGCACATCGTTCACGGTGGCGACCATCTGGATTACCGCCGCAGCCCGACCGACCTTCCCTGGCAGGCCGCCGAGGTCAAAAACCTGGAAGACACCTTTTTTTACCGGACATTGAAGGGATACGAACGCGCCCAAGCGCGATAACAAAACAAGGAAACTCATATGGAACCATCTGATCGTCGAAACCTATCTGATACACCGTCAGCGAACGTTTACGTCTACCGGTTCGACTGGCAGACACCCACCAGAGATGGCAAACTCAAGGCATTCCACACTGCCGGATTGCCGCTCGCTATGCGTCTTGCCTTGTATCCCGAATCCGAGCAGTTATCGAAGCAGATCGCGGCCACCTGGGCGACTTTTGCCCGGACAGGCGACCCTAGTCATCCTGGCATACCCAAATGGCCGGCGTACACTGCGGGCGAACAGGCAACGATGCTCTGGGACGTGCCTCAATCCCGGATGGCGAGGATGGAAGCAGATTAGTGATTCAAGATGGTCAATATTCTCCGGCAGAAAGGTGGTTAAAGTGAAGAAACAGAAGCTATGGATGCACGGAACGGCTTTCGGCTGAATGGCGCGCCCATCAAACTCAAGGGCGGCTGCGTTCATCACGGCAACGGTTTACTGGGTGCGGCCAGCTACGACCGCGCCGAGGAGCGCAAGATCGAACTGATGAAAGCCTCCGGCTTTAACGCGGTCCGCTGCGCCCATAACCCGCCTGCCCCTGCCATGTTGGAGGCCTGCGACCGCCTGGGCATGTTGGTGATCAATGAATCCTTTGACTGCTGGCGCACCGGCAAGACTTCCAACGACTACCACCTGTACTTTGAAGACTGGTGGCAGCGCGATACCGAGTCCATGGTCAAACGAGACCGCAACCATCCATCCATTATCATGTGGTCCATCGGCAACGAAATTCCCGAACGCTCAGGCGCTTCGGACGGCTACGCCTGGGCGCGTAAACAGGCCGATTTTGTCCGCGCGCTCGATCCCACGCGATGGATCACCTCTGGGCTACACATGATGTTTGAAGACGTGCTCTCTGACCCCAATTTCAAGCCGGAGCGGAAGCCTGGGGACACCGGTGCACAAAACATGCTGGACATGCACAAAATGATTCCCACCGACCCTGCAAAAGATAACTGGGGCAACCGGACGCGTGAATTCTGCGACGCGCTGGATGTGGTGGGGTACAACTATATGGATGCACGCTACGAGTGGGACGGCAAGCGTTTCCCGGAACGGGTGATTGCCGGCACCGAGAGTTTTCCCTCGCAGGCCTATGACATCTGGAAGGCAACCGAACGGCTGCCCCACGTCATCGGTGACTTTGTCTGGACTGCCATTGACTATCTGGGCGAGTCACACCTGGGCAAAGTGACCGTGGACGATCCGACCCCCTTCTTCGCCATCAATCCCTGGCCAACCCATATGGCCAACAGCGGTGATCGGGACATTTGTGGTTTCAAGCGCCCGCAGGCCTATTACCGCGATCTGCTGTGGGGTGTGCGCACAACGCCGTTTATTGGCGTGCTTGACCCACAACTCTACGGCAAGCAGATATCATCCAGTCCCTGGGGCTGGGAGCCGGTGATCGACAGTTGGAGCTTCCCCGGACAGGAAGGCAGGCAGACCCGGGTGAACGTGTATTCCGTGGACGATCAAGTAGAGCTGCTCATCAATGGCGTCTCCGCCGGGCGCAAACCGGCCGGGGACGCGCAGAGAAACAAGGCCACGTTTGAGGTCACGTATCAGCCCGGAACGATTGAGGCCATTGGCTATCGGGATGGCAAAGAAGTGAGCCGGACACACCTGGAAACAGCCGGCGCGCCGGTTGCGCTGCGGCTCACCGCGGACCGTTCTGAAATTCTTAGCGACTATGGCGACTTGTCTTATGTGACTGTAGAAATCGTTGATGAACATGGCCGTGTAGTGAAATACGCAGAGACAGAAATCTCCTTTGAGGTATCAGGCGTGGGAAGGCTGGTTGCAGTTGGAACGGCAAATCCGACATCGGAAGAATTGTATGTTGGCACAATCCGCAAAGTATGGCATGGCCAGATGATGGCGGTGGTGTGCAGCACCGGGCAGGCTGGCGAGATCGTGCTCAAGGCGAGCGCGAATGGATTTGCCCCAGCGAAAATCAGACTGAGTAGTAAATGACCTCACCCGCAACGACTACCGCAATGCGGGGATCTCCAGCCACTACGTAGAAAGCGTGCTCTCTGCCTAGCGATGTTCCCCAGTCAACGACAAAGTCAATGGTATCGTCACGGGCGTAAGCAAAACTTGGGGGAGAACGTGACACGACATCAAAAATGAGGTATGCTTTCTGGACACCCAAAACATTTACCAGAAAG
>JAFGJF010000577.1 GCA_016929205.1 Anaerolineae bacterium
AGGTTTTCCACGTCGAGCAGTTGCAGCCCATCCGAACCGGCGACCTCGGCCGAGTGGGCGACGGTGACAAAGCGGTTGATCATGTTCCCCGGAAGCGCCGCCAGCTTGGCAGCACGATAGTGATACAACTGCTGGCGGATGTGGCTGTCCTCAAACCGGATCCCCAATGACTCGATCTCGTCGATCAGCGTCGGCGCAATCATCTCAAAGCCCACCGTAGCGCCCGCGGGATCCACGCCGAGCCCATTGATCATGGTCTCCATCGCCAATTGCGCGCGCTGCAGTCGCGCATGATCCCGCTTTCCTCCCCACCTGGTCAACACCGTCATCGCCGCCAGGGTGCACATCACCCGGTCATGATAGTACTTGGGCTCCCTCGCCCCCCAACTTCCATCGGCCAACTGGTGGGATCGCAGATACTCGAGGGCCTGTTCACCTATCGGTTCGCCCAGTTCGCTGAGGCGAGCCACCCAGGCGGTATCATAGATCGTATTCATCATCTTGCCTGCGCCGATTTCTTTGAGCAGGCCATAGACGTGCCGGCGCAACTCCATATATGTTTTCTCCCCCACGACTAATTAGTTTCTCTCGACAAGCTCAAACTCATCAGGCAGTTCAACTTGAGGTAACGGATACCAGATACCCTTTATAACGGTACCTATCCCCAATACGTTTCCAAGATTCGAATGATAAAAATGACGCATCAGCGACCACCCATCCGGGCCGATTGCCTCGTAATCCGGCTCTATCCGGCGCGCATAGAGGTGATCGTAAAGAATGGCGTACAGTTGTCGTTTGTTCAAATAGGGCGATGGCGCGATCGTAAAATACAGGTCTTCGCTTCCCGTCGTCAACAGCGGCATATCAAAGGCACAAAACTTGTCAAACCCGATGAACAGATCCACCGGCTCGACGACCTCGCCGTAATAAGCCTGTACAATCTGCGCTCTGTCCGGCGTATGCCCGTGCTCCTGGTAAAAGCGAACCGCTATGTCGGCTACCCTTTCCGTTGCGTCGTGGGCAAACAAGCCAAAAAAGAGGCGGCAGCGATCGTGATCGGCCGTTCGCGTCTCCAGTTGCTCGAACACATCCACCAGGTGTGCAAACGACGTTGGCGCAAAAGCACGGGCATAGTCGCCGTAAAATCGGATGCGTACCTGGTAACGCGTGCAAAAATCGACGAAATCCGGATGGCCGACCATCTTTGTCCAGCCGCTGGCAGCCATGCGAGCATAGTCCTCGCCGCGAGCCATCAGGTCGGGACCAAAGGCAGGCGAGAGGATGGTGTGCAAGCCGTGATCAAAGAGCAGTGTAAAGAGGCGAATGTAAGCCGCGATCATGGCCTCAAGGTATGCCGTCTCAAAATCCACTTCCGAACGCGGCGCGTCTTCCAGCATAAACCAGCGCCGGGTACCGTTGATCGGCAGCACGCAGACCTTGGACCCGTTCTCACGCACCAATTGGGCAACCTGGTCTGTCCCTAACTTGAAAAATGCCTCTCGGTTCATCACCCATCACCCTCCCGCGCCCGCGCGGGGTGCCGGCTGACGCCACAGCCGCCCGATCAAGAGCGCGTAAAACGTCAGCAAAACCATCATCACCTGTGGAAGGTATATGAGCGGGTCGCTCAGCACATACGGCCCCGGCAAGATGACCTCACTGCCCAGGATGGCCAACCCCACGATACGGCCAAGATCGGCCACGACGTAAACCATAAAAACGATCCAGAGCCATATTTTGACTGCGCGCCGTTTGATCGTAGCCAACAGATAGGCAAACACAGCCATACCGAGCGCCGCTTCCCAGACGATATCCAGCCAGATGAATGCGCCGGCATAGAAAGCAAAGGCCAGATCGAGCCCAAGCCGGGGCACATCGTAACCCGCTCGCGCAGCCGGACGCAGCAACTGCCGGATTCCCACCACAGCCAGGGGGATCAGAAGGAGAATCTTGACCAGCACGGCCAGGTTGAGCGTTTGCGGCGAGGCGCCCCACAGGTAAGCAAAAATCTGCTTGATCGAGTGGTTGTACCCCAGGAACGGCGCATCGGGGCCGCGCCACGGAAAATCACGGCCCAAACGAGACAGGATGCCCAGGTAATCGCCGTACTGCTGCCACCCATAGGCCGGCCCGGCAATGAGGATCGTTGTGCCGGCGATGACGATATAGACCACGACCGTCCACGCCAACAACCTGGCCAGGAACCGATACCGTCCCAACAGCAAGGGTACGGCAACGGCAAAGGCCCACATCGGCTTGGTCTGCAAAATCAGCGCCAGCCACAGCACAGACCACGCCAGCCGTTCGTACAAAAGCGCCTCGATCAGCAGCGTGGACAGCAAAGCCATCGTGATATAGATGTTGAGATAGCTCAGGTCGCTCCAAAACTCGGAAAAGACAAACCATACCGGCAGCAGCCAAACCACCCACCTGGCCGCATCATCCAGGCCCAGGCGGCGAAATATCCGTCCCCATCGCACACACAGCAGCGCATAGGCGGCGATGTGCAGCACCGTATGGATCGTCGAGGTGGCCAATGGGGGCAGCCACGTAAAAGGCACAAAGAGCATAGCATAGAACGGTGGATAGGGAAAGTGATATTCGATTGACGTTAACGCATCCTGTAGATAAAGATCCTGGCGCTGCCGGAAATGCATCCCCGCATCCAGGTAAACCTGCAGATCCACGGGAACGGGCGGCGATTGGCTTTCCGCCCAACCGGGCATGTCCATCCCCGGGATCCGGTCCGGGACAGCGACGACGACCAGATACGCGCCGTGTATGGCAAGGCGCAGCAAGGCATAGATCGCAGATACAACCAATACGATCCGAAAAAGCCTTGTCTGCCGCCAGGTTTGGGCCAACTGGTCACCGAATTCATTCATCCCGGACATTGACACTCCTAGAGATGCACGCACCTTCCACCCACGTATGCTCTACTCTCGACGCAAAACGCCGACAATGGATGTGCCGGCCGCCCGCCGTCCGGGGATCAAGCTGCCCAGAACGCTGATCCCGACCAACGCGGGCGGCAGCACAAGCACGTAGAACAGGCTCAAAGAGACCTGCACCTGGCCAAAGCCGTACGTGCTGGCCAGGCTGGCCAACACCCCCTTGGTAAAGACAAACCCCACGGGCAGACCCACCACCGCGGCCAGGAACCCCAACAGGCCGGCCGTCGTCGTCACCATCGCCACCACCTGATTTGGCGTCATGCCGATCGTCTTGAGCACGCCGATCGTGCGCAGTTTCTCTTGCACGGACAACAAGGAGGTATTGAACACATTGATCACCGCCATGCCGATCAAGATCCCGCCCAGCGCCAAAATGGCCAACTGGAGAGTGTAGACCTGGTCGGGAATGGCCTGCTCGACGAAAATCAGGTTCAGATCGGCGTCCGGCCTGGGCGACAGGTACGCTTTGAGCCGATCCGGGTCTGCGCCGGGTGCAAGCCGCAAATAATAACGAGATGGTTCAACGTGACCCAGCGCGCGTGTCACCGTCGACAGGTTGACGATCAGCATTTGCCCCGTATTGACCGGTTCCGAATACTGCCCGACGATCCGCCAGGTCAGCGGGCGGTTTTCGACGCCGTCCAGGACAAGCGTGATCTCGTCGCCAACAGACAGCCCCAACCAATCCAAGAGTCCCTGCCCGGCCATCGCTTCAAACGTATCGGGTTGTAAAAACCGTCCTACTGTAACCTGAAACGGCCAGTCTGTCAAGTCGCCCTCCACGGCCCGCACTTGAAACGAGCGACGATCCAGCGTCTCTGCCGCGATCAACTGCTCGCCGTAAAAGCGCTCCACGCCGGGCGCACGGCTCAAATAATACACCACCCTGGTGTGGCTCGTCTTTTCCCGGCTCACCAGAGCGTCATAGACGATACCCAACAACTCGGGCTGCTTCCTGTACCGGTCCAACGTCTCGTTGAGCGCCAGGCCGAACACAATGCCGATCACGCCCAGTGCCAGGTTGAGGCCGATCAGCAGCGAACGAAATGGCCGGGCAAAAACGTCGTTCAGCCCCAGCACAAAAATCACCGGCAGCCCCAGGCGCGTCGCCCACCTGACCGCCAGCGCCCCCTTTTGGCGCGGTGCCTCGGCGCCCACCGAAATGACCTTGACAATGTTGGCCCTGGCCCCCCGGTAAGCCGTTCCCACGGTCGCGACCATGGTCGTCAACGCGATCGCGCCCAGGACGGTGGCAATCAGCAAACCGTCGACCGGCGGCCGGAAAGTGGTGCTCAAGGACGCAGCCACGTTTTTCAGCGGCAGAGGCGACAGCACGATGCCCAGCAGCACTCCCAGCGCGCCGCCGATCAGACCCAGGATCAGGTATTGGCCAACGTACAGCAAAAAGACCTGGGACTGGGTGAATCCAATCGCTTTCAGCATACCGATCTGTCTGAACTGGGACAGCACCATCGAACTAACGCTGCTGGTAATGACCAGGATCGTGGCCAGGATGGCAAAAAACCCAAATGCCCCCAAGAAGACCAGGTTGAGCGCCGCAGCAAAGATGGCCGACGATTTGACGTCGCGCCAATCGGTGTGCCCGGCGACGGCCTCCGGGCGAAGCGAGGCCTCGATCAGCGCTACCATCTCACCCACCGCGTCCGGGTCGGCCAGACGCAGCCCCACCGACCGGTCCCAGGTTGACTCATCCGGGTACAACGCGCGCATCGTATCCTCGCCGACATAGAGATAAGGCGGCTGGCTGTTGCGATAGGTATCCCACGTCGGATTATAGGCCAGGCCGACGACGGGCAGATCGAGCTCCTTGCCGTCCTGGCGCGTGATCTGGATCGTATCGCCAACCTCGAGTTGGTACAGATCGTTCAAATCCTTGCTGGCCAACAGCTCATCCTGGCCCGGCAGCACGGTGCGTCCCTCCCGGATCAACAGGCGGTTCACATCAGGCGCAGACGGCGGGATCACCCTCAGGCTGACCCACACCCGTGCCTCGCCAAGCTGCACCCTGGTATCGACGCTGTACTGCACCCCGGTGCTCGCCACCACGCCGGGCAACTGCTCGATGCGTTCCACGTCGCGCGGGCGCGCCACCTCCCGGTCTAAATAGATCCACAGGTGGGCGCCATTCAACGCTTCAAAGGCACGGTCATATGGCGCATCCATGTTCATCAACGTCGCCAGGGCCAGGGTCAGCAGCGCGGACGCGGCCGTGATCGTGATCACGATCAGGGTCGAAATCAGCGCCCGGCCGACGATATCCGCCTTCACCTTGAGCAAAATCGCACTCATACCACCACGCCACCCATCACTGTAACTCGGTCAATCGCTGCGCGATCCGTTTTGCATCTCCCCCGGCCATCTCTTCTACCAACAAGCCGTCG
>JAFGJF010000087.1 GCA_016929205.1 Anaerolineae bacterium
AACCAGCTCCAGCTTTTCGCCCGCTATGGGTTTGTGGTGCTCGATCCGAATTATCGCGGCAGCACCGGTTTTGGGATGGCTTTCCGCGAGGCGATCAAGGTCGATGGCTGGGGCGGCCGGGAACAGGAGGACATTCGCGCCGGGATCGAGTCGTTGATCGCCGGCGGCATCGCCCAGGCAGGCCAGGTGGGCGTGACGGGGACGTCGTACGGGGGCTATTCGTCGTGGTGCGCGATCACCCGTTTTCCGGTTGGCGTGTGTGCCGCGGCCGCGCCGATCTGCGGGATGACCGACCTGGTCGTGGACTATGAGAGCACGCGGCCCGATTTGCGCCCCTACAGCGAAGAGATGATGGGAGGAACGCCGGAGAAGGTTCCCGAAAAGTATCGCGAGCGATCGCCGATCCATTTTGTGCACAATATCAAGGGGCGGCTGCTGATCGTGCAAGGCGCGCGCGATCCCAATGTTACCCCTGAGAACGTGCACGTGGTGACCGCTGCCTTGAAAGAGGCGGATGTGGCCTACGAGGTCCTGACCTTTGAGGATGAGGGACACGGGATCAGCAGGCCCAAGAACCAAAAGGTCCTGTATCTCAGGCTGCTGGCATTTTTCTCGCAGGCTTTTTTGGAAGGCGGGTCTGGGCTTTAGGCGTGAACCTCTCGGGCACCGCCCAAGTGTGCCGTGAACCAGAACATATCTCCAGTTTCATTCCGAGCAAGATGTTCAGAAAGCGGCTTGCCAGGGCTCGGTGATGATCTTGGATCTTTTGGCCGCCATCATCTCCTCGGTCAAATGCCAGGATTCCAAAAACCCATTGTAGGCGCCCTTCATACGCTCGTCGACCTTGACCACCTCGTCCGGGCAGATACACACGCAGTGCATGCACGAGATACAGCTTGCCGGATCCGACAAGCCCGTGTCGGCGTCAAAGGCCCGCGCCGGGCACTTGATCACCGGCTGTCCCCAGATGTGATACCGGTTTGGAAATAAAACCAGCTTATTATATATCCACAACCCCGGTTCGACAACTGCAAAGGCAATCGCCCTGTACGACAGCCTGCCAGAATTGACAAATCGCCCAATGTATGGCATTCTATGATCTGATTGGCCGCCGTGCGGGCAGCCTGATCGTGGGCAGAAAGGGGGTGCAATGTGTCGCGAGGGGATATCTGGGGACTGATCTGGTCATATGTCTATGCCTTTGGGCTGTTGTTCATCGTCGAGGCGATCGGCAAACGATTCAAGTGGGAACAGGGGGTTACCCGCAAGATCATTCACATTGGTGCGGGGTTGTGGATCTGGGGCATCCTGAGCCTCTTTGATCACTGGTATTATGGCATCATTCCCTTTGCCACCTTTATCGTGCTCAACGCTGTCTTTTACCGTCAGCAGTCGTTCAAGGCGATGGATACGTCCGAATCGACCCCCGGCACCGTTTATTTTGCCGTCTCGATTACGATCCTGTTTGCGCTGTTGTGGCGAACCGGGGGACAGATCGATCGCGCGCCTATCGCCGCGGCCGCAGTGATGGCCATGACCCTGGGCGATGCCTTTGCCAGCATTGTCGGCAGCAGGTGGGGCAGGCACCCCTATACCTTCTTGGGGCACCAGCGGTCGTGGGAGGGCACAGCAGCCATGGCGGCGTTCAGCCTGGGCAGCATCTTGTTGACCCTCTTTTTGCTGCCCGCCTCGGCGCTCAGCCCCGACAGCCAGCCGTTGGCAGCCGGAGCGGTGCTGCTCGTCGCGCTGGCAGGCACGGCCGTGGCCACGACCGCGGAGGCGCTCTCCCCGGCCGGGACGGACAACCTGAGCGTGCCGCTGCTCTCGGGCCTGGCTATGGTCCTGGCCAGCCGCTTGCTGCAAGGGTGATCTGGCTATGAACATCGTCGTGCAATTGCTTCTCGGCATCCTGGCCAGCGGTCTGATCGGGTTTGCCGCTTACCGTCGCGGGAGCCTTTCAAAGAGCGGTGTGGCCGGGGCAATGATCGTCGGCACGGCCATCTTTGGTTTTGGCGGCTGGGTGTGGGGTGGGCTGCTGATCGTCTTTTTTGTGCTGTCCAGCGCGCTGTCGCATTACAGGGCTGCGGCCAAAGCGGACTTGGCCGAAAAGTTTGCCAAGGGCCATCGCCGCGACCTGGGGCAGACGCTGGCAAACGGCGGCGCAGGGGCCTTGATCGCCGTGGCATTTTTGTTCTATCCTCAGCCCGCGCTTTTGGCTGCCTTTGTCGGGGCCATAGCCACGGTCAATGCCGACACCTGGGCAACCGAACTGGGCGTGCTCAGCAGGCGCCCGCCCAGGCTGATCACGACCTGGCAGGTCGTTCAGGCAGGCACGTCCGGCGGCATCTCGTTCCCGGGCACGCTGGCTGCGCTGTCCGGCGCGCTGGCCATCGGCCTTGCGGTCACCATCCTGGTCGCCGTTGACGGTTTGCTGGGCGGGCCGGTCAACGCGCTGTTGGGAGCGGACAGTTTGTTGGGCGGGATGTTCCTGCTCCCGGCGGCTATCTTTGGGGGAGTGGCCGGCTCGTTTTTTGACAGTGTGCTGGGGGCGACGGTGCAGGTCATCTATTATTCACCGGCCCGGCAAAAAGAGACGGAGAAAAAGATCGATCCCGGCGGCACGCCCAACCTCTACCGGCGCGGTTGGCCCTGGCTGAGCAACGACTGGGTGAACTGGATCAGTTCGCTGGTGGGAGCAGGGGTCGGCGCATGGGTCTGGATCGGTTTGCATTGAACCCCTCATGTTGGTGCTATGGAAGCGCGCCTTACAAAAGGAACTGGCCGAGGTAAGGTTGATGTGCGTTCAATAACGCTTCTGCCAGTTTGACCGCCGTGTCGGCGTCGGTGACGGCGCCGTCAGCGAGCAGCGCCTCCACGACCAAGTCGCGGCGGCCGGTCAGCGCCGCCTCGACGGTCAACCTGATCGCCGGGATTTTGCGGGCCAGCACGGCCGCTGTGGTATCGCTGAAATCAGCGAGCTGCATAGCGCGCAACCCGCTGCCCGTTGCCGTGGCCGGCAGCTCGAGTACGGCATCGGCCGGCAGATCGGGCACCGCGTTCCGGTTGGGCAGGTTGACGGCAAAGATCTTTCGACGGTCGTGCCAGATCGAATCGAGGATGTCGAGCAACTGCTCGTGTTCGCCCTCTGCCCGTTCGAAAATCCGTTCGTCCAACGGCGCTTGCCCGAGCGCCTGTTCGCGCATGGCGGCGTAGATGCGATCGCCGGCCTCGATCGTCTTTTCGAAGGAAAAAACGTCGACGCCCAGCGTTTTTCCATAGTATCGCCCGCCGGGGAAGCGCTCGGGAAAAAACTCGGTGACGTGGCGATCGTTGGCCGATGGATACGCGCCATAGGTATCAAAGAGCGACCAGGAAAAGGGATTGTCGAAAGCGCGAAAGCCCCGGCCAAATGGCGCGTCCGAGACGGCTTGTGCGTCGGGAGTGCGGGCCTCGCGGGCCAGCCGGGCGCGCACGCCGGGCCACAGGTCCCGGCCGTCGTGGCGCAGGTCGAAAATAAAGGTCAGGTGGTTCAGCCCGGCAAAGAGTGAGGTGACCCGGGCAGGGGGCAAGCCGGCAAATTCGGCCAGTTGGCGGGTGACGTGAAACGTGCCATGGCACAGGCCGACGACGGGCACACCGGTCGCCTTGCGCACCGCCCAACAGTTGGCGGTCATGGGGTTGCTGTAGTTGAAGAACAAGGCATCCGGGCAAAGGCGCTCCACGTCGCGGGCAATGTCCACCATAGCCGGGATCATACGCAGGGCGCGCGAAATGCCGCCCGGCATAGCCGTGTCGCCAACAGGCTGATAGATGCCGTATTGGCGGGGGATAAACACATCGGCTTCCCAGGCCCGCCGCCCGCCCACGCCAATCGTGATCACGACGACGTCTGCGCCCGGCAGCACGTCGCAGCGGTCGGTGGATGCGGTGACGGCCATGCCGGCCTCTTTTGTTTCGACCATGCGGCGCACCAGCCCATTTGCGGTCTGGAGGGCGACGGGATCGGTGTCGACCAGGCCCAGTTGCCACGCGGTGGACGGCGAGGACGCGATCAAGTCTGCGACCAGCCCACGGGTAAACATGGCGCTGCCGGCCCCGATCAGGACGATTTTTGGCATGTGGTTATCCTTTCAAATGCGGAATGTGCTGTGGCGGGTGCCGGCGCCGCGTGGGCAAAGAGAAGGCGTGCTTGCTCAGGCAGACGGTGTTTGCAGGTGAGAGAGCAGGGGGAGGCGATCTTGGCTGTGCGATCAACCTCACGATGCTCAAGGATGCAGTTAGCAGAAGTATGGGTATTTTGCGATGTTGTAGTCCCGGTTCCGGTAATTGTTTTCAATGGAAAAACATTTTTTTGGGGAATCATTGTTTCGTTTCGCGCGCTTTGGGCCGGACGCGCATCTGGTTTGTAGCTCTATTGTACCTCAAGTGGCATCGTTGTGTCAAGGTGAGTTGCTTTTTGGTAGCTCCGCCTCGGCATTGAAATGCTGGGCTGATCATGCGAAACCTGCTAAAGGCAGGTTTGTCAACGATCAAGAGTGCGTTTTGAACGCACTTGGCATATCAGCCTGTGGTTATCCGGTGCCAAAGATAGTGAGACTGGAAGGCACAAAATCGGCCCTTGTGGACAAAGATATTGAGACTGGCAGCGAATTGCGGCAAAGTTAGTGAGACTGGAGTACCTTGTGCCAAAGATAGTGAGACTGAGGTACCCAGAGCTGGTTGG
>JAFGJF010000578.1 GCA_016929205.1 Anaerolineae bacterium
AAGAGGCGTTGGCGTTGGTCCAGACGCAACCTGTTGATTTGATCTTGATCGATCTGGTGATGCCTGGGATAGGCGGGATCGAGCTGATGCGCCGTTTACAGGAAGTAGCTCCCGACACAGTGGTGATCGTGCTGACTGCCCGTGGCTCGATGGAGACGGCCATCGAGGCGCTCCGATTGGGAGCACACGATTACCTGACCAAACCCTGCGACGATCGATTGTTGAAACGGTGCATCGAAACCGGGCTGGCCAAGCGCCGGGAGGAAATGCGCCATCGTAAGTTGGTCGACACCCTGGGCGCTGCTGCCCTCGAACTGGCCGGAGAACCGGCGCTTTTCTCCTCCACACCGCCCGCATCCGCGGAAAAGCCCATCTGCGTGGGCGAATTGGCAGTGAACGTAGCCGACCACACCGCGACACTGGCCGGTCATGTCCTCAATCTCACCCCGACAGAGTTCGACCTGTTGATCGTCCTGGCACACAACGTCGGCCACACGTTCTCCCACAGTGAACTGGTCCAGGCTATTCGGGGCTATGAGGCCGAGGACTGGGAGGCGAAAGAGATCGTTCGCTATCACGTTCATGGCCTACGCACCAAACTGGGCGACGCTGACTATGTCAAGACCGTGCGGGGCGTGGGATATCGGTTGGTGATGCCGGAATGATCATGGCTGATCGGATTCTTGACAAATAGTGGCTAATGCTGTATCATATCCCAGTTTGGGCGTATGTTGGGATTCTGGATCAAAACTCTATAATCCACCAGGCTCGCAAGCTCGCCACAAGAACTGACCAATTGGCGAATCTGTCCTGAAGCGACCAGACCGCTTGTTTGTGGAAACAAACAAGCGGTTTGCTGCGTAGTCAGCAAAACATTTAAAACAACTACGGGCTGAGATTGCGACTTGGCTCAACAGTCAAGGAGTATTCTCAGTGAGTTTCAAACAGTTTTCACTCGATCGGCGCATTTCAGACGCCGTCAAGACGGTGGGTTATACCACGCCCACTCCGATCCAGCAGCAAGCTATACCTATTGTGCTCAGAGGGCGCGACGTGTTGGGATTGGCACAGACCGGCACCGGCAAAACGGCAGCCTTTCTCCTGCCTATTCTGAACCGGCTAACCCAGGGTCCCCTGCGTCGGGTGCGCGTTCTTATCGTCGCGCCCACGCGCGAACTGGCCGAACAGATCCACCAAATGAGTGTCGATCTGGGCCAGAACACCAAAATACGCAGTGTCTCTATCTATGGTGGCGTGAGCAAAGGCCCCCAGGTTGCAGCGTTGCGGCGTGGAGTAGAAATCGTCGTCGCTTGTCCAGGCCGCCTGCTCGATCTGCTCGGCGACGGCAGCATCGACCTATCACACGTTGAGATGTTGGTGCTGGACGAAGCCGATCGCATGTGCGACATGGGGTTCCTGCCAGACATTCGGCGCATCATCAAGCGGTTGCCAGTAGAACGCCAGACGCTCTTTTTCTCTGCCACTATGCCAGATGATATTCGCGCGCTGGCGGACAAAATTCTCAACCACCCGACCACCGTGCAGATCGGCATGATCGCACCGGCCAAGACAGTTTCACACGCGCTCTACCCTGTGCCCGACAAGCTCAAAAAAACGCTCTTGTTGAGCCTATTGTCACAGACGCGTACAGGGCGCGTGCTGATCTTTACGCGCACCAAGCGCCGCGCTCGCAATCTGGCGCGTGACCTGGAAAAATGCAAGTACCGTGCATCAGCGCTACAGGGCAACATGTCGCAGAACCAGCGACAGAAGGCGATCGATGGCTTTCGCGACGGCAAGTACGACATCCTTGTTGCCACCGACATTGCCGCCCGCGGCATAGATGTGACGAAAATCACGCACGTGATCAACTTTGACATACCCAACACGGTCGACGCCTATACTCACCGCATCGGTCGCACTGGTCGCGTTGACGAAACAGGTGAAGCCTACACCTTTGTCGCAGAAGCAGATGACCAGATGGTGCGCGCGATTGAAAAAACACTGGGCACACGAATAGAACGGCGACGAGTACCCGGTTTCGACTATGGCGACTTTGGGCCAGAAAGCTACTCTCAGCAGCGGGATTCACACCAGCCGCGCCAGACGCAATCAGGCCGCCGATCCAACCAGGGGCGCGACCATACTGCTCACGCGCAATCTTTGGCACGATCCAGGCGCAGACCAGCACAGCCGCGTCCAAACAGAAAGCAGGCCTAAAAGCTCCATGTTAACTGAACGAACCGACCTGCGCAACATTGCCATCATCGCTCACGTGGATCATGGTAAGACTACACTCGTGGACGGGTTGCTGAAACAAGCCCAAGTGTTTCGCGAAAACCAACAGATCGCTGAACGCGTGATGGACTCGAACGATCTCGAGCGTGAACGCGGCATCACTATCCTGGCCAAAAACACAGCCATCAATATTCTGGACCCCAGCACGAAAAGACCTGTCAAAATCAACATCGTGGACACGCCCGGTCACGCCGATTTCGGTGGAGAGGTCGAACGAGTCATGAATATGGTAGACGGGGTTCTACTGCTTGTAGATGCGGCCGAAGGCCCCATGCCGCAGACTCGCTTCGTGCTCAAAAAAGCGCTAGAGATGGATCATCGCGCCATTGTCGTCATCAACAAGGTGGATCGTCGCAACGCTGATCCTGACAGCGCGCTGAATCAGACCTTTGATCTGTTCATTGAACTGGGTGCCAGCGACGAGCAGGCGGACTTTCCGGTGGTATACACAAACGCCGTCACTGGTCAGTCGGGGTTGACGCCAGATCTGGGGCCAGATCTGCAGCCCCTTTTCCAAACGATCTTGCGTCACATCCCAGCCCCACGGGTCGACGTGGACGCTCCGCTTCAAATGCTGGTCACTACCCTTGGATACGACGAATACCGCGGCGTGACCGCCGTAGGACGCATTTTCGCCGGTCGCCTGCAGGTGGGACACCCAATCGCTCGGATAATGACTGACAGAAGAGTGCGGCCCGAACAAGCCCGGTATTTGTACGTCCACCAGGGGCTGATCCACAAAGCGGTAGACGAGGCTCAAGCCGGGGAGATTGTCGTGCTCGCCGGGCTGAAAGATATCTCGATCGGAGAAACGATAGCGGATCCCGAGAACCCGATTGCGCTGCCCGCCATCCACATTGAAGAACCCACGATAAAAATGGTCTTTGGTGTTAACACATCGCCCTTTGTGGGACGCGAGGGACGATGGGGAACATCGCGCCAGATACGCGCACGACTGTTCGACGAATTGCGCCAGAATGTAGCCTTGTGTGTTACTGAAACCGAGGGTGGAGATACATTTGCCGTTTCCGGGCGGGGGGAATTACATCTTGCTATCCTGATCGAGACGATGCGTCGGGAAGGATACGAGTTTCAAGTCTCGCGTCCCCAAGTCCTGTTGCGCCAGGGGGAACAAGGTGAGCTGTTGGAACCCTATGAAAAGGTCTACATTGAAACCAGTTCAGACACGCTGGGGGTGGTAGTCGAAATGCTAGGCCAGCGCCGTGGGCAGATGCTGGACGTTGTGGACACGCAAGACAAGGGCGTGCACTTGACCTATCTCGTGCCGACACGCGGCATGTTGGGTTTTCGATACCGTTTTTTGACCGCTACGCGAGGTATGGGCGTGCTGCACACCATGTTCCACAGCTACCGGCCGATGGCAGGAGAGATCAGGTCTCGCTCAAACGGCTCTCTGGTAGCCTGGGAGGCGGGCACCGCCACTTCGTTTGGCCTGCAAAACGCCGAAGTACGTGGCATGCTGTTCATTGGAAGCGGCATAGACGTGTACGAAGGTATGGTCGTAGGAGAACATCAACGTCCTGGAGATCTGTCGGTCAACGTGTGCAAGAAGAAACACCTGACAAATATGCGTAGATCGTTCCGAGAGATAGATGAGCGTCTGACCCCGTCTCGCCAGATGAGCCTCGATGAGGCCATAGAGTACCTGGCCGATGACGAACTCTTGGAAGTGACGCCGCAAGGCTATCGCATCCGCAAGCGCATCCTAAACACAGAAGAGCGTGGCAAAGACGCCAAACGTATCAAAAAAGGCGCAACTGTGTAATAGCCAACAACATATAGATTAGCACCCCCCGCAATCTATCCCTCGTCGGGATTGTAGGTTCGCCATCTGCGGTGCGTTATCCCAATAGAATCCAAACGAAACCCTCCCGTTCGAGCATCACATTGATGCTATCATATTGGTAGGCCATATCCCAGATGGGTTATAGTGGGACAGGTTGCCAACCTGTCTTGCCGAGGGGCAATAGCCACATTGCCCTTCTATGAAGGGAGGGGCAGAATGAAGATCGAAAGATATACCTACCCCGACGCTCTCTACTACGATCGCCACCACGCCTATGCTCGGGTTGGGGATGATGTTGTGGTCCAGGGTATCACCGACCTGGGGCAGGGGTTGGTGGGCGAGGTCTTTTTCGTCGAGCTGCCCTACGTGGGCCGCAGGGTCAAGCAGGGCGACCTGCTGCTTTCCATCCAACCAATGGCCGTCCGAGCGCGCGCCTGCCGCGTCTACGCTACCGTCTCTGGCGAGGTCGTGGCTGTCAATGCGGCATTGGAGATGGCACCCGAGCCCGTCAACGACGATCCCTACGGCATGGGTTGGATTGTAAAGATCCGCCCCGATGACGTCCTCGAACTGCAGGGCGAACTGGA
>JAFGJF010000579.1 GCA_016929205.1 Anaerolineae bacterium
AACGGCGGTCCGGGGTCTTCTTCGGTGTGGCTGCACCTGGGATTGCTTGGGCCACAGCGGGTATTGATGGATGAGCAAGGGAATCCGTTTCCACCGCCTTATAAATTGGTCGAGAACGACTACTCGATGCTTGATGAGACGGACCTGGTATTCATCGATCCGGTGAGCACAGGCTACAGCCGGGCTGCAGAAGAGGACAAGGCCAAAGAATTCCACGCCTTTGTTCAAGATGTCGAGTCGGTCGGCGAGTTCATTCGCCTGTACACGACCCGGTACAAACGCTGGGCGTCTCCCAAGTTTTTGATTGGCGAGAGTTATGGCACCACGCGTGCCGCCGAGCTGTCGGGATATTTGCAGGAGCGACATGGTATGTATCTGAACGGGATCATCTTGATCTCGTCGATCCTCAATTTTCAAACGGCCCGGTTTACGCCGGGAAACGATCTGCCGTACAGTCTCTTTTTGCCAACCTTTGCGGCGACGGCGTGGTACCACCACCGGCTTGACGACAAGCTGCAAAAGAACTTGAGCAAGACGTTGGAAGAGGTGGAGGATTTTGCGCGGGGCGAGTATGCCGCAGCGTTGTTCAAGGGCGCGGCGCTTGCGGGCGACGAACGGGCGCAGGTGGTGCGCAAACTGGCGCGATATACAGGCCTTTCGGAACAGTACATCGAGCAAACCAATTTGCGCGTCGAGATTTTTCGCTTTACTAAAGAGCTGTTGCGCGAGCAGCGCCGCACCGTGGGCCGGCTCGACAGCCGGTTTACGGGCATCGATCGTGATGCGGCGGGCGAGCAGTTCGAGTTTGATCCCAGTTATGCCGCGATCCTGGGAGCGTATACGGCCACGTTGAACGATTACGTGCGCACGACGCTCAAATTCAGGAGCGACCTGCCCTACGAGATCCTGACCGGCCGCGTGCAGCCATGGGATTACGGCAAATTTCAGAACCAATATGTCGACGTGGCGAGCACGCTGCGCAAAGCGATGACCCAGAACCCGGCGCTCAAGGTCTTTGTTGCCAACGGCTATTTTGACCTGGCGACGCCCTATTTCGCTACCCGGTATACATTCAGTCACATCGAGATCGATCCCGAGTTGCAGAAGAATATATCGATGGGCTATTACGAAGCGGGGCACATGATGTATATTCACCTGCCATCGCTGGGCCAACTGAAACAGGATATGGCCAATTTTGTGCGTTTGGCGATGTCCGGCTGAAAGGAAAAGAGATGGGAAAAACAATCGAGACCGTTGCGATTCAAAGCCCTGGAGACATGGGGCACACAGTAGGGCGCGTCCTGGGCGAAAACGGCCTGCGCGTGATCGCCTGTTTGCGCGATCGCAGCGAGCGCACTCACCGGTTGGCCGAAGCGGCCCGGATCGAAGCGGTGCCAACCTATGAAGCGATGGTGACGCAAGCAGACGTGGTCCTGTCGATCATGGTGCCGGCCCGTGCCAAGCAGGCCGCGGAGACGGTGGCCGAAGCGATTGTCGCGACCGGGACTGACGTCGTGTATGCCGACTGCAACGCCATTGCCCCACAGACGGTGCGCGAGATCGGCGAGATCATTGGCAAAGCGGGCGGAACCTTTGTCGACGCGTCGATCGTTGGTGGACCACCCACGAAAGGCAAGGCCAGCGGCACGCGCTTTTACGCCTCCGGCCCGGACGTCCGGCTCTTTCAGAAACTGGATTCATTTGGTCTGAATGTCGTGGTGCTCGGCGATGAGATCGGCCAGGCTTCGGCGATCAAGATGTGTTATGCTGCACTGACGAAAGGGACGACGGCCTTGTGCACCGAGCTGCTGACCGCCGCTCGCGCGTTGGGTGTGTACGACGCGTTGGAGCAAGAGTTCGAGCGCAGCCAGTCAGCGATGCTCCAGCGTATGCAGCATATGACCGGCATGCCGGCCAAGTCGAGGCGCTGGGTGGGCGAGATGGAAGAGATTGCCAAGACGTTCGAGCACGTGGGATTGACGCCCAAGATGCTGTCCGGCGCGGCAGACATGTATCGCCTTGTGGGCGGCACGCCTCTCGCCGATCGGACGCCCGAGAGCGCCGAACCGCCCCCGAGCCTGGTCGAGATGTTGTCCGTTCTGGTGGATGCGCTGCAGTGAATTAATCGTCAACAATACACAGGTCGCGTTTGCATATCTGCGGACGTGACCTGCCTTTATGATTGTCAAATTGGAGGAGTGTTCTAGTGAACCAAATCAGTGAACAATACGTGGATCGTCATTCCAGACCGTCTCAACTCGCGATCACCGACTTGCGCGTCGTTAACCTCAAAGGCCTGCCAATGCGTTGTTCGTTGATCCGCATGGATACCAACCAGGGACTCGTTGGCTACGGCGAGGTGCGTGATGGTGCAAGCAAGACGTACGCGTTGATGCTCAAAAGCCGCCTGCTGGGCGAAAACCCGTGCAACGTGGACAAACTGTTCCGCAAGATCAAGCAGTTTGGCCACCACGCGCGGCAGGCGGGTGGCGTGTGTGGCATCGAGATGGCATTGATGGACCTGGCCGGCAAAGCCTACGGCGTGCCAGCGTACATGCTCGCTGGCGGCAAGTTCCGCGACAAGGTTTTGTGCTACTGTGATACCCATTCGGTGCCCGACGGGCGTGAGATGGGACGTCGGCTCAAGGCGAGGATGGAGCAAGGATTCAAGTTTCTCAAGATGGATGTGGGCATTCGCCTGCTCAGGGATATTCCCGACACGTTGATCGCACCACCGGGCATGCTGCAAACCTACACCGTGATGCATCCCTTTACCGGGATCCAGATCACCGAAAAGGGGATCGACGTCTTGTGCGATTACGTGGCCGCAGTGCGGAAAGAGATTGGTTACGAGATCCC
The DNA here is from genome assembly GCA_016929205.1 of Anaerolineae bacterium. The sequence continues at coordinate 2,860 of JAFGJF010000579.1, forward strand.
ACTGGCCGTCGATCATTTTGGCCACCTGGGCCTAGAGTCGTGCATTCGATTGGGACAGGCGCTGGATCAGTTCACGCTGGCCTGGTACGAGGATATGATTCCCTGGCAGTTTACGGACCAATACGTGCGCCTTTCGCGAGCGGTCAGCACGCCAGTCTGCACCGGCGAGGACATTTATCTCAAGGAAGGGTTCAAGCCACTGTTTGAGACGCGCGCGGTGTCGATCATTCATCCCGATCTGGCCTCGTCGGGCGGCATTTTGGAGACGAAAAAAATCGGTGATATGGCACAAGATTATGGGGTGTCTATGGCGATGCATATGGCCGGCTCGCCGGTCGCGGCGCTGGCGGCGGTACATTGCGCAGCAGCGACGGAGAATTTCCTGGTTCTTGAAAACCATTCAGTCGATCACCCGCAATGGAACGACCTCATGACCGGCATCGCCAATCCGATCATTCGGGATGGGCATATTGAGGTGCCTGAGACGCCTGGTCTGGGCTTTGAGGATATTAACGAGGAGGTAGCCAAACAGTTTATCGATCCTGACGATCCCGGGTACTTTGAACCGACTGACGCATGGGACAAGGAACGGTCGCACGATCGATTGTGGAGCTAGATATGGAACAAACAAGTTATGATGTCGTGATCATCGGCGCCGGACCGGCAGGGATTTTTGCGGCGCTCGAATTGAGCAAGCAGAACGGCCTGCGCGTTGCTATTCTTGACAAGGGTCCCGACATTGACAAACGCCGCTGCCCGGCGCGCGAACCGGATGGGGTGTGTCGTAACTGCCGGCCATGCGCGATCATGACCGGCTGGGGCGGGGCAGGGGCGTTTTCGGATGGCAAGCTGACACTTTCGCCCGCTGTGGGCGGGCATTTGGCCGATATCTTGGGCGAAAAGCGGGCGACACAGTTGGTCGGCGAGGTCGACGGGATGTATCGTCATTATGGCGCGCCGGATCTCGTTTATGGTCAAATGAACGACGAGATCGAACAGCTGGAAAAGCGGGCAGCCAAGGCCTCATTGAGTTTCATTTCGGTGCCGATCCGCCATATGGGCACCGATCGTAGCGTCGATATTATGCGGCGTATGCGTAATGAACTGCGAGAACGTGGGGTGACTGTACGCACACGGACGCCAGTAGCACGGATCGTAACCGAAAACGGGCGCGTGTCGGGCATCGAAACGGAGAAAGGCGAACGTATTGACGCTGGTGCGGTGATCGTTGCCCCGGGACGCGAGGGGGCGGCGTGGCTCAAGGAGGTTGCCGGCGCGCTGGACCTGACGCAAGCGCGCAATCCGGTCGACCTGGGTGTACGGGTCGAGCTGCCGGCCGTGGTTATGGAGCCGATCACCAAGCTGGTCTACGAGTCCAAGTTTATTTATTACACCGGAGCCTTTGACGACAAGGTGCGCACGTTTTGTATGTGCCCCTATGGCGAGGTGAGTACCGAGTTTGCCGGCGACGTGATGACGGTCAACGGTCACTCGTTCGCCGACCGCAAGACAGCCAACACCAATTTTGCGATCCTGGTCAGCAAGACCTTTACCGAACCATTTGACGATCCGATCGCCTACGGCAAGAGCGTTGCCCGCCTGGCCAATTTGTTAAGCGGCGGGATCATTGTGCAGCGCCTGGGCGATCTGGAATCGGGGCGGCGCTCGACGGCCAAGCGGCTTGGGCGTTCGGTGGTGACACCGACGATGGCCGGAGCGACGCCGGGTGATCTCAACCTGGTGCTGCCGTACCGCTATGTGGTTGATATCCTCGAGATCTTGCATGCTATGGATGAGATTGCCCCGGGTGTGGCCTCGCGGCACACGCTGCTGTATGGCGTCGAGGTCAAGTTTTACTCGAACCGCCTGCAGCTTTCGCCCGAGATGGAGACCGAAGTAAAGAATCTGTATGCCTGCGGAGACGGAGCCGGGGTGACGCGCGGCCTGGTGCAGGCTTCGGCGACGGGATTGATCGCGGCGCGGGCCATCTTGACAAAGTGAGTGATATCGAACTGGTTACAAGATGTTTACATCTCGGTGACGAGATGGCAATACTGATATGGTACACTGGTGGTAGAAAAAAAAAAGCTCTCCTGCTAGAACGGCATAGATGTTGGTGAATGGGTGCTCTGAAAAGGGCTAGGAGGAAGCAATGAAACCCAAGGTAATCGTGTACTGTATCGGTATCGTCGTCATCGCTGTCGTTATTGGCCTGGTTTGGCTCTCGTTCAAACTCGTGGATCGCAGACCAACGCTTGGTGGCATCCTGTTAATGGCGATTACGTTTGGTGTCGCTTGGATCGGCGGCAAAGGATGGGATGTTGCTAACCCCTTTATTGTACGATACAAGTCGGCATATGTGTTTGTCATCGCTTGTATACCGATCGTGAATCTGGTGATCCCGTATTGGGTTGGACGGGGTCTGCTGCGCTTGATGGGACGAGGGGGCGCTCGGATCGCTCAATGAATGTCGTTAGCGTAATACGCGGACGTCGCCCTGACGCCTGGTGATACGCTGCTCGTCAAGGCATTCGAGCATAGCCACGGCGTACTTGCGGCTGGTATCAAACATATCGCGCACCTGGGCGAGGGTGATATCACCCTGGTTGCGGATGCGACCGATAATCCGTTCTTTGATCTGGTCAAAGGTCTCGCCGAGATAAAGCACATCGGCATTGGCCTGAACCAGCGTCCCGGTTTCGAGGAGCGCGTTGAACAACTCTATACCCAGTTGGCTCTCGCAGTCGGCTGTCGAGGGCGTTGCGTAGGGGGCGCGGCGAAAGGTTGCCACCAGGGCATCGATTTTAGCCTGCTGTTCAGGATCAAAGTGGACGCTGTGGCTGGCCAGCCAGACAGTTGCTTCGTCGCCGTTCACGCAGCCGGTATGGACGGCACGGGCGACGATCTGGTTAAAGAGCCGGCCGCTGATATCCTGGTTGCGTTCTTGCAGGCGGCTGCGTAATTCTTCACGGGGTATGCCTCGGCGAAGCGGCCACGAGGTATGGTAGGCCGACAAGATGGCCGATAACCGCGTTTCCAGGTCGCGCCAGCCGTTTCCGGTCATCAAAATGGATGCGCTTGAGGCCAGGTTGGAGGCTGCCGGCTTGGTAAAATCGTCCAGCACAAGGATCTGTTTCTCTGCCAACAGCACCTTGAGCGCGTCGTTAATTGTCTCGGCGGGCAACGCGATGCTGGCAAAAAGGTTGCGCGCCTCGACGGGCTGCTGTTGTTCCAACGATTGCAGGACGACCTCGTCCGGGGACCCAAAAGCCAGCGTTTCCAGTTGTTCGATGACGTTGGCTTTGAAACGCCGGTGACGGTGATGCGGGGTGGGGTCGACGATGGTCCCGCCGCCAATGGTGATGCTCGGCGAGAGCCAGCGCAGGATAAAGCGGTCGCCGCGCGTCAGAGCCACGGGGTCGCGAAGGACCAGTTGGGCCCAGCCAGTCTCGCCGGGCTGAAAGGCGTTTGCACCCAGCAGGCGCACGTGGGCCGGGATCTCGGCCGCGCCGCAAAAGAAATCGACCTGGGTGTTGTGTTTCAACGGCTGCGGGGCATTGGCGAGGTATGAGAGCTCGACGTCGATCAGGCGGGTCGAGGTCATCAACCCGGGCAAGGTGACCGTTTCGCCGGTCTGAATTTCGTCTTTGCTGATCCCGCCGAGATTGACCGCTACACGGCTGCCCGGCAGCGCCTGTTCGATCTTGGTTTTGTGCGTTTGCAAGCCACGAATGCGCGCCCGCCGGCCAGAAGGCAAGATCTCGACCTCGTCGCCGACGTTCAATTCGCCCCCGACCAGGGTGCCGGTCACGACGGTGCCGAAACCGGCTATGGTAAATACGCGGTCGATGGAAAGGCGTGGCCGTCCCTGGTTCGTTCGCAGGGGCACGTTTTGCAGGCACGTTTCCAGTTCGGCGAGCAGCACGTCGAGCCCCTCGCCCGTTGCCGCCGAAACAGGCACAATCGGCGCGTTCTCCAGCCGGGTGCCTTCGACTTGCTCCATCACGTCGGCCATAACCAATTCGAGCCATTCCTCATCGTCCACCAGGTCGATCTTGGTCAGGGCGATGACGCCGCCGTTGACCTGGATCAGATCGAGTATGGCCAAATGTTCGCGAGTTTGAGGCATCACGCCTTCGTCGGCAGCAATGACGAACAGGGCCGCATCAATGCCACCCACACCGGCCAGCATGTTTTTGATAAAGTCGCGGTGTCCCGGCACGTCGACGATGCCAATCTGTTCCCCGCCAGGCAGAGTGAGCCAGGCGAAACCGAGGACAATGCTCATCTCGCGCTCTTTTTCTGCCTGCAAGCGATCCGGGTCGATGCCGGTCAGGGCTTTGACGAGCGTGGATTTGCCGTGATCGACGTGGCCGGCCGTGCCGATGACATGCATTTCGATTATCCTCGTTGGGGGCGAAGTTTTCTTTTGCTTCTTCGCGTCTGGGCCTGTTCTTGTATTTTGATCAGGTGGTTTTGCGACGCCTCGTTGCGCATGCGGATATCGTCGTTCAGCGTTTCCCAGAGATATCCGACCTGTTCTTCGTTGTCGCTGCTGCGCTCCTCGACCAATGTGAGTCGTTCCAATTCCTCTGCTTCCCGGCGACCGTGATCGTGCCACTGCTGTTCCCAAAGCAGTTTTTCGCGCTGCCACCGCCGCTCGGACTGTGCCTCCCACTCTTCCAGGTTGTTTCGCTGCCGCTCTTCGGACAGGCGCTGCAGTTCT
>JAFGJF010000580.1 GCA_016929205.1 Anaerolineae bacterium
CCGCGCGGGGGACCACGGCCGCGCCGGAGACCACCGGGCGCGAGTATACCATGAATGGTGTCGTGCGCCATTTTTACTATGATGGCTTGAGCCGCGGCCAGCGGCAGGTGATGCACGAGCGCGCGGCGGCCTATTACGAACACGAGGAATTTGACGCCCTGCGCGCTGCCCGCCATTACGAGCGTGCCGGGCAGTTTGACCGCGCTGTCCGCCTGGCGACGGTCGACGTCGAGGCGGCGATCGATCGCGGCCAGGCCCGCACGCTGCACCTGCTCCTGGCGCGCTTGGCCGAGCGAGAGCTGGCTGCCGAGCAGCGGGCCAGCCTCGACCTGGCGTTGGGCCAGGTGCTCTCGTTTTTGGGTGAGGATCAGATGGCCCAACCGCTGCTGGAGCGTGCCTTGCCCGCCTTTTGCCATCTGGACACCACCGAGTCCGATGTTTCGTGCGCGCGGCAGCGAGCGCGCGTGCTGCAAGAGTTGGGCACCATCGCCCTGCGCCGTCGCGAGTATGCGATTGCCAGAGACTATAACCGGCAAATGTTGGAACTGTGCCGGTCGGAGGGAAACAAGCGCGGCGAAGGCACGGCGCTGCGTTCCCTGGGCAAGGTCGCGCACGGGCAAGGTCAGTATGCAGAGGCGCGCGTTTATTTCGAGCAGTCGTTGGACATCCACCGCCAGACGGGTGACCGGCGGGAGGAAGGGGCGACGCTGAATGACCTGGGCGTGGTCTCGGACGTACTGGGTGAATATGACCACTCACGCGGCTATTACGAGCAGGCGCTGCGCCTGAATCGCCAGACGCATAACCGGCAGGCCGAGGGTCACACCTTGAACAACCTTGGGCTGGTGTCTCTGTTTTTGGGCGAGTTCGCCCAGGCCGAGATGCTGCTGCAGCAGTCGCTGCACGTCAAGCGCGAGATCGGCGACCGGCGCGGCATGGCGACCACGCTGCTCAACCTGGGCGAAGTGCTCTATGCACAGGCAGAGTACGCGCATGCGGAAACGACGCTGCAGCGCGCGCTGGATCTGTGCCGTGAGGTCGATTTCAAGGTTGGCGAGGGCATCGTCCTCGGTCAACTGGGCGAGGTCTCGGTGGCCCAGGGCAAACATGGCCAGGCTCGCTCTTTCTTTTGGCAGGCCCTGGCGATTCACCGCGACCTGGAGCAGCCTTATTACGCCGTCGAAGACTGGGCCGGCCTGGCGCGGGTGGCGTTGACGGCCTTTACCTCGAGCTATGGCGCGGAATCGTGGGCCAACCTGACCGCCGATTCGAGCACCTTGATCGGGCAGGGCCTGACCCAGGCGCAAGGTTTTGTCGCCGAGATCCTGCCTTACCTGGGCGACCACCCCGCCCTCGAGGGCGCCGAACACCCGCTGCGGGTGATGCTCACCGTCTACCTCGTGCTGCGCGCCGTGAACAACGAGCAGGCGGTGGTCATCCTGTCCAATGCTTACAACCTGCTCCAGCAGCGGGCGGGGCAGATCTCGGACCCGGCGCTGCGCACATCGTTCCTGGAGAACGTGCCCGAACACCGCGAGATCGTCGAGATTTGGGAAGCGAGGAGATAGAGAGGAGAGAGATGATTTGTTTTCTTTGCGCTGCAGTGAACTCCACTGCCTGCGACCTTGGCGGTGAAATAGTTTTTTCAGGAGAGTCATATCTTGTATGGTGACAAAAGGCGAGTCGGGATGCTGGCCTCATTGAAGAGAGGTTTGCGACTTTTATCAAAAGTTTAGTATCCATTGCCATACTCACGCCGGAATACTGGCCTCATTGAAGAGAGGTTTGCGACCGTTTGTGTAGAGATGCAACAGATTTTGCGTCTCCACGGCTGGCGTGCGTGCTTGCCCGGCACACCTTCACCTCCACGGGGGGATTGAGGGAGGGATCAAGATACTTGGTAATACTTAAAAATACACGACTTGACAATTCTTTCGGATCTGTATATCATGTAGACAATAGTTGGCTCGTTGTTTGAGCACATCAGGCAAAGCAATGATCGCTCTTTCCGGAAAGGAGGTTACCTCGTGATCGTCAAAACGGGTGCTATGTCAACCACCAGACCGGCAAAGAGACACACTTGGTTTATAACAAGCCGGGCGGTAAGGGATGATGAGTGGTGACGCTCACTGCCTGCCGAGGTTATCCTCGACAGGCTCCCTTACTGCCCGGCTTGATGCGTTGGAAAAGAAAACGAGATGGTCAAGATTCACCAGGCATACCTGATCCAATCCGCCCTCGCCTATCTGCCCGACTTGCTTGAATCGCCGAACACACTGTACAAGCTGCTGCGCCCGCTGGCGCTGGGAACGTCGCCGGAATCGGGTATCGATGTCGGCACCCGCGTCATATGGGCGCGGATATACGGCGCGGGTGGGGGACGTACGGGGCCGTTTGTCCGCCGCCTGGGGCCGGTATCGGCCCCCCAGAGCGGCAAGCTGTACCAGTATGACCAAGAGGGCGAAGAACTGACCGGCGGCTGGGTGCTGCCGAAGCTCGACGCGCCGCACACCGGGCGCGGGCACTATCCCTACCTCATACAAGCCAACTGGTCGTTTCGCCTGCTGAACCCGCCGCAAGATACACCGGTTTTTCACCTGCGTCCCCGGCTCAAACTGCACCTCTTTCCCTACGGCGTGGTCAATGCGCTGTTGTGTACCGAATTTTTTTCCAAGTCCGGGTTGGATGTGACCCAGTTCATCCACCTCACCAACACCCTTTCGCACGTGCGCCGTGGTGGGCTGCCGTTGGTATTTGAGGTGGCCGGCGGGCATTGGGTGGGCGGCACACACCCCCGCTATACCACCAAGCAGATCCTGTCTGCCGCATTCGACACGCTGCAACAGTCGCTGTTCGAGCACCATACGCCGCCCGCGTTCTTGAGGGAGAACCCGGGTGATGCCCCGCTTTCGACGCTGCTCTGTCTGAACCGCATCACGCCGCCGGACGCGCTGCAGGCTCACCCCAAGGCAGCGTGTGGCCTCGTCACCGGCGAGCCGCGCTGGCAACAGATCGCATCCCGGCTGGCCGATCCGTACACGACGCCCGACTATGGCAAATACGAGGGAGATTATATCAAGTGGGGACGGCTCAATTCGGTGATCTGCGTGAGGTGGCCGGAGAACCGCCGCTATCGCCATCACTTGTACTGGAAACTACACAGCCGGATCGAACTGGCTCGCATCGAGGCGTTTTTGTACGATCTGCTGGCCGACCTGCTCGACCGCACGCCCACAAACGGCCTGCTCGACTTTGCAGACGATCTACTGGGCTTTGCACAGCAGCCGCTGGGCGGGCACCGAAAGGTTTACCGGCAGGCCGCCAGCCTGGCCCGGGTAGAGCAGGTCCGTAGCACGTTCATCGAAAAACGCCGCCTGTTCGCGGATCGCTCGCCGGCGGCCCCGGATACGTCAAGAGCGCAGATTCAACAACGGATCGAGGAAAAACGAATCTACTGTGACGTTTTGAACGCGCGCGTCGAGGCGGTGATACGCGATCTGGCCCTGGAGCTGGACGGAGAGAGAAAAACGGTGCTGCAAATGCGGCTCGATGCGTTGGAAGAGGATCGCCGCGCGGTAGAAACCGAGCTTGTATCGTTGCAAGCGGATCTGCAACGCCTGAGGACATAGTGCGTCGCGGCGGCGCGAGCCACTCTCCAAAGGAGGTGGGTGTTGATCGACATTAACAGTTTGGTACGCGGCCTGGCCTGGCACGACGTTGGCAAGCCCTTTTATATGAACAGCGAGCGGCACGGCATCCTGGGCTACCTGCTGCTCTACGCGGCCGGCTGCCCGGACGAGGCGCTGGTGGCCATGGCCCACCATTGGGGGAGCCTGTATCAACACCTGAGCTGGTACCGGGATCAGGCGAACAGCGTGCGCACCCTGCCGGCCGTCATAGCTATGGCCAATACCCTGGACGTGGCGGCAGCCACGCTCTACTCGTTTATGGAACAGAATCCCGGCGGTCCGCAGGGCCCGGAGGCCCGGCACTCGTGGCAAAATCCCTTTTCGCGCCTGCCACAGCACAGCCCCGTGTTCAACGACGCGTTCAACGTTCCCCAGGACAGCGTTACCGACGCCCACCTGGCCCACCTGGCCTACCTGGAAACGTGGCCCGATCCCGAGGCCACCCCGGCGCTGGCGCCCGAGACGATCGCCCTTCTGTCACAGATCGTGGGCCCGGACAATATCAGAGGGAATGACCGGCAGCGTTACGGTCCCATCCCCTCCGCCGCACAACACGAGTTGGCGTTGCAAGCGCTGCTGGCCTGCACAGCCTTTTACCCCGAGCGCACCTACCCGCCGGTGAACGACACCACCCTCCAGGCACACGCTCACCTCAGCGGTGTGCTGGCCTTTGTCCTGTACCGCAACCTGGAGGCTGCCCAGCCGGACTTTATGGCCCAGCAGATCGTGCTGCGAGAACGGGACATCTTGCTGGGTGGGCAACCGCTGCGCGACGCACGCGCGCAAACGTATGACCTGGCCATGCACCACCTCGACGGCTACCTGGTGCGCCTCTCGCTGTCCGGGCATGAGGATCTGTTCAATAACGCCGTGCGCCTCGACGACCTGCACGGCACGCGCAAACTGGCCCAACTCACCCTCGACGCGCTGGTCGAGACGATGGCCGGCGCGTTGGGCGTGCCCGGCCTGGGAGACTATTTGGTCCTCACCCGCACGCCCTTTGACCTGGTCTATTATTTGCCCGGCTGTATGGCGTCGTCGCAGATCGAAGAAACGATCGGCCGTGCTTACGCCGCCGCCGTCGAGCGCGTCACCGGCGATCTGCTGGGCCAACTGGAACGCGATTTCCGGCGCGCCAGCCAGCCGCTCGACTGGATGTCGGAACGGCATACGCTTCGCCGCCAATTGCACTCGCTGGCCTACGGCATCCGGTCGATCCCGGTCAAAGTCGAACCCAAAGCCGAAATCGAAAAGCCCGGGGAACGCTTTGACGACTTTAATGCTCGTTTTGCCGAAACGTTGGTTCGAGCCTACGCAGCCAGCCTCGACCACCTGGACTTTTCCCGGCGAGAATGGCGCGCCGTCCAGGCCGACCTCGAGCTGCCCGGCGGCGACGACGGCTCCGTCCACGACATCTGCCAGGTCTGCGAGACGCAGCCCATCTATGAGGCATTCAACGAGCAGATGCGAGACGATGACGATTTACGCAAGGCCGCACACGAGTTTCGCGGCGAGCCGGAGCCGATCTGCATCTCGTGCATCGCCCGCCGCATCCTGGCTCACGGCGCGGTTCGATCAGAGCCATTGGAAAAGATGCTGTGCCTGAATGGTCACATCGTGACCGCCGGACAAAAGGACGGCCCATCGCTTCCCCCAAACCTGGCTCGAACGGCGACATTCGCCTCGGACGACGACCACCTGGATATGGGGGCGGCCTTTGTCCGCAAGTCGCACCGCGCCGGCAAAAAACTGGACGTGTTCCCCACCGTGCATTACGCCGCCGACGAGACGGGCAACGTCGCCCTGCTGACCTTGCAGCCGACCGGCGCGCTCTTTGGCACCTACGATCACGCCCGGATGGTCGAATGGCTCAAAGAGCCGCCCAACCTCGACCAATTGGGATCCGCTTACAAAGCTCAATCGCTGCGGGATGCTTTTGAAGCAACCTTTGTCAACTATTACAAGCAGGTTGAACGGGCAAAACCGCACCTGGTCGAGCACGTGACCCGGGTTCGCCCTCACCTGGCGCGCGTCCTGTCGCGCATCGC
>JAFGJF010000088.1 GCA_016929205.1 Anaerolineae bacterium
GCTATTGGAGTGACGTGTTTCGTATTGTTTGTGTCCTGGCTGAATGCTGAGCCCGTCGTTGCCAGCCCTGCGGGGCAAGACAGGCCGACACTCACCCCCACACCGCTCCCCCCGATGCACCCTCCACGTCTGCATGGCGGCATCCTGGATTGGGGAGAGGGCTATATGCCTGCCGGCGTGCAAGTCGTACTGAAAGGCGATGGCTGGGAGATTCCGGTCGAGACGGATGACAACGGGCAATACAAATACCAGGACATCGGTAACGAGGTTGCTTTTTTGAGCGCCGTCGTTCCCGCCAACCGCCAAGAGCTGCGCTCGTTTACACAAGATTTGCCCGTGAACGTCAAGGTAGGCGAGGAATTGATCGTCAATATGGCGTTCTATCCCGAGGGCAAGCTGCTGGAGCCCATCGTCACCATCGAGATGGTTGCGTCTGCGCAAGAGGCCAAACAAGATGACAGCATGTCCTTTATCATCACCGTGAACAATCAATGGGATGATTGGGTAAACCAGGTCATTGTGGCCGACTATTTGCCCGAAGGCTTGTCCTATGTCAATGCCACGGTTAGCCAGGGAACCGTGAGCTGGGATCGAGGGCTTGTTTGGGCTGAATTAGGACCGATCGCGGCGGACACGTCGGCAACGGTGACGATTATGGCCAAGGTAGATGCCAAGGCAGCCTTGGATCAAGTCATTACCAACCAGGCTGCCGTCTATTATCGGGAGAACGTAGCCAGCCAGGTGAAATCAGAGATCAAAATCGTAGAAACGACAAACCATGTCCTTCCCGTAACGGGCGTTGCGTCCATTTTGCCCATCGCGGGGGTCTTGTTGGCAGGTACGTTGTTGGGCATCAGAAGACTGCGCCGCACCGGCTAGGTGGCCTATACAACGCCCTTCTCTGACTGTGTTACGGCTCTATCATGGCTTTAGGCCGAGATAGAGCCGTTTTCCTATTCGCCGGGTTCGCACACGCCGCAGCGTGTGCATCCATCCGGCGGACATGGGATGGATGGGGATCCGGTTTGAGCACGCTGCCATTCTCGTTCCAAATAGCCGGTGCGCACACCCGACTCGATGAATCCCCAGGGCAGTGGATCGCTCGGCGCGTCCCCGGAAACGGTTACGCCATGTTCCTGTGCTGCCAGTTTCCACGCTCTCTGCGATGTTCCGCGCAGCGATGATAGGACAGATCCCAGTTTTTTGTCTCCACGCGCCAGCAGGCCTTGTATGACCGCCCATTGGGGACTTTCGCTTCCGAGTTCGATGTTCTGCTGTTTCAAGACTTTGTTCAACCGTTTCAACCTGGTGTCAAGCACTTCAAGCGGCGCCATTGCTATCCACTGAAAGGGCGTGTGCGCCTTGGGGACAAAAGGCGTGACGTTTGCCATAACACGACCGGGAAAACGTGTCGCAGCCTGTCGGCAAAGAGCCGCTATGGCGCTGATATCCTCGTCCGTCTCTGTTGGCAGACCAATCATAAAGTACAACTTGAGGTTTCTGAAGCGGTAATGTGCCGCTCGTTCGACCGCGTAGATTAGGTCTGATTCAGTGACACCCTTGTTGATGATCTGTCGCAATCGTTCTGACCCGGCCTCAGGAGCAAGGGTTAACGTTTTTGCGCCGCTTTCGGCTAGCGCCTTGAGCAAAGGCTCTGAGAGCGGGCTGACACGTAAAGACGAAACAGATATTTGTGCTCCCATTTCCCGCAATTGTAAAGCCAGGTCATCAATTTGCGAATAATCGGATACGGCCGCGCCCACCAATCCGATCCGCTTTCTTTTTGTCAGCCCCTGCCGTGCCTGTTCAAGTATAGTGTCGATGCCGTATTCACGCTTGGGGCGGGTAATGAACCCGGCCAGACAAAATCGGCAGCCGCGACCGCATCCTCTCGCCACCTCGATCAGGTGCATATCGCCAAATTCCGTATCTGGTGTGTGAATCACAGTCACCGTCGGATGGCTATCCAAGTCTTGCACCCACTGGCGTTGGACTGGCCGTGGATGGTCAGAATCCAGGTGGGGAACGTATACGCCGGGAATCTGCGACAGCATTCTCCATAATGCGTCACGCCGTTCAAATGCGTTGTCGCGCAGCGTGCCGATCAATCGTTCGGCGACCGGTTCGACCTCACCGATCACAAAACCATCCACAAAATCCGCCAGCGGCAGTGGATTGGCCGAGACAGCCGGTCCTCCGGCGATGATGAGCGGCCAGTCGCGGTCACGCTCGCGAGCCAGCAGCGGAACGCCAGCCTGGCGCAGGATTTGGACCACGTGCGGATAATCCAACTCGAACGAGATCGAAAATGCAATGATGTCAAAATCAGCCATCGCGCGCTGTGTCTCGATTGACAAGATAGGATCATCGGGAGCGAATCGAGGCTGCCAAAAGACGCGTTCGCAGACGACGTCTTGATGAACGTTGAATAGGCGATAGACCGTTTGGAATCCCAGACTGGACATGCCGACATGATACGAATTGGGATAGACAAGCGCAATGGCAAGTTTGCCCCCCCAATCCTTGATGATCATTCCCTGTTCGCGCGACAATATGCGGCGCGTGCGCTCAATGTGCGACCATTTCATTGGCATCGTTTTCCATGGCATCGTTTCCCGTGATGCCGATTTCCATACGCGATCTGTCTGATCTGGCTACACTATACATCAAGTCCTTCGTTTTGTCACATCATGCACATAGCTAATAGCTGATTGTTAGCTGGTGGATAGGCAACCGGATCGTGAGTATGATATTCTATTTACAACAAACTGTCTAGTTGAGTGAAAGAGGTGAAACGATGGATAAACGATTGTCGGCTTTTGTTGGTCTAGGGCTGATCATAGTAGGACTGATGGCTTTGGCATCTACGGTGTTGATGCCTATGCTGGGCATACGCATATTGCACAACGGATTGCTGCGGCTGTGGCCGCTTACCGTCTCCGGCGTGGGCTGGTGCTTTATTCTGCCGCCACTGTTGGTGCGAAACCGGCGTGGGCTGGGAGGATTGTTTATTCCAGGCATTCCGATTCTGACCACCGGTGCGATCTTGACCTTTGCCAGCGTCTTTAACTGGTGGAGTGCCTGGGAATGGTTGTGGCCGCTCGAGGTCTTGTCGGTTGCGGCCGGATTTATCGCTGCCGCCGCATATATGCGCGTCATCTGGTTGTGCATTCCAGCTTTTATCATCGGTGCGAATGGGTTGCTGTTCCAGTTTTGTGCCATCACCGGCTTGTGGGACGTTTGGGCTGTGATGTGGACGATCGAGCCCCTTTCTATAGGGCTGGCTCTGCTCTTTATCGGTGCCAGGAAGAAACGACCGGGATTGCTGCTGGCTGGGCTCATTCTGTGCACGCTGTCTGGTGTCGGCCTGATTGGGATGATGGCAATCGTATCCATGTCGGCCATGTTTGCAGGATGGTGGCTGTTCAGATTGGCCGGACCGGCACTGCTCATCTTTTTGGGCGTTTTGTTGCTCGCCGGAAATGCAGTCCGCTATTCATTCATTCCCAAGTCAAAGCTGAGATAACGTTGGCGACGCAGCGACAGTGAGGCAATTGGCCGTCTATGTGCAGCATCCTGTCGCAAAAAACGAGTGCGTGCTGGATTGAAATAATCCAGCACGCACTTACCAGCACGCACTTACCAACACGCACTTGTACGTTCATTTCGAAACGCACTCACATCAACATATCGGTCAACTGATAGATGGTTGTTTCTTGCTCCCTGCCGCGCAGGGTCTGGACGCCAAAGAGCACGCCTTTGGCACGCGATTCAATCCGCCGGTACGTCTCCTCGCTAATCAAAATGTGCCCGCCTTGGGCGAGTTCCTCCAACCGCTGGGCAATGTTTACGGTATCTCCGATGGCGGTATAATTCATCAAGCGTTCGGTGCCAACGTTGCCGACAACGGCCTCACCGGTGTGGATGCCAATGCCTAATCCCAGTTTGCACTCCTGCTCGTCGGTCCAGGTTTCCTGCAAACGACTGAACGCCGCTCTCATTTCCAGGGCAGTCAGTGCCGCGCGCAGTGTGTCATCCTGATAGCTGATAGGAGCGCCGTAAATCGCCATCATTGCATCGCCCATAAATTTGTCAAGCGTTCCCCGCCATGTGAGGATTGTCTCGGCCAGCTCTTTGAAAATAGAGTTCAAGAGCTCAACAACGCGCTTGGGGCTGTGCGTCTGGGCATAACGCGTGAACCCTCGAATGTCGGCAAAGAGAACGGTGATCTGGCGGCTCTCACCGCCCAACTGGAGATATCGTTCGGGATTGGTCAAGATTTGTTCTGATACTTCGGGCGCCATGTAGCGGGTCATCACGTGATAAAACAGCTTGTTCCGGCGCTCCAGTTCGTCGTGCTGATGCTTGATACGCAGGAGCGATTTCACCCGTGCTGCCAGGTCATAAACGCTAAACGGTTTACTCAAAAAATCATCTGCCCCCGATTCCAACGCGGCAATACGCTGTTCGGTTTCTCGCAACGCTGTGACCATGACGATAGGAATGTAGGCAAATTCAGGATCGGCGCGGACTTGACGACAAACCTCGTACCCATCTATGTCCGGCATCATAATGTCCAGCAGGATCAGATCGGGCCTTTCTTGACGAACCATAGCAAGACCCTCTTCACCGTTAATGGCGCTGCACACCTGGTAGCCAATCTGAGAAAGATAAGTATCTATGAGCTGTCTATTCAGTGAATCGTCATCAATAACGATAATCTTGCTATAGCTTTCCGTCACATTCCAATCCATCGGTGTGCTCGCTCCTTGTGGGTAGAAGCATCAACTGTGATGGCTTTTTCCACAACAGTAAAACTATAACCCCAGGTAGGAAAGTGCCGCGCGCAATCGCTCTTCGACGCCTCGTGCGGTCGAAGGAATATTTTGCAAGGCCGTCTGTGCTTCAACGACGCTGTAACCTAGAGAGACAAGGGCAGCAATGACTTCGGTATCTTGTTCTGTGATTTCCGGCGCTGGCGCGACGCCCGGGACGGCTCGCATTTTGTCTTTGAGATCCAAGATGATCTTTTGCGCGGTCTTGGTGCCGATGCCCGGCACCTGCGACAGGACATTTGTCTGTTCGTTGGCAATGGCAGAATGTAAATTGTCGAGGGCGAGATTGGATAACATCGCCAGCCCGACTTTGGGGCCAACGCCGGAAACGCCCAGCAAAAGTTTAAAGGTCTGCAACTCGTCTTGAGTTGCGCAGCCGTAAAGAGAGAGTTCGGTTTCGCGCACATGCAAATAGGTGTACAGCGAAACCGTGCTTCCCACAGCACCACATTGCCTGAGGAATGTGGCTGGCACGTGCACGCGAAGCCCCAGGCCCCCAACCTGAATGATAACAGCATCCTGCTCGATACTGGCCAAACGTCCTTCAATACTGGCGATCATATCTACCTCGGCACACTCGACGCACTGGCGATCAGTCCTGCCAACCGGTTATTGTGGATGTGACATACGGCCACGGCAATGCCGTCGGCGGCATCGTCGGGCCGTGGAATGCAGTCCAGATTGAGCAAGATGCGTACCATTTCCTGCACCTGGGATTTGGGCGCTTTGCCATACCCGGCGATAGCTTGTTTGATAGCCATCGGTTTATATTCAAAGACCGGCAAACCGGAGCGCGCTGCGCCGAGAATGATCACACCCCGCGCCTGGCCGACGATCATTGCGGTCGTGACGTTTCTGCTAAAGAACAACTCTTCAATGGCAGCAACATCCGGATGATGCCTGGCGATAAGCGTGCCCAGTTCGCGATCGATGGCAAGCAATCGGTCGGGAACCGAATCCCCGGCTGGCGTCGTAATCGCGCCATAGTCAACCAGTTCCAGGTCGCCGGACTCGGTTTCTCGCACCAGGCCATATCCCGTGATCGCCAGTCCCGGATCCAATCCCAAAACCAGCATTATCCCTGTTCCGCAGCGTACTGTTCCACCAGTTCGTCGGTAATGTTGAGGTTGGTGAATACCCTTTCCACGTCTTCGAGTTCATCCAGGGCATCGACCAGGCTCATCACCTTGACCCCTTTGTCGGGATCGAGGTCCATCGTCGTTTTTGGGATCATTGCCAGCTCGGCGATATCCATCTCGATGTTCTGCTCGACCAGTGCTTCCTGTACGGGCTGAAAATCCGCAACCTGAGAATAGACCTCTACGGTATCCTCACCGATGACGATGTCATCGGCTCCCGCTTCGAGCGCCAATTCGAACAAGGCGTCAGGATCGTGCCCGTTCAAGGGAATGGTAATGTAGCCTTTTTGCTCAAACATCCAGGCCACGCAGCCGTTTTCACCCAGGTTTCCACCGGCGCGCGTCAGCACCTTGCGCACATCGGCTACAGAGCGGTTGCGGTTGTCGGTCAAGGCGCGAATGATAAACGCCGTGCCACCGGGCCCGTATCCCTCGTATACGACCTGCTCCAGGGTCTCGCCCTTTTCAAGTCCGGCGCCGCGGCGGATCGAACGCTCGACGTTGTCTTTGGGCATGTTGGCCTGGCGAGCCTTGTCCATAATCAAACGGAGCTTGAAATTCATTTCGGGATCGGCTCCACCTTCGCGGACGGCGATCATGATTTCGCGGCCGATCTTGGTGAACAGTTTACCCCTTTTGGCATCTGCCGCGCCCTTTTTGCGCTTAATTGTCGACCATTTTGAATGTCCTGACATGTCTATCTCCTTACTTTATCTGTTTGTATATCTTGATGTTTGGGTAAATGCATAAAAACTCTAATGGTGCTATTTTACGATGTAGGGCGGCCTTCCATCGCGCCAGGATCAACTGCCGTATGACCATCCAGCAGCAATTTGAGCTGCCTGATCGCGGTCACGGATTGTCCTTGCCAGTGATTGTTGGCAAAAACGAACAGGTTTTCCGCCCGTTTGTTCATCTGGTTCAACCTCGGAATCCATTCTTTGAGTTCGGTTTCATCATACGAATAACTGTATCGCTCCCACGCCTCGTCATGCTGCCACCACTTTTCCTTGTTACGCCCGTGAAAGCGCACATAGGCCGTAGGCGAGGTGACGAACGCAGTTTTGGGTAGCAAGCCGGGCAATTGGGGCATATCAACGTTGCAAAACCCGATGCCATTTTCTCGCAGCAGGGCCAGCGTGCGCTGCGTGATCCAATCGTTGTGCCTGAATTCGACCACCAGAGGCAGACCAGGCAACTGGTCGGCGCAGCGCCGGATATAATCGGCGTTTTGTGATGTGTTGTGAAACGAATGCGGAAACTGGAGCAACACCGCCCCCATTTTTCCCTGCTGTTGCAGCGGCACCATCGCCGCTCGGAACTGGGCCCAAGGCACCGGATCGTCCCTTCGCTTGTGCGTGATATCCTGGTGGGCCTTAACGGCAAAGTAAAAGCGGTCCGGCGTTTGGACAACCAGCCGCTGCATATGATCGGCTGTAGGCATGCGATAATAGGTGTAATTGATCTCTACCGCATCAAACTCGGCAACGTAAAAAGCCAGACGATCACCGCTCGCCAGATCGGCCGGATAGTAGGCCTCGTGCCAGTCAGCATAACCATAGCCGCTCGTGCCCAGCCAGATCATGGCGATTTTGCCTTGATCGCAACTTGCGCGCTTTCGGCCTGGTTTTCAAAGGGTATCACCTCACGCGAACGGCCACCTTTTTCGGCCGGGCCGATAATGCCTCTCGCCTCCATATCGTCAATCAGGCTGGCTGCGCGCGGGTAACCGATGCGCATTCGCCGCTGCAGCATAGACGCCGACGCGCTGCCCTGCTGGCGCACGATTTCGATCGCCTTGCTGAGCAGTTCATCGCCTTCTTCCTCGTGCTGGCCCAGCAACTGTTCCCAGGGCGCAAGTTCTTGTTCCCACTCTTGTTCATCCGCCCACTCGGTCCAGTACTGGATCAGACGAGTACATTCTTGGTCGGTAACGTAACTGCCCTGAATGCGCACCAGTTTGCTGGACTCTGGCGACATAAAGAGCATATCGCCCTTGCCCAGCAGTGTCTCAGCACCCATGCCATCCAAAATGACACGCGAATCGGTTCCAGTGCTGACGGCGAAGGCAATGCGCGCCGGAAAGTTGGCCTTGATCAACCCGGTCAC
>JAFGJF010000581.1 GCA_016929205.1 Anaerolineae bacterium
ATCGCCCACAGGGGAAAGGCCGCGGTCGTTGCGAATCACCCCCTGGTTGGCCTGCTCGCGCAGCATCTTGCGCCACGCTTCCTGCGTCATCTGGCCGTATGCCTGCCGCTCGGCCTCCACCGCCTGCTGCGCCTGCTGGAAAAGGCGCGCGTTGCTGATCGCCATAGCCACCTGGTCGGCCAGGGTCTGCAAGACGGTCACGTCCTCGTCACTGAAGGCCTCCGGCTCGGTGCTCTGCACGTCCAGCACGCCAATGATCTGGCCGCGCGCCTGCAGCGGCAGTGCGATCTGGGAACGGGTGTCGAGCAGTTCCGGTTCGTAGTGAAATTCGACGTCCAGGTTGACGTCCAGGACAATGCGCGGCACGCCCTGCTGCACAACCTCGCCAACGATCCCACCATCCTGCTCGATCCGCACCTGGTGCTCCCGGGCCAGCATACGCCGCCCTCCCTCGCTGGACGCCGCCGCCAACACGGCTCGCTCGCCGGTGGCATCCAACATAAAAATGGCAATGTGATAGAATCCAAGCTGCTGGCCAATCAGATTCACCACCTGCGTAAAAAGCGCCTGCGGATCGTCGAGCACAGCAGCCGCATCGCGGGCCACCTGGGCAGACAGTCCAAGATAACGGGCCCGTCGTTCCAATTCAGAGGTACGGTCGGCCACCCGTTCTTCCAACGAAGCACGAATCGCTTCCAGCTCACGGTTGGCCTCGATCTGGGCACGCGAGTTCTGGCGCGCGCGGGCAATGGCATCGGTCAGGTTGCGCACGGCATAGCGCAGCAGCACACCGATCAGGGCAAACACCAGGACGGTGATGATCAATTCACCATACGTGGCCGGCGCACCTGGATAATCGATCAGGCCACTCACCTCCACGTAAAACACACCTCCGGCAGCGAGGACGCTGATTGCCGCAAAAATGACGGCGCCGCGTCCGCCCAACAACAGGCCGGCAAGAACAATAAACAACGGATAGATGACCATACTGCCGTCGGCAGCCAAGCCGGAAAAAGCATAGACCCAGAAGGTGATAATCAACCACAACACCGCCAGCAGGATCGAGCCGGCAAGATTCAGGCGGCCGCGACGCAGCATGTGATACAACCCGACATTCAGGGAAAGAATACCAACACTAATGATCGGGATAAAGGCCTCATGGAAACTTGAGGGCAAGCCCTCTGTCGCAAAAACCAGGGCTAATACAGCCGCCGTGACCACGCTAAACACAACCAGGACCACGTATAAAAGAAGCGCGGTGCGCGTTTTATCTTCGTCCTCAAAAACCGGAGGAGATATGAATCGTCTGATCCTCGAAAACATCACTGCTCCTCTCGAACGTCCCCGGCATCGGGGGTAGCCAGCCGGATCACGATCTCGTCCAGATTGAGTGCCTGGTACATCTCGTCTGCCGCCGTCTTGAGCACCGTTTCCACATCCAGGCTCTGACGCATACGCGCCGTGATATTGCTCACGCGACGTTCTTGGCTGGCACGGGTGCGCGCTTCTTCCAAGAGCCGCGCATTGTCGAGAATCAGTCCCATCTGCTCGGAAATCGTGTGGACCATGTCGATCTGCCCTTCGGTCAACCGCTCCCCACTGTCTTGCTCCAGCATCTGTAAACCAAGCAGGCCGACCACGTGCCCGCGCTGTTCGATCGGCAACACCACATCTTGCGTGGATGGCGAGCCGGCCTCGCGCAAGCCGGCCTCGGGCGAGCCGGATTGGGCCAGGAAACGCTCGAACTCGGCCACGTCCTGTTCGTCCAGCGGGTCAACGCCGGGCTGGGTGTATTGGAACAGGGCGGCCCCTCGGCCGAGCAGGAATTTATTCCAGGCCTCCTGGATATAATAACGCTGCATCGTTTCCAACTCGCTCAGGCGCTCGCGCAATTCGAGTACCGCTCGATCGTAGGCGATCGTCACCGCCATTTGATCGGCGACCGTGCGCAATGGGGCGATATCCTCTTCCCGAAAGGCATTGGGCTCTCTGCTTTGGATCAGGATCGTGCCCATCACCTTGTCTTGCGCGATCAGGGGCAGACAAAACCCGGATTGCGTTTCGGGCAAAATGCCGGGCATATCCACCAGATGCTGTTTTGTGGACGCGATCCGCGCCTGACCGGTGAGCACACACTGTCCCAGAATGGAGTTATTGTCGGTTGGCAGCGACAGCGGACGATCCACGCCGGTGAGCACATCTTGTGCAGCGTAATCCTGCAGCGTCGCCACCGTGCCGCTCGCGTCCAGCAAAAACAGGCTGACATCGTACAAATTTGCCCGCTCGCGGACCAACCTGACCGCCTGCGACACGAATTTGGCCGCGTCTGTCGCCTGGATCGACAGCCGCCCTACCTCGGCGCCCAATTCAAAATAGGCCGTCTGCCGCCGGAGCGTCTCGTTGATCTCGGCCAATTCGCGCTGCCCAAGCTCGCTCGCCGCGCGCGCCTGACGCAGCGCCTCGCTGCGCTCCTGCAAAGAGAACATGATCTGCCTCTGGGCCCTGGCAAACAGCCATTGCACGGCAGAAATCACGATGATGATGAGCATAAAAGAGGCAATGACGACCCAAAACTGCGAGACATTGCTCTCGATCGTGATCGGCGATTCAACCGTCCGCCACCCCAGCCGGAAGGATAAGGCCAGCGCAGCATAGGCCACAACGTGAGCGATGCCGGACACGATGCCGGCGCGGGGACCGACGAGCACAAAATACAACAC
>JAFGJF010000582.1 GCA_016929205.1 Anaerolineae bacterium
ACCTGACACTGGGCGACCTGGACGCACGCACGCTCGACGTGGACCTCAGCGGCTCGGGCAGCCTGGACATCGCAGGCGGCGAGGTCAAAGCGCAAATCGTCACCATCACGGGTTCCGGCAAATACGCGGCCCGGGCGTTGGAAAGCGAGACAGCCAGCACCCGGATCAGCGGCAGCGGGACGGCGACGATCCGGGTCAGCGAAACCCTCGACGCCCACATCACCGGCAGCGGTGACGTGTACTATGCCGGCAAGCCCGCCGTCGAGACCACGGTCAGCGGCTCGGGCGACGTCAAACACATCGAGGGATAAGCCCACTCGCATCCCCCACCCAGATCAGCGCGACCGGGTATGGCCAACGCCAGCCCGGTCGCCGATTGTTTGCAAGTTCCGACAGATGCGGTCAGGACGGTACTCCCTCTTCGCCCTCCTCCTGCCACCATGGCAGGCTGAAACTGAAACACGATCCCTGGCCAATCTGGCTCTGTACCCAGATTTTGCCACCGTGCAGCTCGACGATCGTCTTGGCAATGTACAATCCCAGGCCCGTGCCATACACTTTTTGGGTGTTGCTCGCATCCCCACGCACAAACGGCTCAAAGAGGCGCTCTCTTTTCTCCTCGGGAATGCCCTGCCCGCGATCGATGACCTGAACGATCACGTCATCCGTACGCCCCTGGGCGCGGATCAAAACCGGCTGCCCTTGCGCCGAATACTTGACCGCGTTATCCAGCAGCTTTTCGAGGACGATCGATATCCATTTTGCGTCGCCGCTGACGGGTGGCAACTGGTCGGCAACCCGAACCGTAAACGGCCGATCGGGATAACGGCCTTGCATAGCCGCCAGCACCTGAGAGATGACCGCTTGCAGCGACACCGACTGTTTGTTGAGCCCTTTGGCCACCACGTCGGCAATATCGACAATATCGGTGACGATACGATCCAGCTCGGCGCACTTGGCCTGGACATCGTGAATCATGCCCGGCTGATCGGTGGAATCAAACAAGCCGCCGGCAAGCATGTCAACTGAAACCGTCATCACGGTCAAGGGCGCGCGCAGTTGGTGCGAGACCATAGCAATGAATTCGGTCCTGGCACGTTCGAGCATCCGTACCGACGAAATGTCGCGAAACACCAACACCCCGCCCACAACCTCGTCGCTGTGATCGATCAGCGGGGCAACGCTGCAGGCGATAGCAATGGCGTGCCCGTCACGATGGGTGATCGTACGCTCCGAGTTGCCCGTCGTCAACGTCGCGCCGGTCTCCATCGCTTCTTTGAGCAAACAGTGATCGTCCATGCAGAGCGTTCCGGCCTCGCCTGTTGCCTGCAAAATGTGCGAGCAGGGCCGGCCGATAACCTGATCGCGCCGCCAGCCGGTGATCCGTTCGGCCGCCTGGTTCCAGCTCGTAACCATCAGATCGCGGTTCACCGTATACACGCCGTCGGCCATACTACTCAAGATCATTTCGATCTTGCGCTGTTCCTCGACCACGGTGTTCCACAACCGCGAGTTCTCCAGGGCGACCAGGATGTAATCGGCCAATCCAAGCACAAAATCGAGCTGGCGCTGGCTAAAAGCGTAACGTTCGGCACTCTGAAGGCAAATCACCCCGATCACGACGCCTCCGCGCAAGATCGGGACAACCAGGGCCGACTGCGTCTGTGCCGGAATCCCGTCCCAATCGGGGTCTTCGGCCACGTCATCGATGAGCGCTTCCTGCCCCGAGCGCGTCACCCGGCCAATGATCCCTTTGCCCCATCCGGGAGCGGGTTTCTGTTTGAGCGCTTCCTCCAAATAGCCTTGGGCCGTCCAGACCAGCTTTTTGTCTCGCACCAGGGCGATCATGCCGGCTTCTGCCTGAGTGGCTTTGACCGCTTGCGCCAGCACCAGGCCGGCAATCCGGTCGGCGGCAGGGGAAAGATTGAACTCGCGGTTCAAGGTCTGAAAAGCGGCCAATTCTTGCATGCGTTGATCCAACGCCGATCGGATCTCGCCAAACAGGCGGGTGTTCTCAATGCCCATCGCGGCATAGTTGGCCAGCGAGGAGACAATGTCGACGTCCAGGCGCGTGAACCGCTCCCGCCCCAGCCGGTTGGCCACCCCCAAGACGCCAATGACCTGATCTTGCAGCTTGAGCGGCACATTGATCAGCGAACGCACAAAATACCCGGTCTTGACTCTAAAGCGCTGCTCGTCTTCAATTGGATTAAACAACACAGGTTGCTGGGTGCGCATAACGTGCCCGGCGATGGTATCATCGACGCGAATGCGCATCTCGCGCACAACATCATCTTCCAAATTCTTTTCAGCGCGCAGGTACAGCTCGTCTGTTGTCTCGTCCACCAGCAGCAGGTACGCTTGCTCGGCACCGGTGACTTGCGCGGCCGAATCTACGACCAGATCGAGCACTTTCTCCGAACTCATTCCGTGCAGCGAGCCGAGCCGCCTGATCCGATCCTGCAATTCTTCCCAGGCACGATCTCGTTTGCGTTCAGCGCGTTTGTCCTGGAGCCCGCGCTCGACGGCGCTCAACATCTCGTCAACGTTGAACGGTTTGGTAATATAGTCGCACGCGCCCAAACGCAGGGCTTCAATGATCACCGACTCGGTGCCAAAAGCCGTCATCAGAATAACCGGCGTGTCTATCATCCGCGATCGCAATTCGCGGAGCAATTGCACGCCGCTCATTTTGGGCATCCGATAGTCGGCGATAATCAGATCGGGCCCTTCATCCAGGACAATCTGCAGCCCCTGAGCGCCATCGTGTGCGACAAGGGGAAGATAGTCATGCGGACGCAACAGATATTCGGTTAAAAGCTCGACACTTTCCGGCTTGTCGTCAATGACCAGGACTTTTTCTCCGGCCAATGCACTTGCCCCCATTTACAGATAATCCAACAACGACAGATGCACTAAACCAACAAATAAATAATCAATTTATTATACCATTAAATAGTTAGAAGCCGGTATAAATTTTATTAGAATTGCGCTACGCTATTTGCCCTCAAATCGATACCCAACGCCCCATTCGGTCAAAATGAACTCGGGATGACTCGGGTCTTTTTCGAGCTTTTGACGCAAGTAACGAATGTACAGCTTGAGATACTGCGTCGCTTCCACGTACTCGTCCCCCCACACCTGCGAGAGCAACATCTCTCTTGGCAGGACGCGTCCCTGGTTTCGAGCCAGACACACCAACAGGTCATACTCGGTAGGTGTCAGGTTCACCATTTCGCCACGCACCGTCACCTCTCGTTTGGAATAGTTGATCGTCAGCTCGCCATTGGAAAAGACTTGAAGGTCCTCGATATCCGTGGCCCCCGATTTGCGGCGCAGCACGGCCTTGATACGTGCCAGCAGCTCTGCGACGCGAAACGGCTTGACGATGTAATCGTCCGCCCCTCTTTCCAGCCCGCCGACGATATCTTCCTCGGTCCCTCTGGCCGTAAGCATAATGATCGGCACATCCGAAACCTCGCGCAGTCGTTCACACGTCGTCCAGCCATCCATACCGGGCATCATAACATCCAAAATGACCAGATCGGGATGGAGCTTGTATGCCAGCTGCAAGCCATCCCGCCCCAAGTTGGCTACGGATATATCATACCCATTCTTGCTCAAAAAGATATCCAGCAGGTGGGTCAACTTGGCATCATCATCGATTACTAGGATACGTTGCTTACTCATATCAACTCCATTCTCAGCGCGACCGCTTCTCAGCGCGACCGCTTCTCAGCGCGACCGCTTTCCACACATCTAGCTTTGCAGCGCCTCAATCACGGTAAACGGATCCGTGGCAATGACGCTCGATCCATACAATTCCATGCACCCCACGTCAGTGGTCCGAACCCCCAGGTCCCCGCGGTCCACGATCCGCACTATAGCCGGGAATCCGTTCCAGTCTTCCTCTGCAGTATCAATCGGCCGTTGGAACAACACCAGGTTAAAACTTTGCACGCCCAGGCTGTGAACGACCTTTTGCAGCGCAAATCCAATGGCATCCTTGAAATCATCGTTATGAATCCAGCGTGTGGGTGAAATCAGCAGGATCTCTTTTTCTTTTACTGGCGTCAACGAAGCAATCATCTTGGTCTCACCAACGGTCGTCGCCAGCCCCACTGCAGCGTGAACCCGGTACAAATCGTCGAAATAGTTGCTGCCGTGGGCCAATCGATATAGTAAGGCCTGCCTGCGCCAGTGTTCGACACGGGCATAATGCATGCCGCGCCCCAAGGCAACCTGGATGTGCCCGTGAACGACCGAGGCTCCCCCTTTCCACAAGCAATTCCACATCAGAAAAAAGTATTTGGCCTCGACATCGGCATTGTGCGCCCGCTTGGCCCAACGCAAAGCCGTATCAATATAATCGTGAACCCGCTCGGTTGTAATGTTGAGCGGGTTATGATCGTCAAAAATAACCAGGCCGTGATAGCCATCATACTTGGCGATATTGCTGGCGGTGATGCAATACGTGCCACGCACCCGCCCCGAGTCACCATCGCCCAGAATGTCTTCCGGGGTCAGCGCTTCCGGGTTGCAGAACGGCCCGCCTCGCGTCTGTTCGATCGCCGCGAGGGCATCTTGTTCCGTTTCCAGGTCAAGTGGGCGGACGCCACGCAGCGGATTGAACAAGGCCCCTTCCATGGTGATCAAATTGGTCACCTTGAGCACACGCTGCACGGTCACCCTGTCCAGGTCGCCAAACCGTTCTTCGACCCAACGACGCATGGTAGGAGGAACGGTCAACCTGCCAACGGAAGACTCGACGTGGAAAATACGTTCGAAAATCGCCCGCTCGCCGGCAGGCAGCGCCTGCACCTGCTCGACGAGATCGACGATCTGTTTCGGGCTGTTGATGATCACAACTCCCTGCAAATTTACGATTATCGCATCCAAACACCAAGCCAACAACAAAATCATAGCATACCTTGTGCCAAAATGCAAACATTGCCCGTTTATAGGATTTTGAGTACAATTTGCACAGTCTTTTGTATCACCTGGACATCCCATCTGTACGCGTCTGTAAAACAGTTGACCGCCCTTTTCTCAATGGATTTGATCGCGAACAATAAAAGGAGACTTGAATGGCACACTCTTTTACCTGGCAAGAGATTTCGAGCCAGCCGGAAACCTGGCAAGCTACGCTGGAGGCATTTGCGGCAAGCCGGACCACGCTGGCGCATTTCCTGGACCACACTCGCCCCGATCAGCTTTTTGTCACCGGCTGCGGTTCGACCTACTATTTGGCGCGCGCCGCAGCGGCAACGCTGGCCCACTGCGCGCGCGTGCCGGCTTGTGCGCTGCCGGCCTCAGAACTGTGGTTGTATGCCGACGTCCCGCCCGCCGAACGTCCGATGCTGCTCGCTGTGTCTCGCTCCGGCACGACGACAGAGACGCTGCGCGCCACCGACCGTTTCAGGGAAACCTACGGTGGACCGGTGCTGGTTGTGACCTGTTACCCACAAAGCCCGCTGGCCCAAAAAGCCGACCTGGTGCTCGCCTGCCCGGCCGCGCAAGAGCAGTCCATCGCCCAGACTCGTTCTTTCAGCAGCATGTTTGTGCTGACCCAGGCACTGGCAGCCACGATGGCCCAAGACGATCACCTGCTCGCCCGGCTCGGAAAACTGCCGGCGGCCTGTACCGACCTGGTTGCACGCCTGGGCGATCTGGGCCAAAAAGACCTGGCTCGACAACTGGGCGAGAACCTGGATCTGGAGCGTCTCTTTTTCCTCGGCGGCGGGGCATTGTATGGCCTGGCCTGTGAAGCGATGCTCAAAACAAAAGAAATGTCCCTCTCTTACGCAGAAGCATTCCACCCCATGGAGTTTCGCCACGGGCCGATGTCGATGGTAAACGAACAGACGCTGGTCGTCGGTTTGTTGTCCGACACAGGACAGGAACAAGAATTAGCCGTCCTGCACGATATGCAGGGGTTAGGCGGGCACACCCTGGCCCTGGTCGAGGACGCCGCAACGCTGGGCGAAACCAGGCCAGACTATGTCGTCGAGTTGAACAGCGGCCTCGGCGAATGGGAACGCGGCGCCCTGTACCTGCCCGTCCTGCAGCGGCTGGCTTTTCACCGCGCCGTCGCCAAAGGGCTGGACCCGGACAAACCGCACAATCTCAAGGCGGTCATCGAGCTATGAAACGTATCCTCGTCGTCGGTGAGTTGAACGTAGACCTGATTATGAGCGGCCTACCCTCCCTGCCTGTGTTGGGCAAGGAGCTGCTTTGCCAGGATTTTCAACTGGTTCTGGGTGGGTCCTCCTCGATCTGCGCCTGCTGGATGGCCGGGGTTGGGGCCGGACTGGATGCCCGGGTGGACCTTTGGGGCAAGGTTGGCAGCGATCCTTACAGCGACTTTTTAATCGAGGCCCTGCAAGCCCAGGGGGTCGGCACACAGGGCGTGATTCGCGATCCCACGATCCGCACCGGGGCGACGATCTCGCTCACCTACCCCCACGACCGGGCCATGATGACCTTTCTGGGGGCCATTGCCGAATTGCAGTTGAGTGACATCGATCTGGACCAATTGTCATCCTACGATCACCTGCACAGCGCGTCCATCTTTTTGCAGCACCGGCTGCGGCCGGACCTTGCAGCCCTGTTCGAGGCCGCACAAAACGCCGGGCTGACCACATCGCTCGACAGCGGCTGGGATCCGGACGATGAGTGGCAGGGCGTGCTGGATATCCTGTCTCACGTCGACTTTTTTCTGCCCAACGAAACCGAAGCCATTCACCTCTCCGGCGAGCGCACGGTGGAACAGGCCGCCCGCGCATTGAGCCGTACGGCCAAAACCGTGGTCGTCAAATTGGGCGCAGAAGGCGCGCTGGCCCACTCAGGCGAACAAACGTGGCGCGTGCCCGGCTTTGCGGTCGCGCCGGTCGATACCACCGGCGCCGGCGACTCGTTCAATGCCGGGTTTGTTTGCGCCCACGTCGTTCAGGGCCGTTCCATCCCTGATGCGATGCGCTTTGCCAATGCCTGCGGCGCGATCGCCGTCACCACGATCGGCGGCACAACCGGGATCCCGCCGGTCAGCCAGGTGGATGCGTTCATTGCCCGGAAAAAGACATCTTGAGGCAGCCGAGACGCATCTGGTAGATTTGCGAACTTGGAAATTTGAGCCCGGTATGTTATCATGGTATTATTGGATCGGACCAGAGAGAGGAAACCGCCATGACCCAGGATGGAATACTACAGACACAAGGCTTGCGCAAACAATACCAGATGGGCCAGGTCACCGTCCATGCCCTCCAGGGCGTCGACCTGGGGATCAAGCAAGGCGAATTTGTGGCGATTATGGGCCCATCGGGAGCAGGCAAGTCCACACTGCTGCATTTGATGGGCGGGCTCGACACGCCCAGCGATGGTGATGTCCTGCTGGGAGGCAAACGCCTCGCCCACCTCAGCGATGACGAGGTGACCATCGTGCGCCGCCGCGAGATCGGGTTCATTTTCCAGTTCTTTAACCTGCTGCCCACGCTGAACGCTGCCGAAAACGTAGCCTTGCCACTGTTGATCGACGGAAAACGGCTGGAGGACTATGCCGGGCGGGTTGCCGAACTGCTCGAGCTGGTCGGCCTGGGCGATCGCCGCGACCACAAACCCGATCAACTATCCGGCGGGCAGCAGCAGCGGGTGGCCATTGCCCGCGC
>JAFGJF010000583.1 GCA_016929205.1 Anaerolineae bacterium
AGATGGCCATTTCAGACCTGATTCAATAAATTGCCTCGGGAAACACTTGGATGGGCATAAAGGATTCAACTAGTCAGTCAATCGGCACGGCTGCTTTGCGACGCATCAGCGTGTGGTTGATGGGAGCCGGTCTGCTGCTGGCCGCGGTGTTGTTCGTCGCCCTTTATCTGCAGCCCAGGCCAAACCGCAACGCGTTGGCGATTGGCGAACGGGCGCGCATCGAATCGTTGGACGTCGATTTGCAGCCGCTGGACGAGTTGGATTTCAAATCCAAAGCCGAGGTATACCGGCTGCGAAGCGAGTCCGTTGCCCGCTATCCGCAGCTCATCGCCGGCACCTATCGCCCTTCGGATGCCGTATTTGGCCAGATCGTCAATGGTCTGCCATGGTGGGGGACGTTGGGCCTGGCGCACTATGGAAAGGGCGAACAGAGTATCGAAGGGCCGTCAGAGCAGTCGAGATCGGTGCTGAATCCGTTTCTGTTGGCCGTGTCCGAGTTCTATTTGATGTGGGATGCCGAGATCGTGAAAAAAGCGCAGGCACAGGGCCCGGACTGTCCGCTCTATTGCCATCCATACGATTTACGATGGTTTCCCACCAGTGCCCAGGCTGAGGTGACCTACAGCGCCGCTTGCCTGGAGTGGAACAACGCGTATTATTTCTCACTGCTGGCCTACAATGCGCGCGACTGGAACCTGAATTACATTTTTGTGTCCTACTCTGATTCGCGCAACATCACCAAGGCCGATCTGCCGGCTACTGCTTACCTCAACCCGCAGTATCTGCACCGGGGAAATAGCTGTGGCTATCCGGGTGGGTGTAATAACATCAGTCCCACCACGCCGCAGATCGACAACATCCAGATCACCGCCTGGCCGGCCGAGATCGTGATTTGGTTTTGGCAGGACGATCCCGGCCCGGTGCTCGCCTCACCGGATATGACGTTTGTGATACATTACAAATAGTGTGCCGCACACAAAAAGGGAGTAATGATCGATTCTAGTTCCAGTCGTGCGGTTATCCTCTGGCGGCTACCTGCTCAAAAAAGGCGACGTTTTCCACAATCATCTCTCTGATTGGCAGGCCATAGGGGCAGCGGCTTTCACACGTGCCGCATTCAACGCAGGCTTTGCCGCCCATCACAGCTTGTGTGAACCACCATTCGGGATCGTGGAACAGTGCCTGCGGCCACAGCTTCCACATCTTGCGCGCGATCATGACCATTGGGATCTGAATTGATTGTGGGCAGGGCAGACAATAGCCGCACTGCCGGCAAAACTGGGTACCTAGTTCGGCGCGAGCACGATCGATCTCGATCTGTTCCTGGGGCGTCAATGCCCAGTCCCCACTCTCGACCAGGGCCACGATCTCGTCGATCTCTTCAATCTTTTCGATGCCCGGATCGGCGACGACGTTGTCGAATTGCAGCAGATACTTGAACGACAGGTGAGCGTTGTCCAGCATGCCGCCGGCAAAAGGTTTCATGGCGATAAAGCCCACGTCGTGCTCGGCGGCGAGCGGCACCAGTGTGTCCGCCGGTTCGCGGGTGATATAGTTGAACGGGAACTGGATCGTCTCAAACAACCCCGAGGCCACGGCCTTGGAGGCCACGTCCAGGTTGTGGCTGGAGAGGCCGATGTGGTGGATCTGACCTGCCTGCAACGCCGCTTGCGCGGCTTCCATCGCTCCGCCAGGGCCGAGTATGTGCTCGTATTTCTCCCAGGAACTGACGTTGTGAAGCTGCCACACGTCAATGTATTCGGTTTTCAGCCGCTCGAGACTGCGCTCCAGTTCTTGCCTTGCGCCCGTTTTCTCAGCATGCCCGCTCTTGGTGGTGAGAATCACCTGTTCTCGGCGGCCGATCAGTGCCTTGCCGATGCGTTCTTCGCTGTTGCCATACCCGGCGGCGGTGTCGATCAAGGTAACGCCCAGATCGAGGGCATGCTGGACGACGCGGACTGCTTCCGCCTCTGTGGGTCGCTGTAACGGGATGCCGCCTATGCCGACCCTGGATACCTGCAAGTCTGTTTTGCCCAATCGTATTGTCTTCATTTGTGTCCTTTTTATGCTG
Organism: Anaerolineae bacterium; assembly: GCA_016929205.1. Next base: position 2,072 of record JAFGJF010000583.1, read on the forward strand.
GTAATGTGCAAAGGTATTTATCGCCTTTCTTACGGGCACGCGTCCTCGTCCGCGTTCTCGATCGTGGCATAGTATTCGATCTTGTACTCGATCAGGTCTAGGTGCTCTGAGAGTTCCTGGATCTGCTGCTGTACGCTGTGGCGATGCGCCTTGAGCAACTCCAGCCGTTTGTCCACTGTCGCACTGCCCTGGCGCTGCAAGGCCACGTAATGCTGCACGATCGCGATCGGCATACCTGCTGAGCGCAAGCGCCGGACGAAATGGATCCACTCGATGTCTTGCTGCGAGTAGCGGCGGTGCCCGTTGCCTGCGCGGTCGACGGGCAAGATCAGGCCGATGCGCTCATAGTAGCGCAGGGTGTGCTCGCTCAAGCCGGTCATTTGGGAAACCTGTCGTACGGTGAGTTCAGTGTCCATAGTCAACGCTCCTGGAAAAAAAGTAGATCTCGGCAAAAGGTACTGGTTGCTATCATTATACCACCTAGAGTGCACTCCAAGTCAAGAGCGAGTTTTAGACTGGATGCTGGTTTTGCCGTATTGACTCATCTATAGTAGACTATTGATCTATCTGGATGGACACAATCAAGAAAGGCGGTGAGTCACATGTGCCCACTATTCTTGTGCAAGGTTCGCAGACCAGCCAAAGACCGGGTCGTTGTTCTGGTGTTGGTCTTGGTTGTGCTCGTCCTGCTGGCCTGTCGTGGCGGAGGAGGCCCGAGCATCGGACGTCTTTTCGAGTCCCGGGTTCGCTTTATCAACCATAAGCGGCCAGACTTGTCCGTATCTATGCAGGCTTTTGAGGACGCGGGCTGTACGGTGGAAAAGTATGGCGTCTTGCAGTGTTCTGAACACAGCCCTTTGAACGCACTGCCATGTGACGGGCTAAGAGTACCCACGGATCTGCTCGGCGGACTCGATCCTTTTCTGCCGATAGCGGTGTATAGCGTTTATTCCGAGCAGCTTGATCCGGGAGAGTATTTTTACGATTCGAGTGCCAGAACTGTGGACGACAGATATCCCGAATATATCCGCTATGTTGTCTTTCGCAAGGACCGCTTTCGGCTGGTCAAGAACGAAGAGATATTCCGTGGGTTGTATGTCCCGATCGACAGCCCTGAAGAAGCGCTCAGTTACGTTTTGGCGGTCAAGAATCTCGGGGCTCGTTATGGCATTGCCCGAGATGATGGTGACGCGTATTTTGTCGAGGTCGTCGAGAACACACATGTGGAGGCGGTTGAGGATGGTTATCGCCTCCACTTATTCCAAACGTCTGCTTCCGGTCCGTCTGTATGTGATCCAACTAACGTCTCTAGCGTCGATGTCCATCTCTCGTTTGAGGGGACCATTCGCGTGATCGATCGCACTGGGGTGTTCGAGTACATATCCAGATCTCCATTTTGCGAAGATTAGGTCGCTAGCAGCGAACGCGCGTTGACAACAGGAATAGCCGGCTGACGTACGCCGACAACAGCCCGTTGAGTGCGTTACAGTGTGACAAATCTGAGGTGCCCTCGGATTTACATGGAGAACTCGATCCTGCGCTGCCGATAGCACTCTGTTCGATTATAGCTTGTTTGGATGCGGGGCACACCATACCGTTTTTGTCGATATTCACTTCTCGCTTGACGGAACCACTGGCGTCATTGACAGCGCTTCGATCTATGGAGACCCGGATGAATATGGTGTGTGTGTGGATTAGATGATAGGAGTTTTTTGATGCATGTTGGTGTAGATATTGGCGGTACGTTTACCGATCTGGCCCTGAATGACGACGGGCGGCTGCGCATTCACAAGCTACTCAGTACGCCGCGCGATCCGTCGTTGGCTATGCTCGCAGGCCTGGCCTCGTTGAGTCCCGGCGGGCTGGCGGCGATCAGCCGTGTCTCGCACGGCTCGACCGTGGCCACCAACGCCATCCTCGAGCGCAAAGGCGCGCCGACAGCGTTGGTGACTACCCAGGGCTTCCGCGATCTGTTGGCTATTGGGCGTCAGAATCGTCCGGTGTTGTATGCATTGCAGCCCGAACTTCGCCCGCCGCTCGTGCCTCGCGATCACTGCTACGAACTGCCGGAGCGGCTTGACCATCGTGGAGCCGTGTTGGTGCCCCTCGACCTGGATGCGCTCGATGCCGTCCTGGATGACATTGTGCGCCAAGGCATCGAATCGGTGGCCGTATGCCTGCTGTACAGCTATGTCAACCCGGCTCATGAGCAGGCAGTGCGCGCACGCGCGTTGGAACGAGGTCTGTTCCGCGCGGATCAAATTGCACTCTCGAGCGAGATTTTGCCCGAATTCCGCGAATACGAACGCGCCAGCACCGTTGCTCTGGAGGCGTATGTGCGCCCGGTGATGGGCCATTACCTGGAAAGGCTCGAACAGGGGCTGCCACAGACGTGCACGCTGCGAATCATCAAGTCGGACGGCGGTGTGATCAGCGCGCGGCGGGCCCGGCAGGAAGCGATCCACACCGCCTTGAGCGGTCCGGCGGCGGGGGTCATCGGCGGCTTTTACCTGGCCTGCCAGGCTGGCTACGATCGCGTGATCACCCTCGATATGGGCGGCACCTCGACCGACGTGGCGCTGTGCCCGGGCGAGCCGATCCGGCGCGCCGAATCCGAGATCGATGGCTTGCCGCTGCGTACCCGGCTGCTGGATATCGAGACCATTGGCGCCGGGGGCGGCTCGATCGCCTGGCTGGACTCGGGTGGCGCGCTGCGCGTGGGGCCGACGAGTGCTGGTGCCCTGCCCGGACCGATCTGCTATGGGCGCAGCGGAGAGCAGGTCACGGTGACCGATGCCAACGCCGTCCTGGGGCGGCTCGACGCGGCGCATTTTCTGGGTGGCTCGATGACCCTCACCCTGGATACGGCGCAAGCGGCACTGGCCGGCCTAGGGTCGCAGATGGGGTTCGGAGTGACGGAAGCGGCGCTGGGCGTGGTCAACGTGGCCAACACCAACATCGACCGCGCTCTGCGTCGGGTGTCAGTGGCCCGTGGCTACGACCCGCGCGACTTTACGCTGATGTCCTTTGGCGGCGCCGGACCGATGCACACCTGTGCTGTCGCCGAACGGCTGGAAATCCCCCGGGTGCTGGTTCCACGTTACCCGGGGGTCTTGTGCGCCTTTGGCATGCTGACCGCCGATGTTGTTCTGGAAAGCAGCCGGAGCGTGCTCGGGGCGGTGGATGAATCTGACCTGGTCCGGGCGGACCTGGAAGGCCAGTTGGCCGACATGATCGCCCTGGGACGGGTCGATCTGGAACAGGAAGCGATAGCCTCGGAAAACATGCTCTTTAATGGGCTGGCCGACATGCGCTATCATGGACAGTCCTACGAACTGACCGTTCCCTTTCGCGGCACGTCGGCGGCTAACTTGGTGGCCGACTTTCATGCTGCCCACGCCCGCCGCTACGGCCACGCCATGCCGGAGCGGCCTGTCCAGGTGGTCAACCTGCGCTTGCAGGCGGTGGGCCTGGTCGAAAAGCCGGCGCTGGCTGCCGAACCGGTCGTCGGCAATGACGGCCAAAACGCGCTGCTCGGGTCCAAGATGGTTGTATGCAGTGATGACGGCCTCGAGTGCCAAATTGCCTTCTATGACCGGGAGCGGCTCTCACCCGGTGCACGGTTCGATGGCCCGGCCCTGGTCTTTCAACTGGACAGCACCGTCTTTATCGCTCCGGGGTGGTCGGCGACCGTGGACGGGTATCGGAATATCATTCTGGAGTTTGCGAGATGACAATGAGACAAAACTCAACGAGCGTAGACGCGATCAGCCTGGCGGTGTTCAAGAGTCTCTTTGCCTCCGTGGCCGAGGAAATGGGTGTTACTTTGCAGCGTGCCAGTTTCAGCCCCAACATCAAGGAGCGGCTCGATTTTAGCTGCGCGATCTTTGATGCCCAGGCGCGCATGGTGGCCCAAGCGGCGCACATCCCGGTGCACCTGGGCAGCATGCCGGCCTCGGTGGCCTGTGCGATCCGGGCTTTCCCGGCACTTTTGCCCGGCGACGTGGTGATTTTGAACGATCCCTATCACGGTGGCACACATTTGCCGGATGTGACGATGGTCTCGCCGGTTTTTGTCGGATCCGGTGGACCGGCGCTGCGCTTTTTCGTCGCCAGCCGTGCCCACCACGCTGACGTGGGGGGTATGTCGCCGGGCTCGCTGCCCCTGAGCACCGAATTATACCAGGAGGGGATCATTATCCCGCCGATTAAGCTGGTCGAGGCCGGGCGGCGCAACGAGGGTGTGCTGGCCTTGATCGCGGCCAATACCCGTGCCCCCGAGGAGCGGGTGGGCGATCTCGAGGCCCAGATGGCCGCCCAGCGGGTGGGCGAGCGCCGCCTGCTGGCTATGGTCGAGAAACATGGCGAACGCCGTGTTCAGGCCCACGCCGAAGCGCTGATGGCCTATTCGCGTCGTATGACTGAGGCCGTGATCGCCTCCATCCCCGACGGCGTCTATACCTTCCGGGATGTGATGGAAGGAGATGGACAGACCGAGGGGCTTGTCCCGATCTGCTGCCGGGTGACCGTGGACGGTTCGCAGATGACGGTCGATTTCCACGGCACCGCGCCGCAGGCGTTTGGCAACATCAATGCCGTCGAACCGATCGTCCGTTCGGCGACGTGGTACTGTGTGCGCTTGCTGGCCGAGGATGACGTGCCGGTCAATCACGGCTGCTTTCAACCCGTCACCGTGGTCACGCCTTCGCATAGCCTGCTCAACCCCGATTTCCCGGCTGCCGTCGCCATCGGCAACATGGAGACCAGCCAGCGCATCGTTGACGTGGTGCTGGGCGCGTTGGCCCAGGCGCTGCCGGAACGGTTGCCCGCCGCCAGCCAGGGCACGATGAACAATGTGACCTTTGG
>JAFGJF010000584.1 GCA_016929205.1 Anaerolineae bacterium
CCAAACACGACCAGCTCCGATCCTTCCAGGCCCCACTCGTTTATGACGATCCGGATCGCCTGATCCTTGGTCGCCCGCCGGTCGTGCACCGTCAGCCAGTGCCAGCCGGGCGAATAGCGGTTTTCAAAGACGTGCGTCTCCACGGCATCGGCGTGGCGTTCGAGGACCGTTTGTTCCATTTCGGCCAATTGCTGCTCGCGGCCGATCGTGGTCAAACACACGACCCGATCGCGGAAGGCAAGCGCCAGGTCCGCGATGTGGCATAGTCGCCGGTCGCCGCGCACCCGGCAGTCTTCGACGTACCATTGCATCCCCTCGTTGAGGATGTCGCTATAGTACAGCCTGTCACGCGCGCCGTCAAAAGTAGAGAGGAACGGCACATTGCCAGATGAGAGAATGAGCTGGTGCAGATCTTGAGCGACGGCCGGCGTGATGTCGTTGACGATCAGGTGCTGCCCGGATGCCAAGTCAGAGAGGAACGCGCCGTTGAATTCGATCACCGGCAGGCGAAGGGACAAACCAGCCAGGATGGTGCGGATCGAGGCGATGCTGCGCGCGCTGGCTACGGTAAAGGACAATCCCTCGCCCAGCAGCTTTTTCAGCACCTGCCTGCTGAACGGCGAGAGCGTGGCATCGTCCTGGAGCAGCGTGCCGTCGAGATCGGAAACGTAGAGTATGTTCATATGCTTTCCCGCCGGAAGGTCAGAGATGATCGGGATTGTACAACCATCACGAAATTTGAGCAAACTGTCCTGATCCTGTTCATCTTCCAAATTCTGTGAATTCTGTACATTTTTTTCGCCTTTTCAGGAAACTCGTGGTATAATGTAGTTGAAAAATGCATAGCCGGGATAGGTTTCACACCTCCGACCCATCTCCTCCCTCCGGGAGGATTGGGCGATAGGGTGTGGGGAGCAATTCCCACGCCTGCCGTGTTTGCAAAGGAGGATGCTGTTTATTCTTGATCCGGGCAGTGTGCTGCCCTATTGCTCACGAGGAGGTGTTGCTATGTGGATTTTGCGTATTAACATGTCTGATCGAACCTCTCAGCTCGATGACGTACCCGAGGCCTATGCGGCACTTGGTGGCCGCGGTCTCACCTCGACTATGGTCTATGACCAAGTTCCCCCTACCTGCCATCCTTTAGGACCCAACAACAAGCTCGTTTTTGCGCCCGGCATCGTCACCGGTACGTCCTCGTCGACGTCGGCCCGCCTGTCGGTTGGCGCCAAGTCGCCGCTCACCGGCACGATCAAGGAAGCGAACGCCGGATCGGGCTGGGCACCGGCACTAGCCCGGATGGGAATCAAGGCGTTGGTGGTCGAGGATCAGCCGGCGGAAAAAGACAAATACTGGATGGCCTGCCTGTCCTGGGACGGCAGCAAACCCAAGGTCGAATTCTTGCCCGCCGACGAGTATGTGGGACAGGATCTATATGAGGTTTATCCCAAGCTTTTCGAGCGTTTTGGCAACGTGCATATCGCCGGCATCGGCACGGCCGGCGAGCTTCGCTACGGCAACTCGGGCATCGCCTTTGATGACATGAAAAAGCGTCCCACCCGCTATGCCGGTCGGGGCGGGCTGGGGGCGGTGATGGGCAGCAAGGGACTCAAATTCATCGTCGTCGATGCCCAGGGCGCGCCCAAGGTCGAGATCGCCGATCAGGCGCTCTTTGACCAGGGGCGCAAGAAAATGACCGAGGCTTTGCGAAGCCACGATCTGACCAAGCCCAAGGGCGGTCTGAATACCTACGGCACCGCTGTTCTGATCAACATCATGAACGAGGCCGGCGGCCTGCCCACGAAAAACTTTTCCAGCGGCCGCTTCGATGGGGCCGCGAAAATTGGCGGCGAGGCCATTTTCGAAGGCAACAAGGAACGGCTGGGCAAGGAACTGTACAACCACGCTTGCAGCCCGGGGTGCATCATCCAGTGCTCCAACACCTGGTATGCCAAGGATGGTTCCGAGATCGCCTCGTGCGTCGAGTACGAGTCGGATTGGTCGCTGGGAGCCAACTGCGGCATCGATGACCTGGATGATATTGGCGAGATGGTGATGTTGTGCAACGCTTACGGGCTGGACACGATCGAGACCGGCACGACCATCGCTGTGGCGATGGAAGCCGGGGTGGCCGAGTTTGGCGACGGCAAAAAGGCGATCCAACTGATCCACGAGATGGGCAAGGGCACGCCGTTGGGGCGCATCCTCGGCGCTGGCACACACACCACGGCGGTGGTCTATGGCGTGATCCACGATCCCACGGTCAAGGGACAGAGTATGCCCGCTTATGAGCCGCGCGCGGTTAAGGGCATCGGCGTGACTTATGCTACGACCACGATGGGCGCCGATCACACGGCGGGCTATACGATCGCCCCCGAGATCGCTGGGGTAGGCGGATCGTCGGATCCGCTGAGCGCGGAAGGCAAGGCCGATCTGAGCCGCGCTTTCCAGGCCACGACTGCCGTGATCGATTCGACCGGACACTGCCTGTTCATCGCTTTTGCGATCCTGGATATTCCCAGCGGCAATGAGGGGATGGTCGAGGAGATGAATGGTGTTCTGGGCACCTCGTATACGACGGATGATGTGATCAAGCTCGGGTCCGAGATCCTGCGCAAAGAGCGCGCCTTTAACGAGGCTGCGGGCTTTACCAAGGCGCACGACCGCCTGCCCGAGTTTATGAAGTACGAACCGCTTCCGCCTCATAACACCGTGTTTGACGTGCCGGACGCGGAATTGGACGCCGTGTACGGCAAGCTCTAGAAAAATCCTGGAGCCTTTACATAGAGCGCACAGAGGAACACAGCGGATCGGTGTTTCTCTGTGCGTCTCTCTTTTCCATCTCTGGTCAGAAGGTGGTCTGGTGTGTCCTGTTTTGCCAGAGGGCGGGGTTCCTACTTGATGCTTCGCCCTCCTTTGTCGTGTTCAGGAAAGTGAATGCCCAAACTCGTCGTAGGCAGTGATGGCTCTTTTGAATTGCCAGAGGGTTCCCCAAACTGGCACCGTCTGCCGGTGGGCTGCGAGTGCTGGCTCGACCGGCGCGATGGCGCTTTTTTGCTCTTGCCGAGGCTGCCGGATCTACACAAGCTGTACGTCGAGCCGACGACGATCTGCAACCTGAACTGCCGCACCTGCATCCGCAACGTGTGGGAGGAGCCGAAAGCCCATCTCGAGATGGCTGTTTTCCGGCAGCTCGTGGCGCACCTGGATGCCCTGACCGAG
>JAFGJF010000585.1 GCA_016929205.1 Anaerolineae bacterium
CGACGCCAACCTTGACGCCCACCAAACCGCCGACGCCGAGGCCCACGTCCACGCCAACGCGCACACCGACGCCCATCCCCGGCCCGTTGGGTTTCGATTACGAGTTGCAGGACTTTTACTTTACGGAAAACAAAGGTCGTTGGGGAGCGACGCTGGTCATCACCGTCAAAGGTGGCACGCCACCATACAAATACACGATCGACGAGGTGATTGAGCTACCTGGACCACGTTGGCAATTTGAATGGAATACCGGCGTTGCAATGGCGCGTTCGATCCAGGTCATCGACGCACGCGGCTTCAAAGTAAGCAAAAGCTGGTACGAAAAGGCCAAAAACCCGCCCGATGACTAAGCCGCTTGCTCAAGAGATGGCGATCAATGACGAGCCGCCTACAGATCGCAACAACTTGTTGCACCACGCCCTGGTCGGCTTGCACGCCTTGACCCATATCCCGGGTTGGGCATTTGGATTGTTTATTCTGGCAGCAGCGTTACTGGTGGGGGGACTGTGGCGCAGCGCGTCGCCTTCCCTGATGATCGCTTTGCTATCGTCTGGTGCGTATCTGGTCTGCACGGTTATTGATTGGGCCTGGCTGGACGCGTTACCCAAAAAAAAGATTTCGTTCGGCCCGGTCAAACCGTCTTTGTCCGGTCTGATCGCCGTCAGACTTTGTCTCAGCCTGCTGCCGCTCGTTGGCGTACCACTCGGGCTTCAATCAGGCACCGGCGTTGCTGTTGGCATTGGATTGCACGTTGCCGCCAGTGCCGCTATCTGGTACGCGACCCGCGTCGAGCCTTTCCAGCTTGGCATCACACACCTTGAATTGCAGACGGTCAAACTGCCGCCAGGACAGCGTGTGCGCTTGGTACAGCTTTCCGATCTGCACGTCGAACGCATCACGCGCCGCGAACACGACGTGATCGAACGGGTCAACGAACTGGATGCCGATTACATTTTGCTCACCGGTGACTATTTGAACTTTTCTTATATTGGTGAGCCGCATGCCATCGCCGATGCGCGCCAGATCCTCGGAGAATTGCAGGCTCAGGTAGGCATCTATGCTGTACGGGGCACCCACCAGGTTGATCCCAACGCGTTGCTGCCCATCTTGTTCGAAGGACTGCCCATCCATTGGTTGCGAAACGAACATCTCACCGTCAGCCATAACGGGCACCGGATAACCTTTGCCGGAGCAAGCTGCACGCGCAAGCGCGAGATCGATCTGCCGGCTGTCAATCAAGCTCTGAATGGTGTGTCATCAGACTTGTTCACCGTCCTGCTGTACCATACCCCTGACCTGGTCGTCGAAGCAGCGGAAAAAGGCGTCGACCTTTACTTGGCCGGACATACCCACGGCGGGCAAATTCGTCTGCCGCTGTACGGCGCGATGCTGACCGGCACCGAGATCGGCAAACGGTACGAAATGGGACGCTATGACGTGAATGGCATGACCATGTACGTCAGTCGTGGCATTGGTATGGAAGGTATGGCCGCGCCGCGCGCACGTTTTTTGTGCCCCCCGGAAATCGTGTGCATTGACGTACACGGTGCAAAACTGGTATAATGAGATCAAAACCAGCTTGACATATGTGGCGGGGAAAAAATGAAAACAACAATCTGGAATGCTACCAGGAATCTGGCCATGGCGATGACATTGGCCACGATGATGACGATCTTTGTGCTGGGCCAAGTTCGTCAAGGTGCGTTGCCCAGTGCCGCAGCACAATCATCATCTCTGCAGCGAACGCTGCCGTCAACGAATTCTGTTTTGCCGATCTGGATCCCAGACCAGGTCTATACACAGCTTTACACGAGCACTGAGACCATCGTCTGGTCGATTCCAGCTTGCAACGTCGTCATCACCCTGCCCAGCAACTTGATCGGCAGCGACGCAACTCACATGTCGGTCGTCTTTACCTTTACCACCAAAGCCAGACAGACGTTCCCGCCGCCACTCAAGTCGATCGACTATTTTTTTAATCTGTATGGCAGCACACCCAAGGTCCTCCCGTCAAGCCGGAGTTTGGCAGCGATCCAGCCTCAAGGACCTCCTTCATTTAACGAAGGTATGTCGCCCACCATGGAATGGAACTACCAAGGTGTAGACCTGAGCATGATACAAGAAAGCTCGATGCGACTTTACCGCGAGTGGGGTCTTACGGGGAATCCGGACTGGAAAGCGCAAAAGGGCTTTGTCGACACGAAAAAGAAAATGGCCTACTTTGAGATTGAACAGCTCGACGACTTTGGCTTTGGCGGATATCGATCCCTGTTTTATTTTCCGCTGCTCCTGAATGCTGCGATTGACCCTTAATCAGTCCAGGAAATGATGTGCCATTACTTTTGAGGTAAACGACCTATGGTCAATCCATTGTCGCAACTTGAGAATCTGGCCGAACAACTCGTCGAAGGGACGCTGGCACGTGTGCTGCGGGCACGTCTGCACCCGATCCAGGTTGCCCGGCACATCGCCCGCGCGATGGAAGATGGGCAAATCATCAATCCTCAAGGTGAAATCGTCGTGCCCAACGAGTACCAGGTGGCTCTTCATCCTGATGATCTGGCGGCGATGACCAGCTATAAGGACGCATTGGAAATCGAGTTGGTCCAATACGTCTCTAACCTGGCGCGGCAGGCCGGAGCGACCATGATCGGACGGCCGCGCGTTTTTGTGTCTTCAATCTCTTCCATCCCGTTCAAGCAGGTACGCGTTCAAGCCAGGCTGGTCAGTGCTCGCTCCGACAGCCTGGACCTGACCCATACTCAAGAGATGCCAGCCATAGGAAACTTTGAGCAGCGCATCCCTACTTTCGTGCTCTATGACGGGTACCGGCGTATGCCGATCAGTGAAGCCATCGTTACCATTGGTCGCGGCCTGGAAAACGACGTGATCCTCGACGACAAGCGTGTTTCGCGCCGGCATGCCCAGTTGCGCCGGCGTTACGAGCAATACGTACTCTATGACCTGGACTCGACAGGCGGCACCACCGTAAACGGCATCCGCATCCGGGAAGCGGTGCTGCAACCCGACGACGTGATTGCCTTTGCCGGGATCAAGGTCCGATTCGAACGCGCAGATGCCGTGCCTTCTGGGCAGGACGTCGACCTGGATCCGGCGGCAACTCACATTTTGCCGGATAGAAGGAGACCGGGTGGATGAGTCTGAACCTTGTCGTTTTTGTGCTGCGCATCGGCTCTGCGGCCCTGCTGTATCTCTTTTTGATCGGTGCCATTTTCGTAATGTGGCGCGATTGGCGCGCCGTCGCCAGGCAAGTCGAGGACAGGCGTACCGTTAGCAGGAGAACGTTCGGACAGCTCGTCGTCGTCCAGGCTGGCAAAAGCGACCTGGTACAGGGCGATGCCTTTCCCATCAGCGTCGTCACCCGGCTGGGGCGCGCAGCAACAAACAGTGTGGTCATTGAAGACGCATTTGCCTCTGCCGAACATGCCCGTCTCTCTTTTCGCAACGGGCGCTGGTGGCTGGAAGATCTAAACAGCCGCAACGGCACGTTGCTGAACCAAGATCGGCTGAACGCACCGGCTATCGTCGCCGGCGGCGACGTGATCGGTATCGGCGAGGTAAAGCTGAGGATCGACCTGGCGAACCGGCAGACGAGCGACACCACAGACCAATTGATCAACTGATCGGTGAGTTTGGTCGGATTCCTTTCCTGTTTGGCATAAAATCTTCTGCCAGAATCGCCGGCCAGAATTTGCTGAATGCCTCAAGTGAATTAAAATAGAGGCCAAGATCTTGACAAACGACAGAGCACAAGCGTTCGAGTTCTATCTCAACCAGAACCAACTTGATATATGGCTGAAACGGATCTGGCAAGAGGTATATGAAAATGCTACCCATCGCTCACCATTTATACAGGAGGACCGATATGAAACCCGTTCCAAACGCCGTGATCGGCGGCAGTGGACTGTACCAGTTGGAAGGACTGAGCAACGTTCAAGAAATGGACATCGACACGCCGTTTGGCAAACCGTCAGACGCGATCATCGTCGGTGAGTTGAAGGGCATTCGTGTAGCCTTTTTGCCTCGTCATGGACGTGGGCACCGCATCTCACCGACCGAGCTGCCAGTGCGCGCCAATATCTATGCCCTCAAAAGCTTGGGCGTGAAGCGTATCATCGCCAGCAGTGCGTGTGGTTCGCTACGCGAGAACATTGTCCCACGCCACATCGTCATCCCCGACCAGTTATACGATCGTACCCGCCATCGCACGCCACACACGTTTTTTGAGGGCGGTATCGTAGCCCACATAGGTTTTGCCGACCCATTCTGTCCAACCTTGCGCCAGATCCTGCTCGATGGCGCCCAGGCTGCCGGCGCGACCGTCCACGACGGCGGAACGATGGTTGTTATAGAAGGGCCGCAGTTCTCGACCAGGGCCGAATCCAACACCTATCGCAAACTCGGTTTCGACACAATCGGTATGACCGCGCTGCCGGAAGCCAAGCTGGCCCGTGAGGCGGAAATCTGCTATGCCTCGATGAATCTGGTCACAGACTATGATGTATGGTATCCGGAACATGACGAGGTCACGGTAGAAATGGTGATCGGCAACATGATGGCCAATCTGGAAACGGCCAAATCTATTATCCGTTACGCCCTGCCCAGAATGGAAGCCATCGGTGGCGATGCGCACTGCGCCTGCCCCGACGCATTGGCTGGAGCGATCATCACTAACTTGCAAGTCATCCCGAAAGAAAAAAAGAAACAGCTCGAGCTGTTAATCGAAAAGTATGTCGAATGTTGACAAGCCCGTAATCAAGTTTCAATGGTCCGAATTTGTCCTCGTTTGCCTGGCGATTTTGTTTGTCGCCAACGGGTTCATTTCGCTGGCCCTGGTCGAACAAGGCAAAATCACGCCGCGATATATTGCGCCTGTCGTCATTCTCAGCACACTGGCGATCGCCGGCTGGCTTTTGCTCAGTTGGCACATACCCAATCACGATCCACTGCTTTTTCCCATTACGAGCCTGTTGTGCGGATGGGGGTTGATCGAGGTGGCCCGCCTGCAAGAAACTTTTCTCACAAGGCAGTTGATCTGGTTTGCTGCCGGGACAGCGGTGCTGCTCTTGATCGCGTGTCTGCCATATCGCTGGTATTGGCTCAGCCGTTATCGCTACCTATGGTTATTCGGCGGGCTTGGATTTCTTCTCTTGACCATCCTGTGGGGGGTCAATCCGCTGGGTAGCGGCGACCGGCTGTGGCTGAGCATTGGAAAATTGCTCTACTTTCAACCCTCCGAGTTTTTGAAAGTCTTGCTTGTCGTTTTTTTGGCCAGCTATTTGGCCGAAAAGCGCGAGTTGCTGGTTTTGACTCGGACGCGCGTTGGCCGGTTGCGCCTGCCACCGCTGCCCTATCTGGTGCCGATGTTGTTGATGTGGGGATTTTCGCTGCTTCTCCTGGTTTGGCAACAGGATCTTGGAGCAGCAATGCTATTCTTTAGCACCTTTTTGTCCATGCTGTACGTTGCCACCGGACGAAAACTGTGGGTGTTTGTCGGTCTGGTGCTGTTGGCCCTGGCTGCCCTGGCCGGGTACATTCTCTTTGACCGCGTACAATTGCGCGGCGACATCTGGCTCGATCCCTGGTCAGATCCGCGTGGCAACGCCTATCAAATCGTGCAGTCGCTGCTCGCTTTTGCCAGCGGGGGCTTGTTTGGCACTGGTGTTGGCCTGGGCCATCCCACACCTTATATCCCCGTCGTTCACACTGACTTTGTGTTTGCCGCAATCGGCGAGGAATGGGGTATGCTGGGTGCTACTGGTGCGATCCTGGCCTTGCTGATCCTCGTCGTGCGAGGGCTGCGAGCCGCTATCCGGGCCAGCACCTCCTTTGTCTCGTTGCTGGCCGTCGGTCTCTCAGCTACACTGGGCTGGCAAAGCCTGATCATTCTCGGTGGCACTCTCAAACTCATTCCGCTGACCGGGATCACACTGCCTTTTGTCAGTTACGGCGGCAGTTCGATGCTCGTTTCGTGCGCAATGGTGGGGTTATTGCTCCGTGTTTCGGCGAGCTCGCTGCAAGGAGAACATCAATGAGCGTCCGTACGCCTGGGCTGGAGCGCGCGGTCGGGCGGCTGAGTGCCGTGTTGTCGATCTGTTTTCTGGTCATGACCCTGGGATTGGGCTATTGGGGCTTGGTTCGTGCTCCGGCATTGGTTGAACGTGATGACAATCCGCGCCGGATCGAAGACGAACGCCGCATCCGTCGAGGTCAGATCCTGGATCGCCAACAAAAAGTGTTGGTACGCAGTGCCCCCGGCAATCTTGGCATCTGGGAACGCGTGTACGTGGTTCCTGACGCAGCGCCGGTGGTAGGCTATTATTCGATCAACCACGGTACGGGCGGCATCGAACACGCTTACGACGCAGCCATTCGCGGCGAACGCCTTCTGAACCCGATCGAGCAAGCTCAAGCCGATCTGTTACACTTTTACTCAACCGGCGTCAGCGTGACGCTGACCATCGACCTGGATCTACAACAGACCGCGAACACGGCGTTGGACAATCGTACAGGCGCAGTCGTACTGCTCGATGCGTGGAATGGGGACATACTGGTTATGGTCAGCAGGCCGACGTTCGATCCCAATACGCTGGAAGAAGACTGGCCACAATTGCAGAATGCCCCGGACAATCCGCTTCTCAATCGGGCAGCGCAAGGGTTATATCCTCCCGGCTCGATCTTTCAAACCATCACCCTGGCAGCTGCGATCGAAGAGGGACTGGCCACGCCACAGACGACGTTCACCGATACTCTGGGCGTCATTTTGACCGTCGATCCTCCCATTTCGTGCCCGAACGATCCGCCCAAAACACAGTTCTCACTTGCCGAAGCCTATACCTGGCCGTGCAGCGTGCTCTTTGCTCGCCTGGGATTGGAACTGGGTGGAGAACAGTTGGCCGATTATGCAACGCGGTTGGGCATTGGCCTTTCTCCTGATTTGCCCATCGAAGTGGCAAGCGGGCAGTTGCTCGCGCGCGGTGTGTGGAGCAACCTGATTACTGCACGTACGGCGATGGGACAGGGTGAGGTCTTGGTTACGCCATTCGAGATGGCGTTGATGGTTGCAACAGTCGCCAACAGTGGCATACGCCCTGTGCCCAGACTAGTCCTTGCTGTAGGAGACGATCCGGTTACGCCATCAGCAGAGCCCAAACACGCGCTGGACCCGCAAACGGCACGCTACATCCAAGCGATCTTGGTCGATACCTTGGCAATAGCCCAACCAAACAGCACGTGGGCAGATGCCGGCGGTCGAGCCGGAGCGGCACAGAGCGGCAGGCCGGGTGCGCCGCCGCACGCCTGGTTTGTCGGCTTTGCGCCGGTCGACCAGCCACGTTATGCCATCGCCGTTATCGTCGAACACGGACAAGATGGCTGGCAAGTGGCCGCACCAATCGGGATACAGATCCTGGCTCAGGCGATCACACAGTGAAGACGGAAAATCGTATTGTTCCTCAAATTCCACAAGATCGGCGCATTCGAGTCATCATCGACAGCGACGCCAAAAACGAAATCGACGATCAGTGGGCCATCGCTTTAGCCATTCTTTGCCCCGAACGTTTCGAGATCGAAGGCTTTATCGGGGCCAATTTTCTGACCGGCGGGCTGGATAGTGTCGAACAATCGGCACGCGAGATCGAGATGGTTCTGGAAAAAGCCGGAATGGCCAACAGATGGCCGGTTGTGCGCGGATCGCATCCGATGCAATATCCCGACGTGCCGATCGAGTCGGAAGGCGTCGACTTGATCATCGAAACGGCGATGACAAGCGCGGCCGAGGATCCGCTGTGGATCGTAGGCCTCGGTGCGGCAACCGATATCGCCTCAGCTTTTCTTAAGGAGCCTCGCATTGTGGATCGCGTCGTCGTTTTCTGGCATTTTCGCACCAGGTGGCCCGAAAAATGCTACAACTTTAACGTCTTTGGCGACGTACGCGCTGCTCGTCTGGTCTTCCACTCGCCTCTGCCCTTTGTTCTATTCGATACAGGCACCTACTTGTACTGCCCGATGCAAGAATCAGAGCAGTTTGTTAAGCCCTATGGCGAATTGGGTGCCTATCTGCACGACTATCGTTACAACAACGAGTGGTACCAGAGCCCGACAAAAGGGTTCTTTGACCTGGGTGACGTTGCCGCGCTGGTTGATCCCGGCTTGGCGTGCTGGGAAGTGACCGCGTGCCCTCGCGTGGATTGGGATCTCGACTATCATTTTGATGGCACGATGGGATCCATCCAACGATGCTACCACGTAGATCGGGATCGGACATTCGCTTTACTGTACGACAGGTTGAAAACCCATTACGGCCCTGATGCATAGCGTCTGGTCGTCGCGACCTGCGTACGCGGCGATCAAAGCATTGCTGGATACCCCTTTGCCGGTGGGCACGCTGCAAGGGACGGGCACATTCAGTTGGCCGACGAGTGGTGTCCTCTCTGCCGGCACCGTCGGCAAGACCGGCATCACCACGGGCCCGCACCTGCACTTTGAGTTGCATGACAAGGGAGCACGGGTCGATCCCGAGGCGTATCTGCCCTGACGTGTGCCAGAGTGAGTACTCACGGTGTTCATCTTGGCAAAAAAAGGCTGCTGCTTGAATGTAGCGGCCTTTTTTGTCTAGCTTTTCCTCACCTGTGCCTTAATTGCTTTCAGTCGTTTCATGACATCGTTCTCACCACGACCAAAATAATCGTACAGGGTCACATACTCGGCATATAGCTTGTCGTAAACAGCCTGGTTCTGTGGATTCGGTTTGTAACTGACATCCTTGAGACGGGCCATCGTCTTGGCCGCGTCCAAGATCGTATCATAGCCGCCGCGCGCCGCGCCGGCCGCAACCGCGCCAAACATTGCCGAGCCGAGCGCACCGGCCTGTTCCGTGTCCGCTACCTTGAACTCGCGCCCGGTCACGTCGGCATAGATTTGCATCAGCAGCTTGTTGCGCCCCGGCAGCCCGCCCGTGGCCACAATCTCATCCACCGCCACCCCGTTTTCCTCAAAGGCCTCAATGATCACCCGCGTGCCATAAGCTGTGGCTTCGATCAGGGCGCGATAGATCTCTTCCGGTTTGGTCGCCAGCGTTGCTCCGAGCAGCAGCCCGGTTAAATCCACGTCGACGAGCGTGGAGCGGTTGCCGTTCCACCAGTCAAGGGCGATGAGCCCGCTTTCGCCGACCGCGAGTTGGGCGGCTTTTTCCTCCAGCAGTTGGTGGATGCCGATCCCACGCGCTTCAGCCTCTTTGTCGTAGGCCGCGGGCACACCATTTTCGATAAACCATGCAAAATGGTCGCCCACGCAGCTCTGTCCGGCTTCAAAGCCAAACAGGCCGGGGATGATCCCATCTTCGACAAAACCACACATGCCGGGCACAATCTTTTCCTCTTTGCCGAGCACCATGTGGCAGGTCGAGGTGCCCATAATCATCACCATGCGCCCCACCTCGGTGACCGTCGCTGCCGGCACGCTGACGTGGGCGTCAACGTTGGCAATCGCCACGGCCGTGCCGGGCAGCAAGCCCGTCCATGCTGCCGCCTGCTCGGTCAGTTCGCCCGCTTTGTCGCCAATGGGATAAATGTCGCGGCTCATCTTTTCGTCAACGACGTTCTCAAAGCGCGGATCGAGGGCCTTGAAAAAAGCAGGATCGGGATACCCTTCGCGCTTGGACCAGATCGCCTTGTAACCGGCCGTGCACGAGTTGCGCTTTTCCTGGCCGGTAAGCTGCCAGATCACCCAGTCGGCCCCTTCGAGCAGCCGGTCGGCGGCGTTGTAAATCTCGGGTGCTTCATCGAGGATCTGCAGCGCCTTGGAAAAGAACCACTCGGAGCTGATCTTGCCGCCGTAACGATCCAGCCATGCTTCGCCCATCTGGCGTGCCGTCTCGTTGATCTTGTCCGCTTCGGGCTGGGCAGCGTGATGCTTCCACAGCTTGACCCAGGCATGAGGGTTGTCTTTCCATTCGTCGAGCGTGCACAGCGGCGTGCCATCGGCCAGTGTAGGCAGCATTGTGCAGGCCGTAAAGTCGACACCCACGCCGATCACGTCAGCCGGATCGACGCCGCTCTCTTTGAGCACAGCCGGGATGGCCGTTTGAAAGGTGGCGATGTAATCCATCGGGTTTTGCAGCGCAAAGTCGGGCGGCAGTTTGGCCCCGCTGGTCGGCAGCGTATCGTCAATCACGCTGTCGGCATAGGGATGGACAAATGTGGCAATCTCGCGCCCGTCGGCGACGTCGACGAGCAGTGCCCGGCCGGACTCGGTGCCAAAGTCAACGCCGATTGCGTATTTGGACATGGTAGCCTCCTGTTGAGTTAAAAGTTGCAAGGTGCAAGTCAAAGTTGGGTGTGCAGATTATGGAAAAAGAGAGTAAAGACGTGGCCCAAGGAGCCACCCCTTATCATCAAGATTTTACTCGAAACTGGCATTGGGCGCAAACGAGGATGTTAACCCTACACTATAGAGTTTCTATAGACTTAACTGGTATACCCTCTGTGCTAATATGAGTGAGACAACTTTACTCCGGAAATTAGTGTATAATGGAGGGCGGAGAAAGGACCGACTATGTCTCACGAACAAACGACCGAGCAACAACAGCAACAAGGTGAACGCGAAACCAAGATCCCTGATCCTGAGGTGGTGCTGAAGGC
>JAFGJF010000586.1 GCA_016929205.1 Anaerolineae bacterium
ATACGTCTTTTGGGGCGGGCGCGAGGGGGCCGAAGTCGATGCGGCCAAAAACCCGGTCGATGGGATCAAGCGCTTTCGCGAGGCGCTGAACTTTTTGTGCGAGTATGTGCTCGATCAGGGATACGATTTAAAGTTTGCGCTGGAAGCCAAGCCCAACGAGCCGCGCGGTGACCTATATTTTCCGACGACTGGCGCTTACCTGGGCTTTATCAATACCCTCGAACACGCCGAGATGGTGGGGGTCAATCCCGAAGTGGCGCACGAGCACATGGCTGGGCTGAATTTTATGCATGCTGTGGCTCAGTCCTGGGAGGCTGGCAAACTCTTTCACATCGATTTGAACGACCAGAACTATGCTCGCTTTGACCAGGACTGGCGCTTTGGCGCGCAGAATCTCAAGCAGGCCTTTTTCCTGGTCAAGTTCTTGGAAGAGGTTGGCTATGAAGGCAGCCGCCACTTTGATGCCCACGCCTATCGTACCGAAGACGTGGAGGGGGTCAAGGACTTTGCCCGTGGCTGTATGCGCACCTATCTCGTGCTCAAGGAAAAAGCAAAGCGCTTTGAGGCTGATGCTGAGATCCGGGGCTTGTTGTCTGAGATTCATGCCGACGATGGCTCGATGGATGTGTTCAAGGGCGCTTACACGGCCAAAAAGGCTGCAGCGCTCAAGGCGCACGCATTCGATCGCGTCAAATTGGGGCAGCGCGGGATGAAATACGAAAAGCTGGACCAGTTGGTCAATGAACTACTGCTGGGTGTGCGCTGAGTGCGCGAGTTTGTAGCATAAACAAGGTATGACGAGCCGTTTGCTTTGGCGCTGTTGACGATGGGTTCCGATCAAAAAACGGACGCGCGCCAGATGAGCCAGGTTCTGTTCTGCGTTTGCCATCATCTTGATCAACTTGATGTGCAAATCCTCGATCATGGCTCGGTCGACCTCGCGCATCTGATCGCTAGTTAATCGGGGTATGTTCTGCAACGACATTTTCATCTGTCAGCTCTCGGTTCTCTGTACCCGCCGGGTGGTCTGTACCCGCCGGGTGGTCTGTACCCGCATCGACCAGGATCTCGACCAACTCTTCACGTGCGGACGTGGCGGGCACGAATTCATTGGTCTGTTTGATCGCGCCGGATGTGCAGCTCGTTTCGCATTGTCCACAATAGGCACAACGGTCGGGGTAGTGAATCAGTCTGTATACGTTTTTGCTCTCACGTTCTAAAACCAATCCCGAGGCTGGACAATCGCGTACGCATCGCCCGCACCCAATGCATTGGTTTGCATCGACCACAATCCTGCCGCGAAAGTGCGGGGACAGGGTGAGTGGCATAAAGGGGTAGCGGATCGTGATTGGGCGGGTAAACAGCGCGCGCCACAACTGCGGCAGCATATAAGTTAATGAGCGAAGGCGAGACATTTTCATCACCCACCACCGATCCAGATTGTAAACAATGTTTGCACAAGGGCCAGGGGAGCGAGTACCCGCCAGCCGAGGGTGATGAGCTGATCGATTCGCAGCCGGGCATAGAGGGCGCTGATCACCGAGAGGGCGATCAAGATCGACAGGGCTTTCAGGCCAAACACGATCCAGCCACTCGATCCTCCCCCGAGGAATACGTCGACCAACAAAAAGATGCCGACCACAGTTTTAAATTGCAGGGATAGATGCCACAGGGCCAGTTTGCGCCCGCTGAATTCGGTCAGCGGCCCGCCGACGACTTCGGATTTGGCCTTGGGAATATCGAACGGCACGCGTTTGAGTTTGCCGATCAACCCGATGATGCCCAACATAAAGCCAACCGGCTGCACGAATGCTGCCCAGGTCGTTTGCGCCTGACGCGTTACAATCCGTGAGATCGACCAGGAGCCGCTGAGAATGGCCGGGCCGCTGAGGGCCATCAAAAAGGGTACTTCGTAAGAGAAGAACTGTAGCAGCGACCGGTTGCCACCGATGACGCTGTACACGCCAACCGAGCCCCATCCTGCCAAAAAGTAGGCCAGCGCAGGGATGCTCAATAAAAAGAGAACGACGATCAGGTCGCCCTCAAAGGCGCTGGCGGTTCGGGTGCCAATTGGGATATACAGGCTTGCCGTCAGCACCATCGCCAGGGAAAGGATAGGCAGCACGGCGCTGCTCAATTCGCTGGCCCCCTCGGGCAATAGATCCTCTTTGGTCATCAGCTTGATGAAATCGGCCAACGGCTGGTACCATGGCGGGCCAATGCGCCCGTGGAGTCGGGCGATCATACGCCGATCGATCCAGGCAAAGAGGATGGCACAGACAAACAAGAATCCAAAACCGGGAAAGATTAGTATCGCGAATCCGGCTTTGCCCAGGGCATTCAAGATGGAAAGGTAATTGATCATCGTTTTTCCTTATCGATCCGCGCAGGCGATGCACAGGTCTACGCCGGAAAGAACGGCGGACACATCGGCCGTGTTGACGCCTCGCAGTTGTTCGGGCAAGGTGCTCAATGAGGGTATGGTAGGGGTGCGGATCTTGATCCGCGCCGGTTTGTCGCTGCCGTCGCTGCAGATGTAGTAGAACAACTCGCCCCGGGGTGCTTCGGCGCGACTGATCACCTCGCCCGGCGGAACGCGACGTGGCGCACGAACCATCGTGGGGCCGCCAGGCAACTCGTTCATCAATTGGCGGCACAAGCGCAGGCTTTGAACCATTTCCTGCGTCCGGACCAATGTGCGTGCCCACACGTCTCCCTTGTCGTTGGTCACGACCTCAAAGTTCAGACGGTCATAGACGGCATAGGGCGCATCGC
This sequence comes from Anaerolineae bacterium, assembly GCA_016929205.1. The sequence goes on from JAFGJF010000586.1 coordinate 2,776, forward strand.
GCCGCAGGTCCACGTCTATGCCAGAGGCGCGTGCAACAGGGCCCACGACACAAGCACGGCGGATCTGTTCGGGTGACAGGTAGCCGATGTGTTGCGTGCGCGCCTGAAATGTGCGTTCGTGCTCGATCATGTCCAGAAACTGTTCTATTTGCTTTCCCAGTTCGTCCAACTGCAAGAGAATTGTCCGTGATTGATCCACGTCGATGTCGATGCGCACGCCGCCGATCACGTTGACAGCATGAGTGACACGCCCGCCAGAGAGTTCTTCCATGATGTCGAGCACGACCTCGCGATCACGCCAGGCGTACATAAAGATCGTCGTAAAGCCAATGTTTTCGGCCAGCACGCCCAGCCATAACAGGTGGCTATGAATGCGTTCCAGCTCGCACAATAGGGTGCGCAGATACAGCCCGCGCGGGGGCACTTGCAAACCGAGCAACGCTTCGATGCCCTGGCAGTAAACAGTAGTGTGGACATGGGAGCAAATGCCACACACTCGTTCCATCAAGTGCACGTTTTGCAGATAGCTGCGATCCTGGCAGAGACGCTCAATACCACGGTGGACATAGCCAAGACGAATCGTGCTGGACACGATCCGCTCTCCCTCGACGGTCAGCAGAAAGGAAAGTGGCTCTTTGAGCAGTGGATGCTGTGGGCCGATGGGGATAATCATTGACGGTAGCGTGTAACGCTTAGCCATCGTTCTCCCTCTTTCGCAATGGGGCTTCTCCGTACCAGTCGTCTGGCAGGAACAAATGCTCAGATATGGGGTGCCATTCAAAAACAACGTCCAACATCTCGGCAATCTCACGCTCGTAAAACGTTGCACCAGGAATGAGATCGATCATGGTGTGGATCTCTGGACTCTGGCGGGGCAACAGCGTGCGCAAAGTCAAGCCATGTTTGCTCCAAAAATGATACAGCAGCTCAATATGCTCTCCCGTGTCTTGCCCGGTGATGGTGGAGAGGTGATAGATTTCCGAGCGCTCAAGCAGCACCTGTACGGCCTGGTGAATCTGTTCGGCCGGCAGCGTGATGACAAGATCGTCAACCGGTATCGTCTTGTGCTCGATCTCTGATAGAGACAATTCTTGACATAGGATCGATATGATCGATTTGCCGTTCATATGATCTGTCCTAACAGCTGAACCAAACCGTCGATCATAGCCTCGGGACGGCAAGGGCAGCCTGGGATGTACATATCTACTGGCAATGTCTGGTCTATTCCTCCCAGCACATTGATCGCCCCCTGAAAGACGCCGCCGGAACAACTACAACTGCCGATGGCGACAACCCACTTGGGGCACGGCATCTGCTCGTATATACGAACCAGACGATCCTTTGATTGGCGAGTTACCGGGCCGGTGCACAATAAAATGTCGGCGTGGCGGGGTGAGGCGGCTTTGAGCACGCCTAACCGTTCAACGTCATAACGTGGCGTGAGCAGATCCAGGATCTCGATATCGCAGCCATTGCAGCCGCCGCTGTTAAAGTGCAGCACCCAAGGCGATTTGCGCCGCGACCAGCTTTTGATGGTGTTGACCAGGCGCTCTAGCATCTAGGTCACTCCCTTGGTCAGCACAAATACGCTGATGCCTGTTCCGATCAGATACGCCGTCGCAGCAAGATGCGGGATAGCCTCTGCGGGCAGCGTCGAGATCACCAGTGCAGCCAAGTGGAGGATGCCGAACATTAAGGCCAATTGGAAGAAGGCGTGATAGGTCAGTTGTGCCCTGGGGGCCATCAGATCTTCGCCGCACGCGTAGGGCTGGTGTTTGCCGGGATGTTCCTGGCCCAGTGCGGACAGCGTGCCACCCAGTCGATACAGCCCATATACAAGCGCCAGGAAGAGACTCAGGGCAACGGGGGGGCTGAGCATAAAGCTGAGCAGAATATCTTGCATAGTCTTTTACCTCCCAAGTAAGTTCAAATACGTTCCTGCGCTGGCTACACCGTCCAGCCACGGTTCTGGGTGGATGCCGATTGCAAGCACCAGTCCTCCCAGGACAAGCAACGGAAGAGCCATCCAGGCAGAGATCGAGATCCGCCGATCTTGATCCTGTTCTGCACCATGCGGGTGAGGAGCAAAAAGAGTCGCAATGAGCGGCAGATAATAACCCAGGGCGAGCAGGCTGTTCAGCACCAGGACGACCAATCCGGCATAGGCAATCGGTTTTCTCGATCGGACGACGCTGACCAGGATAAACCATTTGCTGGCAAAGCCTGCCAACGGCGGTACGGTGGCCAATCCGGCCAGGGCGACGCTCATTGCGACAGAGACCAGCGGCAGCCGCCGTGCAGTGCCGCGCAATTGCGCGATGGTGGTTGTGTCACAGTAAAAGTGCGAGACGCCCTTGCATAGAAAAGCCAATCCCTTGGTGGCTGCGTGTGCAATCAAGAAGAAAAAGCCAGCTTGAATGGCTGCGGCGATCCTGTATCGCAGTCCGATGCCTATGCTGAACATCATATAGCCCATTTGAGCAACGGTCGAATAAGCCAGCAACCGTTTGACGTTCGTCTGTACCAGCGCCATGCTGTTGCCAACGATCATATTAAGCAAAGAGAGTCCGATCAATAACATTCCCAGATAGTCCGGGCTGAACCCTAAGGCCAGACTGATCTTGAGCAGCACGTAAAAGGCGCTTTGAATGACGATTCCGGACAGCATGGCGCTGATGCTGCTGGGCGCGCGACCATGGGCGTCGGGCAGCCAGGTGTGTAGAGGCACAATGGCGCTCTTGATTCCCAATCCTACCACAAAACAAGCCACCCCAATACGCGTCCATGGTCCTGCTCCCGCATCGCTGGCGGTCAGGGCCAGGCTTTCCGCCTCGCGGTAGATGAACGAGATACCCATCAGCATAATGACCGTGCCCACGCTACCCATAACCAGGTATTTAAACCCCGCTTCGATGGCCGTATCGGTACGTCGCCGGAAAGCGACCAACACATAGGCAGTGACGCTCATCAATTCACAGAACAAGTAGAGATTGAACAGGTCTGCTGCCAGGACCATGCCGATCAGCCCGACCACCAGGAGCAGAAGAAGCGGGTAATAGGTTTCGTACCGTTTGTCGAGCGTCAAGTAGCAGCCAGAGTAGATGGACACCAGGGTTCCCAACGCCAGGGCGACACCGATCACCACCACTGCGCCAGGATCGGCGCGCAGGAATGCACAGCCGGGCTCCAGGCAGCCCCATGTTGGCCATAGAAATTCGAGATGCGCTGTGCCGCTTGCTTTTGCAACCAGGATGGATAAGGGCAGCAAGGTCGCCAGTGCAATTGCAAACATGATCGTCGTGATCGATGCCAGCACGGCATTGCCGATCGTTTGGAAGCGGTACAGTACAAGCCGAGCCACCAAATAGACGACAAAGGCGCCTATGGCCAGGCAAGCAAGTGGCGCTGCGACCCATATTTCATCTGTCACAGGCCCCCTCCCAGGATCAATGATAATTCATGGGCAACCCAGTTAAAGAGCGGTGCCGGAAAGATTCCTTCGATCAGGGCCAGCGCGGCCAATAGGATCGTCGGCGCGATCATTTGCCAGGGCAAGGTGCGTTCGATGCGCTTTTCCAGGCCGGGAGGTTTGGCAGGACCAAAAAAGATGCGTCCGGCGAACCACAGTGCATAGGCAACCGTCAGCAGTGAGCCAAAAAGCGACAAGACGGCAAGCCAGGTGTGTTCGGTTTTGAACCCGCCAGCAAAGATCATCCATTCGCTGTCAAAGATGCAAAAAGGAGGTGTTCCGGCCATGGCCAATGCCCCGATGCTGGTGCAGACTGCAGCGATGGGCATTGGCCTTCCCAGCCCGCCCAATTCGGAGATGCGACGGCGTCCAGTGGCGCGCACCACCAGCCCGATGCACATAAACAACAGCGCCTTGACGATGGCGTGATAGATGACGTGCAGTGTTGCGCCGGCAACGCCTTCATAGGTCAGCGTGCCCAATCCAAAGAGAATGTAGCCCATTTGGCTGACGCTGGAATAGGCGATGATCCGTTTGACATCTTGCTCTGCCAAAGCCATCAGTGCACCGTATAACTCGGAGACGATGCCGGCGATCATCATTGGCACGGCGAAAGGGATCATCTGTGCCGGTGAAAAGATGCTCATCGGGAAACGCAGGATGCCATAGGTGCCCATGCTCAACATCGCCGCAGCAAGCATGATGGTCACTGACATCGGAGCCACGGTGTGTGCGTCGGGCAGCCAGAGGTGCAAGGGAAAAATGGCCATTTTGACGCAAAAACCGGTGACAAAGAGAGCGGTGACACTGGTCATCACTGCCGGGGCCAGGATGACCCCTTGGCGTAGTCTTGAAAAGCTGTCGTTTCCGGTTGCGTCATAGAGGATGATCAGCCCGACGAGCACCATCAGCGAGCCCAGGTGAGTAAAGACAAAGTACTTGAATGCCACTGCACCCCGGCTTTCGCCATCTCCCCAGACAATGATCAACGCACACGAAGCGACCAGCATCAATTCCCAGAAAATGTAGAACAAAAACATGCTGTCGGCCAGGGTTGTGCCGGACATACCTACGGCAAAAAGCATGAGCAGGGCGTAAAAGAACGGGGTTCGGTCATCGGGGTGATGGTAGCCCCAGGCATAGATTACAGCCAACAAGGTCACCGCAGCTTCGGTGACCAGGAATGGAAGCGTCAGCCAATCGAGGTGCAGACGCAGCGAAATGCCTGCTGATGGGATCCATTGCAACCCAACGGAAGGGATCGAATCACGCCACAGGGCCGGCAGCAAGGCAAAGGTGCAGGCCAACGAAAACGCTGCGCCAAGCCCGGCAATCCACCCGGCGACACGCGCCCTGAGCCTGCGCAGCAAAATGACCAGCAGTGCCGCCGCCAACGGCGCGCCGAGGATGGCAACCAGCAAGATCGCTTCTATGTTTGTGACTGCATCGTTCACATTGCCTCCTTGTAACCTCTTGAAAAGGAGGGGCGGGTGTAGGTTGGAATGCCATTCTGACCTACATACCCCAGATCTAAAGTTGGAGATACCTCAGTAAAGGAGCAGGGTCAACATAGCAATAGCCAGGCTCGATGCAACCCAAATGAGATTGTGTCGTAATTTCCCCGTGTGTAAGTGTTGTAAGTGGCGGCTGAGTGCCATCATACCTTGCGCGATCCGATGCAATGAACCTTCCAGGCCCTTTTGCTCCACGGTGCGGTATGCTGTGTGCCCGGCACGCATAACAACCTGCACGGTACGAGACAGGAGAGATTCCAGCAATCGTGTCTCCATCACCTGGTACGTCCATTGTGCACCTTTGACGACAGCATGCACAATCGTAACGAGGATGCGTTCTTGAATGCTGATCTCGATGACGTTTCGCAAGATCTTGGCCATTTGGGCCAGGCCCTCCTCCAAACCATACACAGCTTGTTCGGATGGGGTGGTGTGTTCCTGCTCTGTTTCTTGGCGGTGGTGCTGGATCGATGCTCCTTTTTTTTGCTGCCCGGGAAACCATATTGCAGCGGCCAGACCCGCAGATACCAATAGCGATAGGGCGAATGCGGCGATGTGGCCGATGCTCAAGGGCGGGAG
>JAFGJF010000587.1 GCA_016929205.1 Anaerolineae bacterium
AAGAATAGGAATAGGTTCAACTCGAGCGATTATAGCACTCGTCCTGGCTTTAGTCAATATCACGATTTGACTCACAACACTTGACTTGATTTATCCATGCCACTCATTGTATAATAGAATCATGCAACAGATAGAGATGATTTTGACGATTCCCCGGTGCGCCGTGCCCGGCGCCGCAGGCCGCCCATGACCCGCTGTGCGGCGACGAAGGCCAATGGCATGCCCTGCAAAGCCTGGGCCGTCCTCGGCTCCGATCCCTCACGCTGCGTGATTCACGGTGGTGGCCGGCCCAGGCCCGTTTGTTCGGCCGCGAACCGCGACGGCACGCCCTGCAAGCAACGAGCCGCCCTCGGCAGTGATCCGCCGTGCTGCGCCCAGCACGGCAGCGCCGAGAACCGGATCGCCTGTGGCGCGACCACCGTCGGCGGCACGCCCTGCCAGGGCTGGGCTGTCCGTGGCAGCGATCCGCCCCGCTGCAGCGCGCACGCCAACCACACGCCGCAACGCACCTGTTCGGCCACCACCGTCGCTGGCACGCCCTGCCAGGGCTGGGCTGTCCGTGGCAGCGACCCGCCCCGTTGCAACGCGCACGGTGGGGGCAGGCCTCAAGTCATTTGTTCGGCCACGAATCGCGACGGCACGCCCTGCACCAAATGGGCCGTCCACGGTAGCGACCCGCCCCGCTGCCCCGTGCATGGCGGCGGCAAACCAACGATCACTTGTTCGGCGGCGAACGTCGACGGCACGCCCTGTAAGCAGTGGGCCGTCCACGGCAGCAGCCCGCCCCGCTGCAGCGTGCATGGCGGCGGCAAGCCGAAAATCACCTGTTCGGCGGCGACCGCTGCCGGCCTGCCATGCAAGCGGCTCGCCATGCCCGGCAGTGACCCGCCGCTCTGTTACGCCCACGGGATCGGCCGTGGCCTGGTCGGGGCGGGAAAAAGCAGCGCGCCGGTCGTCAAGCACGGTTTTTATGCTGCCCCCGCTCGCCCTCTGACTACCATCGACGAGATCATTGCCGACCTGGCCGGACGGCAGGCCCGGCTCTCGGCCTACATCGACCGTCACGGCGCGACCCTGCCGCCTCGCAGCCTGGTCACCCTCTTGACCCGGCACGGTGAGACCGCCAGCAAGCTGGTCCGCTTGCTGCGCCTCCAAGATGAGCTGGACAAAAACACGCCCGTCGACGCTGTCGACGACGGCACGATCGACGACGACATCGCTCAGATCCTGCGCGCGTTGGGCCAGGAATAAACAAGTCGCTGGCACCCCCTTATGGCAGCTATTTGCGCCCCCGATGGATTTGCGCTACAATGAACGCGTCTTGCTCGCCACCAACCGCCGGGGCATGGCCGGGCAGCCCCCCATGTTGCACCTCCAGAAACGGAAGAGAAAAATGTGGATCAAAGCGGAAAACGGACTGGCACAGATCCTCAAAGCAGAGCGCGTTCCCTGGGTCTCCACCTTCCCGGTCTGCTGCGTCAACAACGCCCTGGGCCAGGAAGGCATCCCCATGCTCATGATGCGCGACGAGCGCTATGCCGTCGCCGTGGCCGATGCCTTTTCGCGTGTCACCGGTGGAAAACAGATCGGCGTGTGCACCGTGATGGGTGGCCTCAATCCCGCCGGCCTGCATATCGCCTACAGCGCGCTCGCCCAGGCCTTTGAGGATTCGTCTCCCGTGTTGTGCATTGCCGATGGCGTACCGGCCGGTGACAGTGGGCGCACCCGTTACGACATCACCCTCGGCCTCGATGCCGTCACCAAGTGGATCGGCCACATCGACCGGCCCGAGCGCGTGCCCGAGCTGATGCGCCGAGCCTTCACCCTCCTGCGCACAGGACGTCCCGGGCCGGTCTTGATCACCATCCCCCACAACCTGGGCGAGTACGATCCCGAGCAAACCCCCTACACGCCGGTCAAGGGTTGGAAGTCGGCGCCCGATCCGGAAGACGTCACGGCGGCAATCGAAGCTTTGCTCGCCGCGCAGGATCCGCTGCTCTACGTCGGCGAAGGCGTATTCTATGGCGATGCCACTGCCGAGCTGCTCCAATTCGCCGAACGTGCTCAACTCCCGGTTTTGACCACCCTGAAGGCCAAGAGCGCTTTCCCCGAAAACCATCCCCTCTCGGTGGGCGTGCGCGGGGAACTGGCCAATCACTTTTTGAGACAGTGTGATCTGCTGTTTGCCATCGGCACCAGCCTGTCGCGCGGCCATTTCCGCCAGGACATTCCCGATGCGCAGCACAAAACGATCGTCCAGTGTACGGTGGACGAGCTGGACCTCAACAAGAGCTACCAGATCGGCCATGCCCTCATCGCTGACGCCAAACTCGCCCTGCAGGCTCTGACCGACGAACTGGACGTGCAGGCCGGCGGCCGCATCAGAGAGGCCCCCGGGCTCATCGCCGAGATCGGGGCCGCAAAAGAGCAGTTTATGCGCCGTTACCATCCCCTGCTCGAGTCGGACGACGTGCCGATCAATCCCTATCGGGTGTATGGCGAGCTGATGAAATGTATCGATCGCAACAATTCGTTCGTCACTCACGATTCTGGCAACACCCGCGACCAGACCAGCACGATCTATGAATCGTTGATTCCGCGGGGTTATCTGGGATGGGGTAATGTCTCCACCCTGGGATTTGGCCTTGCCGCTGCAGCAGCCGCCAGGCTGGCTTACCCGGATCGACAGTGCGTCAACATCACCGGCGACGCAGGGGTAGGCTATATGCTGGGCAACCTGGAAGCATTGGTGCGGTATCACATTGGCGTGACGACCATCCATATCAACAACGGCGGCTTTGCCGGTTACGGGCCGGGCTTCTGGGGCGAGGGACACGATCCCTACACGTGCGAATTGTGCGAACACACCGCGACGGACATGTCAGAGGCGGCCAAAGCAATGGGCTACTATGCCGAGGACGTGACCACACCATCCGAGATCGGCCCTGCGCTGAAAAGAGCTTTTGACGAAAATGCGCGCGGCCGGCCTGCTTACCTGGAGTGCATTTGCAGCCAATACCCGGTCTTTGGCGCCTGGGTCAGGTCGTGAACGAGATCCCTCTGACAAAACGGGACAGGATCCTGGGCATCCCCAACCGCGCGCTCCGTGACTTGGGGTATGTGCTGCCGGTGTCATAAGCTGCACGGGCGTGATCCGTCACTTTTCCCTCAGCCGACGGTAATACGAATGGCTGGTATATAACACCGCCGCCGGGTTGTGCCCCGTCACGCGATCCTTGGCCACGAGCACCGTGACCGGTGCCTCGGAATGCCGGAAAAAGAGGCTGTCGTGGCCCACACACAGACCGACGACCACGTTAAGCTGCGTTTCCGCCGCATTGAGCAGTTTGGCCTGCGCGATGGGGTTGCACAGTACCTCAAACTGGCCCGGATGGATCTTTTCCGCATCGACCAACCCGATCTCTTCTTTAGGGATCGTGCCCACTTTGCAGCACACCGACGCCACCTCAAACTCGTTTAATTGCAGGATCTCTTGTAGGATCCTGGCCTCGCGGATCAACCCCACGCACGAGGCGATACCCAGCCGGCTGGCGCCGATGCGCCGGGCAAAACTCATCACTTCCTCGACCCGCGTCTCTAGCGGATAACGATCCGCCTCGGTGCGCGCCGCGGCCAAAGCCAGCTTTTGCACCTCTTTATCCTCGTAGGCCGCCCTGGCCTCGCGCAGCGCCGCCTCCCCGCGCGCCGCAGGGCAAAAGTCCGGAAAGTCTTTTGTTCCCGGTTCCTCACAACATGCCTGGACCCCACAAACCGCGCATCTCAATTCCATCTTTTGCCACCCTTTCTGTCATGGACATGGATCGCCCTGCCGAGAGCGATCGTTTGAATGTAATCGCCCGCACAGTATACCACGGACCGGACAAATCGACACACCTTGTTTTGCGCATAACACGGCGGCTTTGGGCCTGGTACCAATCTGTGGTATCATATGCCGGAATCCCTGGCGATTCATCTCATCCAAGTCTTTTGCTGCTGGTCAGGGTGCTTTCCGGCAGTTGGCACATTCGCGTACGTTGATAAATATGGTAAGGGGCAACGCTAGATGACGATCCTGAACGCCGTTTTACTAAGCCTGATTGCCGGGCTGGCCACTGGTTTGGGTGGCATTGTCGTGATCTTGTTCAAAAAGTTGGATATGCGCACTTATGACGCCTTGCTGGGCTTTGCGGCCGGAGTGATGACCGCCATCGCCACGCTTGGACTGATCCACGAAGCGCTTACCCAGAGCAATACGTTGGTGACCATGATGGGAGTCATCATTGGCGCCGGTGCCCTGCACCTGCTCGATCGTTTTCTGCCTCACGAACACGAGCACCTGCCCTTTGTATGCACCAATCGGATAGCTTACCGCCGGGGATTGATGCTTTTTTCGGCGATGACCTTGCACAACGTACCGGAAGGCCTGGCTGTAGGCACCAGCTTTACGGCAACGCCTCGCCTGGGTATCCTCCTGGCACTGGCCATCGCCCTCCATAACATACCGGAGGGCATCGCCGTGGCCGGGCCGTTCCTGGCCTGCGGTATGCCACGCTGGCAGTGCCTGGCCTGGGCAGTTGGTTCGGGCCTGGCCGAACCGGTAGCCGCTTTGCTCGGTGCGGCCTTTGTCACCCTCTTTGATCCCTTTCTGCCGCTCAGCCTGGCCTTTGCCGGTGGTGCGATGCTTTACGTTGTTTCGGACGAACTGATTCCCGAGAGCCACAGCCACGGCTACGAGCACCAGGCAACCTTTGGTTTTATCCTGGGCTTTGTCCTGCTGCTCGCGCTGCTGCGTTTGCTCGAATGAACGCAGTTGGTTAAAGCGGCAAACAAAAAGGCGCCTTTTGAAGCCAAAGGCGCCTTTTGTAAGTTTTTAGGATCGATTCAGTGGTAATGCCCACCGTCGTGAACGTGTCCGTGTTCCAATTCTTCACCCGTCGCCGCTCGTACCCCGGCGATCTGCACGTGAAAATGTAACGTCTCACCTGCCAGGGGATGATTAAAATCGAGCAACACGTCATCAGGACGGATCTCGCGCACGATCGTCTGGAAAACCTGGCGAGTGCTGCTGTCCCGCATGTGAAGCATCCGTCCCACTTCAAGCTCCAGATCGGGTGGAAAAGCATGCCGAGGAACGACCTGTAATGCCTCCGGATCGCGTTTGCCATACCCGTCTGCCGGCGCGACGACCACGTTCTTTTCCTCGCCGACAGCCATACCGTAAAGTGCCTGCTCGAGCCCGGGGATAATGGCTCCCCGCCCATGCAGGAACTCGAGGGGTTCCCCGTCACTGGACGAGTCAACCAGTTGGCCCCCGTCCAGATGCAGCGTATAGTCAAGGCTGACAATTAGATCGTCCTTGACGGTTAAATTTGTACCTGTCATATCAATGTGCTACAGTCTACGCACGTTTGCAGCCGCCGGGCCTTTTTGCCCTTGCTCGACCGTGAATTCGACGCGTACACCTTCATCCAGGCTTTTGAACCCATCCCCCTCAACGGCCGAGTAATGTACAAAGACATCTCCCCCCGCGTCACGGGTAATGAATCCATAACCCTTTTGATTGTTAAACCACTTGACGGTTCCTGTTTCTTTTTCGCTCACTTTGATCTCCTTCATACTCTAAAACTGGAAAATGCTCCTTCATATGAACCGAAAAATGCCGCCTGGCATCAAGTCCGGACGGCATATGGATCATCATATGAAGCAGAACTCTTGTACCCTTAGTATATTCGAAACTGACAACAAGTCAAACTGTGCTTTGGATGCTATCAGAATCCCATCGATCGCCAGCGGTCGGCCAGACTTTGTGACTGACCTGCGCGCCGTTTGAGCGCTTTGGCCGACGGTTTGGCCCACGACGGCGTCGGTACATCATAATCAAAACCTGGGAGCATTTTGCGCTCGATCTTGTGCCCCAACAGATACTCGATACGATGGATCAATGGCTCGTCGTCAGGCGAGACGAATGTGATCGCGTCACCGTGCGGTTGCGTCACTCCACCGTCCTCGGTTTCGGCGCGGGCAGTACGCCCAATACGATGCACATAGTCCTCGGCATGGTCCGGCACGTCGTAATTGACCACGTGCGAGATCCCCTCCACATCCAATCCTCGTGCGGCAATGTTAGTCGCGATCAGGACTCGATGCTTGCCCGATCGGAACCCCTCCAGTGCGGCAATCCTGTTCCGCTGCCGGAAATCGCCGTGAATACAGGCCACAGAGATCTTGGATTCAGTCAACTGCCGGGTCACAATATCGGCTTCTTGCTTGGTCTGGGTAAAAACAAGCATACTCGTGACATCCATCTGCTTGAGTATGGCCATAAGAAGCGGCATCTTGAGATGCCTGGGAACCGGATAAAGCACCTGCTGGATCGCCTCGGGTGGGCGGGCCAGATCGATTTCGATATTCACTGGATCGCGCTGAAACTGGCGCGCGAGAGCCGAAATGACCGGTGGCATGGTGGCCGAAAAGAGCATGGTCTGGCGCTGGTCGGGTATGTGACTGATGATCTGCTTGATGTCGGGGAAAAAGCCCATATCCAGCATTCGGTCGGCTTCATCCAACACCAGGATCTGCACATCGCGCAGATCGACGTTCCTGCGGCGCATATGATCCATCAACCGGCCCGGCGTAGCGACGATGACGTCGATACCGCGCCGCAGCCTATCTGTTTGCTTTTTCATATTGGCCCCGCCATAAACGCACACACTGTGCAGTGACGTATAGGCAGCCAGCTTTCGGGCCTCGCCATCCACCTGGATGGCCAACTCGCGGGTCGGTTCCAAAATGACGACCCGAGGATTCCTGGTCTTGGTCTCATCGCCCAACAAGTGCTCCAACGCCGGCAGCAAAAAGGCCAGGGTCTTGCCGGTGCCTGTCTGAGCGCAACCAACAATGTCGCGTCCCTGCAAACCGGGCGGAATGGCCTGGGTCTGAATGGCCGTCGTTTCCTCGTACCCCAAGGCATGGATCGCCTTTTGCAAAGGTCTGCTTAGATTTAATTCTGTGAAACGCATAAAACTCCTTACAACAATCTGTTACAAAAAAACCGCTCCGATACGTAAACCGGAAGCGGTGGAAAATGCAAAACCGATTAACTTATAAAATCATTATACCACCAATCAACCTTTATGTCAAAATAAAAACGTGGTATTTTATGCATAATCAGCATCTTTTCAGAAGGTAGGGGCAATCCCTTGTGGTTGCCCTGCTGGCCGGAAGAAAATCGGATCGAACAGCTGACATGGATGGAGCCGGCTTGGTGAAAAGCATATTTTGATGCACACGAAAGGTTTGATATAATAACCGGGCATCCTGGACACCCAAAACCATGCCGCCAAGACAGCAGAAATGAAAACCTGGATCGAGCAAGAAATAACCGGTTTTGTCAAACAAGCCGCCCTGAGAACGCAGACAGCCTGGGGAAAACCATTGGTTGCGTTTGCCAGCGCGCATGACGAGCTTTTTGCCCGGCTCAAGACATTGATCGGGCCCACACACGCCACGCCGGGCGAACTGCTTGACGATGCGCAGACGATCATTGTTTATTTTTTGCCCTTTGACAGATCGATCGTGCATAGCAACCGCCCCGGCGACAAGGCATCACACGAGTGGGCGATGGCCTACATCGAGACCAACCACCTGATCACGGCGATCAACCGGCACCTGGCCCACGCCCTGGCAGAACGGTGCTACAAAACCGTCGTCCTGCCACCGACGCACAACTTTGACCGGGAGAAATTGATCAGTGACTGGTCGCACAAGCACGTCGCCTATATCGCCGGGCTGGGCCGATTTGGGCTGCACCATATGTTGATCACCGGCGAGGGATGCTGCGGCAGGCTGGGCAGTCTCGTCACGACGGCGCCTACCGAAGCTACACCGCGCCCGGTCGAGGAGTACTGTCTCTACAAACACAACCAGACATGCCAGGCCTGCGTGAAAAGGTGCGTAGGTGCGGCACTGACCGCAAACGGACTAGACCGCCACAGGTGCTATGCCATCTGCTTGGAAAACGCCGAACTGCACAAGGAACAGGGGCTCGCCGACGTGTGCGGCAAATGCGTGAGTATGGTCCCCTGCTCATTTGAAAACCCGGTGGCGAGATTGTCACAGTAAACGTTTGAGAAAAAGACGCGCAAGACTGACAGGACCTTTTGTCTAGGTTCAAAAGAATTGAGAGGGCATCCTGAAAACTGAGAGGATTTCGTATGATCAACACACACAATACCTATCCGATCGCTTATCCCGATAGGTGGGTTATATCCTACCAACGCCACGAATCAGATACGCCTCTCACCGGCGCAACAACCGGTGAACCACAGGCCATCACCCAGACGGCGACACAGTCTGCAGAACAGGCACAACCCACCATACGCCACCCGTTGCAAGCAGAAATAGACAGGGTGCAGCAAGTGCTGGACGCGCTGGCAGCGTGCCCGCCCCGAGGATGGATGGGCAGGCTGCTCTGGCGTGGGCTGCACCGATCCTATCATGACCGCTTGCGTAAAACCACAGCGGCCTGGGTAGCAACCCTGGCCAAGTCCAAAGGCACGATCCTGGAAGCGAAATACGATTTTGAGCCCGAAATGGTTCTGATTGCCGCTGGCGAGTTTATGATGGGCAGCGATTCGCGCAAAGACCAGCACGCCAGGCACGTTGAGCGGCCCCAGCACAAACTGCACCTGCCCGACTACTACCTGGCCAAAACGCCGGTCACGAACGCCCAGTACGCCGCTTTTGTACGAGCTACGCAGCGCACGCCACCCAGCCACTGGCAAGAGGACAGGCCGCCCAAGGCCAAGGAAAACCACCCCGTGGTTCGCGTCTCCTGGTACGACGCGATCGCCTACTGCAAGTGGCTGTCCGGTCTGACCGGCCAAGCCTACCGTTTACCCACCGAGGCAGAATGGGAAAAGGCTGCCCGTGGGGACAAAGCCAGCATGTATCCTTGGGGCGACCGGTGGGATGCAAGCCGCTGCAACACCAAAGAAAGCGAGACCGAGGATACGACGCCGGTTGGCGCCTATCCCCAGGGAGCCAGCCCTTACGGCCTGCTGGACATGGCCGGCAACGTCTGGGAGTGGACGTCGAGCCTGTACCGGGATTACCCTTATCGAAAGAACGACGGGCGTGAGGATCCGTCCTCGACAAAAGCCCGCGTGCTGCGAGGCGGCTCCTGGCTCAACTTTTACGACAGCGCACGCGCAGCCTACCGCCGCAGTTACACCCCTGCTTACCACAGCCGCATCCACGGCTTTCGCTGTTGTGTGTCGCTCGGCCCTCCAGGAGATGCGTGAGATGATGATTAGCTTTGGCGAGGAGGCCAAAAGGATTTGTCGTCGGGGTTGCCGGCCCGGGCGAGCCGCTGGCCAACGCCGAGACGTTTGAAGCATTGACCCTGGTCCACCAGGCATTCCCGGCGTTGATGAAATGTGTCAGCAGTAACGGGTTGCTGCTCGAAAAAACGCTGCCCCAACTCCTCGAGGTGGGTATCAGCGCCCTGACGGTGACCGTCAACGCCCCGGACAGCGAGGTGGGAGGGCAGATCTATCGCTGGGTGCGCTACGATGGGACCACCTACCGGGGGCAGCAGGCAGCCGAGATCCTGATCGAACGGCAGCGGCGCGGCGTCCGGGCAGCACTCGAAGCCGGGTTGACGGTCAAGGTCAACAGCGTGCTCATCCCCGGAATCAACGACCGGCATATGGTGCAGCTGGCGCGTCAGCTCGAAAAGTTGGGTGTGCACCTGATGAACATCATGCCGCTGATCCCCGGTGGGTTGATGGCCGACCGCCGCCCGCCAACCTGTGAGGAACTGCAGCAGGTCAGGACGGACTGCGAGGCCATCCTGCCCCAGTTCCGGCTGTGCGAGCAGTGCCGGGCCGACGTGATCCGGTTTCCCGGCAAGGCACGTTCAATGGAGGATATGCGATGAAAGACCGTATCACGATCGTCCAAGGGGATATCACCAAGCTCGCCGTCGATGCCATCGTCAACGCCGCCAATCGCAGCCTGCTTGGTGGCGGGGGCGTCGATGGCGCCATTCACCGCGCCGCCGGGCCGGAATTGTTGGCCGCATGCCGCCCGCTGGGGGGCTGCGAAACCGGCCAGTCAAAGATCACGCCGGGTTTCCGGCTGCCGGCGAAATACGTCATCCATACCGTCGGGCCTGTCTGGCAGGGCGGGAATCAGGGGGAGCCAGAGCTGCTGGCTTCTTGCTACCGGACCTCTTTACAGCTTGCCCGGCAGCACCAACTCAAGACTGTGGCCTTCCCGGCGATCAGCACCGGGGTTTACGGCTACCCGGTCAAACAGGCCGCCAAAATCGCCGTTGCCCAAGTGCGCCGGTTTTTGGAGCAAGATACAATGATCGAACAGGTCTACCTGGTCTGCTTTGATACCAGGACGCTCGAGGCCTACCAGCAAGCGTACCAGTAGCCTACGGCCGGTCCGCCTTATAGTGGAACAACCCCTCTCCACCATCCATCGCCGCGGCCAATTCGGGCGTGCGGGCTGCGCCGTGGCGGTACTGGAACGGCCACATACTCTTGAGATGGAAAAGGGCCACCCGGTCGCCCTCCTCAAAGACGTGATCGAGATCGGGCTGCAAACCGGGCGTGGCACTGAGCTGCCCACTGATAAACGTGATCCCGCGCTCATCGGTCGGCAGGCCCAGGCGATCGAGCAAGTCGCGCATCCGGCTGCCGGCCGGCAGTTCCAGTTTCAGATTGGCATAGACTTTGCTGTCCACATCGCCGCCATAGCGGGCCAGAGGACCATAAAGCCAGACATCAAGATTGATCTGCTGCACCTAACCTCCTCCAACCGGGGGGAAAAGACCCACCTCATCACCGGGAACCAGATGGTAAGCGAGTGGTTTGGCTCGCCCGTTGACAAAAACGACCCGCACCTTTTCTTTGGGTAGCGAAAAATGATCCACCACGTCGGCCAGGGTGCTGCCCTCCGGCAGGTCAACGTCCACAGGCGAACCGGCGCGGATCCCCTGCGGATAACGATCGCGGATCGTCCGGGGAACGATCTGGATCAACGTTGCATAAAGCTTGACACGAATGTTCATCATCCAACCTCACGGGCAGCGCACGATATCCTGGGCCCATAGACAGTCGGCGCAGGAAGGGTTCCAACCCCAGCATCCCTCATTTCGCTCGCGCAGATCGCAGCTATCGCGCAAATCACAGTCCGGGCAAGAGGGAAAACGAAAATCGCGCACCTCGCTGCGAAAACGGCAATACACCTCCGACGTCCAGATCTCGCGCAAGGACTGCTCGGTGATGTTGCCCAGGGCATAACGCGAGACGTTTCTGCGCCGCCCGTCGATGGTCAGATAGCTGTAACTGTGGGCCAACGCATAACAAGGCACCACGCTGCCGTCCCACCCGATCACCGCCGCCCGGTCGCCCACAAACCGGCAGCGCGGTTCCGCACCCCAGTGCATACGCGGCAAGTCGAGCACACCCAATAGAACCCAGGCGTCAGCATTGATCGGCCAATTGCCGCTGCTAAAAGGCGGGCGAGGCTCGTAGCCATACAGGATTTCGCCGCGCATCTCGTCGGTATAGGCCAAAACGTTGCTGACCAGGACGCGGGCAGCATTAAGCCGTGACGCCAGCCCACTCAGATCCCCCAACTCGGCGATGTTGCTGCGCAAAGCGACAAACTCAATCCCCAGCGCCGGCGTCAGGGACCCCAACGCCTTTTTGACCTCATTCAGATGGCGGATGTTATCCAAAACCTGGGCCATCGCCGCGCCGCGCACGCCGGCATAGGTCTCGGCCTTGACCCCATCGAGTGAAACGACCAGGCGATCCACGCCCAATTCGACCAGCTCCCGGGACATGGTCCTGTCCAGCAAGAGGCCGTTGGTGCCGATCGTCACCGCCAGGCCACGCTCGCGCACCATCCGCACCATATCCAGGAGATGTGGGTGCAACAACGGCTCGCCGAGCCCGCT
>JAFGJF010000588.1 GCA_016929205.1 Anaerolineae bacterium
CCGGTCATATTTCCACCGGGTTGCCTGAGACTAGCCACCAGCCCGGCACCCACCGGGTCGGTTACCGGCACAAAGACCACCGGTATATCGGTGCCGGTCGTGGCTCGCTGCGCCGCCCGACTAGCGGGAGTGGTGAGGGACAGAATCAAATCGACTTCTGCCGCCACCAGGCTTTGCGCCACCGCATCAATTTTATCCATCTCGACGGTTGCTCCCTCATAGATGTAGGTGATGTTTTCGCCTTCAATGTAGCCCAACTCGATCATGCCCTCCTTAAAACCCTCCAAAGTGGCATCCAGAGCTGGCACGATGTTAATTACGCCAATGGTATAGGTTTTTGGTCTGCTACCACAGGCCGCCAACAGCAGGCCAGTTATGATGAAGAAAATCCCAAGCAAGCGCAAATACTTGAAGTGATGGCTGTGCTTCATCGTGTATTATCCTCCTTTATTTTTGCCGGCAGTGTGAAATAGAACGTTGTGCCGCTGCCTTTGCCGGCCGATTCCACCCAGATTGTTCCGTTGTGTATTTCGACGATGCGTTTGACGATCGCCAGTCCGATGCCCGTCCCCTCACTGGTTGGGTCCAGCTTGGTAAACAGATCAAAGATTCTGTCCTGGTACTTCGGCTCGATGCCGATGCCGTTGTCGCGCACGTAAAAGATCACCTCGCCTCCATCGGACGTGGCGCTGCTGTGTCTGACCCCGATCTCGATGCGCGGGTAGAGTTGGCCGCCCATGAACTTGCAGGCATTGTCCACCAGGTTTTGCACCACCTCTACCAGCCGCGCGCGATCGCCGTATACGATGGGCAAGTCCGGCGCGATCACGATTTCCACGCCGTGCGCGACGATGCGCCCGCGCACCAGTTCGATCGCTTCGTGGGCAATCGCGTCAAAGGATACCTCTTCTGGTGGATTCATCAATCTGCCAATGCGTGACAGTTCAAGCAGATCGTCGAGAAGCTGCTGCATCTTGTCTGCCGCGGTGTTGATCGTGTGGATGTCGTGCTCGAGGCGGTCTTTGTTGCCAACAGCCGCGTCTTGTGCCAGCAAGCCCAGGAAACCTTTGATCGTGATCAGCGGGCTCTTTAGATCGTGCGAAACAGTATAGGTGAAACGTTCCAGTTCGGCATTTTTGGTTTCCAGTTCGGCGATCAGTTCCTCGCGTTCGTTTTCAGCTTGCTTGCGCTCGGTGATGTCGCGGGCAGCAGCGTAAATCAGATTTCCCACTGGATAGGACCGCCACTCGATCCAGCTGTAGGAACCATCTTTGCAGCGGTACCGGTTCACAAAGTTCAACACGGCTCTCTGAGCACCCAAATCATCGAGGGCCGCCACGGTGCTGGCCTGGTCGTCGGGGTGGACCAGATCGAGGAAACGTTGCCCTTCAAGCTCCGACAGTGAGTAGCCCAGGATGATTTCCCATTGGGGGTTCAGCCGGCGAAAATAACCCTCCGTGTCGGCAATACACAGCAGATCAAGAGACACGGTGAAGAACTGGTCAAGCTCCTCCGTCTTTTTCCGCAGCGCTTCTTCCGCCTGCTTGCGCTCGGTGATATCCGCGCCTATGCTCACTTGAGCGTACACCTTGCCTGTGGCGTCTCTCAACGGAGCAATAGATGCCTCTAAAAAGAAGGTAGAACCGTCTTTGCGCTGCCGGATGAGCTCCAAGTTGGTCATAGACTCCCCATTCGTCACTCGATCACGGATAGTTTGATGTTCTTTGAGTTTGTCCCTGGGAATAGTCGATAAAAGCTCTCCCCGAACTTCTTGGGCCGTCCAGCCGTACATGCTTTCGGCGGCCTTGTTCCAAAGCAAAACATGGCTATCCAGGTCTATCACAATAATGGCCAGGGGAGAATGGTCAAACAACGCTTGTAACGTTTCGTTGACCTCTCTTAAAGATTCTTCGGCGCGCTTCCGCTCTGCAATTTGCTGTTCCAGGTCGTTGATGACGGTCCCCAACTGGCCGGTCATATCATTGAAGGTACTGGCTAAAATCCCCAGTTCGTCATGGCGAGTGACCGGCACCTGCTGCGACAGGTCGCCGGCGCTGATCACCCGGGCCGTCGTCGCCATCGTCTGTATAGGACGGACGATCTGGCGCACGATCAGAAAGCCAAGCATACCGGCTACCACTAACGTGGCCACGACGACAGACACGGTGACATACACCGTATTGATGGCCAGCGTCAAGGCCTCAGGCGTGGCTTGCTCAACGACGATGTTGAATTCTTGTTGGCTAACATGAACCATGTCAATGGCCAAAACAGCACTCGAACCGGCCAGGCCGGGTTGTATGCCGTCCTGCTTGGGTACCGCAAAACGGGTACCCCGCAACACGACCGAAGGATTTTGGTGCGCCACAACGTTACCCTGGGCGTCGACAATGTAGATGCTTTGGCCCGGACTGACCCGCACATCTGCGATCAAGTCCCAGATTTTTTTGAGGCGAACTTCAGAGACGAGAACCCCGTCTGCCAGGCCGGTTTGGACATCAAGCAGGGGTATGGCGATGGTGATTAAGGGTTCGCCGGTCGTCACCTCCAGCCGGACCGGGCTATAATAGACCTCGCCAGTTGTCTGGGGAACGACAAACTCGTCGGCTTGGGTATAGTCATCCGGCTCCGTGGAGAGACGAGCAAGACGGGTGAGATAGACCTGTGTTCGTCCCTGGCTATCGAGCAAGACCAAACGCTCAAAAACATCTTGGGCGATCAATAACTTGAAAATGCTGTGTTTCTCATCTTGATCCAATTCTGGTAACGCATACATCTTGCTCGCCAGGCTTAACTCGTGTTCCAGTTCCTCAAAAAAGGCGGTGACTTGAGTGGCAACACGCCGGGCCACCTCACGCTGCAAGTCGAGCGCTTGCCGCGTTTGGATGGTGAAACTTTGCCGGGCCAGGATAACCCCGGCCACTAATAAAGGGCCGATGGCTAAACCGATCAAGGTTACGGTTAGTCGTGTCCGGATGCTGTTGCGCATATTCCCCTCTCTTTCTGGGCGGCCCCACTAGCGGTTTTGGGTGAATCGATGGGTCACACATCTTGGGGTTTTCACAATTTTAGCGAATGATGATGTCTGCCTGTAGCAGAATTTCATCCGGGATGTCAAGCCCGATAGTTTTGGCTGTCTTGAGATTAATCGCCAAATAGAACTCGGCTGTTTCCACGGGCAAGTCGGCCGGTTTGATCCCGTGGAGGATTTGGTCGGCCAGACGCGCCGCCTGTTTTCCAGAGCTCATCTGCTCCACACCATAGGAAGTCAATACACCGAGCGTCGTCACATCCTCAATGTTGGCTCCTGAGGTGGGCAATTCAAGTTCGGTCGCCGCCTCTACCAGTTCAGATACGCGAGTAGAAACCAGGCTATCAGGTAGGATAAAAACGGCGTCGGCTTCTGCCGGAATACTCTCGATGGCGGCCATGACTTGCTCAGGGTTATAAACTTGGCGGGTGATCAGTTCAACACCGAGTGCCATCGCGGCTTTGCCGAGTGTTTCCAGGGCCTGTACAGGGCTTTGGTCCTCGGGGTTATAGACGATGTAGACTTGATCAATGGTGGGGGCTACCAGTATCAACCACTCCAGACGCCTCGCCTCTTGGATGCCAAAGGTGACACCGGTCATATTCCCACC
>JAFGJF010000589.1 GCA_016929205.1 Anaerolineae bacterium
ATCGGGGACGGTCATCTCGCCACTCTGCACGCGCCGGCACGACACCGCGTGCCCGACGTCCAGCGTCATCATTGCTCCGGAACGGTCGGCCCACGATCGGACGCGTTTGGGATCGCTGGCCGGACCCTGGCGCAAATTTTCCACACAGATCGTGATTCCCAGATCACGTGCGCGATCGACCAGCCGCGAGAGGTTGTCCACAGCGCGATCGTCATCAATCGGGTCGTTCCATTGCAAGCCGATGTGGATCGTGATCACCTGCTCTCCCCGGCCACGCATCGCTTCCAAGGTGGCGAGGTGCACGTTCGTCGCCCGCCGGGCACCCTCAGTGTCGATGTCGCCAATTTCATAGCCCGGGAAAAAACCGTGATAGCGCACCGGCACGCCTGCTTGAAGCAACGGATCAACGTGCGTGGGCAGAGTGTGTAGAGCCTCAGGATCGGGGGCGTAGGCCGCTGCAAACCCGTGTTTGACGATCCAGTTAAATCGCTCGGGGTAGGCCGACCATTTGGCAGAGAGGGCAAGGGTTGGAAACGCACTTTTATCAGGCATAGGGTTTTTCCTGTGCTTTACAGTCAGCAAGAATAAATGGCATTCTCTGTATTCTATCACTCAATCGGGGCAGGCGCAAACAGCACACAGCCATGAAACAAACAGCCAACTTGCAAAAGATCCATAAAAGAGTATGATAGTGCGCTGTATTGGGTGGTCCCATCACAAACGCGGCTGTTTCGCCACCCTGGAGGCGATCAAGCCGAGCTGGCGCACAAAAAGAGAGGAGACAGGTTGACGGCAACCGGTATCTATTGGCAGCGCGTGCGGGGGTTACAGGATAACGCCAAACACTATATGGTGTGTACGATCTTGTACGCCATCAATATGGGGTTGTCCGCACTGTTTTTTAACCTCTATTTGACCAGCCTCGGTTTTGACGCCGCTTTCATCGGCCTGAACAGCACGCTGCTGTCCGGCGCGGCGCTGGTCTCTGCGCTGCCATCCGGTTTGATCGCCGACCGGATCGGCCGCAAGCGATCGATGCTGTTGGGTCTGGCGAGTATGGCCCTGGCTCAGTTTGGCCTGGCTGTCTTTACCCAGGGATGGCTGATCCTCGCTGCCAACTTGGTAGCTGGCACGCTCAGCACATTTTTTCTGACCAGCATCGCTCCCTTTTTGACCGAGAATTCAACACTCGAGCAGCGGTCGATGATCTTTACCCTGGATTCGGGCTTGATGAACATTGCCTCGTTTGTGACGTCGACGATTGGTGGTTATCTGCCCGGCCTGTTCGCATCGCTGTTCAGGGTTGGACCCGAGAGCGCCACGGCCTATCGCAGCGTGATGTTTGTCTCTGCCTGTGCGATGGCCCTGACTTTGTTGCCCATCCTGGCTGTCAAAGAGACCAAGAGACCGGCGACCCGGCCACGCTCTCGCGCTTTGTCTCGTATGCGCTTGAGGCGGTTTTTCTCCAGTCCAGGACGCCTGATCAAGTTGGTCCTGCCGCGAGCGGTGATGGCCTTTGGTGCCGGGCTTGTTTTTCCGTTTCTCAACCTGTTCTTCAAGCAGCGTTTTGAGGTATCTGACGCGACATTGGGTTGGATATTCGGGATCACCAACGTCTTGGCTGGAGCGGTGCTGCTGTGGGGCGGCGCCGTGGCCGAGCGGTTGGGCAAGGTGCAGGCTATGTTTTTTGCGCGGATGCTGTCTTTGCCCGGCTTGTTGATCGTCGGTTTTGTGCCTTCGCTGCCGCTCGTGGTACTCGCGCACTGGGCACGCAGCGCCCTGATGCGCCTCGGGAATCCGCTCTATACTGCGTTTGTGATGGAGCAGTTCGACGAGGACGAACGCGCCACAGGAAGCAGCTTGCTCTCTACCGCGTGGAACGCCGGTTGGGCGGCAGGACCGGCTATCAGCGGTTTGTTGCAGCCGCACACAGGATGGGGACCGCTCTTTTTGGGCACAATTGCCTTTTACGCATTGAATCTGGTTCTGGTCTATCTCTTTTTTATGCCTCACCGGAGGAAAAAAGGGATACCCAAGTGCGAATGACGCGCCGGGCAGCTGGCCGGTTTGCAGGCCATCTTGGGCATTTGTGCAGCCTATGGTATAATGCGGATGGTTATGGATTCGGCGGGGCAATGCTGTGCAACGTCGCGAGTCGAGGATCGCAGTCCAGCCATCCCGGCATCTGGCGATTCCTGTCGATCGGCCGCACTTGTAGCGCATTGCTCAAAAACGAATAAGGAAAAATCAATGGCGATTTTGATCAACCAGGATACGCGCCTGCTCGTGCAGGGCTGCACCGGACGAGCGGGATTGTTCCACTGCCATAAAATGGTCGCTTATGGCACGTGTGTCGTAGCAGGGGTCACTCCCGGCAGAGGCGGGCAGCGGGTTTGCGACGGGGTGGTACCCGTGTTTGATACCGTCGAAGCGGCGGTGACCGAGACGGGCGCAAATGTGTCGATCCTCTACGTTCCGGCTCGCTTTGCCGCCGAGGCCATTCTGGAGGCTGCCGATGCCGGTATCCCGTTGATCGTCTGCATCACCGAAGGCATTCCCGTTCAAGATATGATCCGGGTCAGCGCGCGCCTCGCGCAGACACAGGCCAGGCTGATCGGCCCCAACTGCCCCGGTGTGATTTCGCCCGGCAAGTGTAACGTGGGGATCATCCCCGGCCACGTCGCGATGCCCGGTCCGGTGGGCATTGTCTCTCGCTCCGGCACGCTGACTTACGAGGTCATCAACGCGCTCACCGCGCGTGGCATCGGCCAGAGCACGTGCGTTGGCATCGGTGGCGATCCCGTCATCGGTACGAGCTTTGTCGAGGTGCTCGAGATGTTTGAGGCCGATCCCGAGACGGAACAAGTGGTGCTGATCGGCGAGATCGGCGGCAATGCCGAGCAGCAGGCCGCGCAGTTTATCGCCGAACGGATGAGCAAGCCGGTCGTGGCCCTGGTGGCCGGCCGGACGGCTCCTCCGGGCAAGCGGATGGGGCATGCCGGTGCGATCGTGGAGAGAGATGGCGGGACGGCAACAGCCAAGATCGCGGCCTTTGAGGCCATTGGCGGACGCGTAGCCGAATACCCGGAACAAGTCCCGGATCTGGTAATGTAGAACGAACGGTCAGTCTTGACCCTGCTCGTGACGCCAGCGCGAGAACAGCTTGAGCACCTGGGCTGCCGCACCGCTGGCGTGCGCGACCGTCTCCGGAATGTCCATCGGCCCGATGCCTGTTCCGGCGACAAAGATGCCGGGGCGATGTGTCTCTGTGGGCCGCACGTTCGGATCGAGGGGCACAAGCCAGCCATGCTCGTCGGTCGCCAGCCCCAACTGGTGCGCCAACGCTTGTGTCTCAGGCTGGGGACGCAGCGCCGGAGCCACGACCACCAGGTCGGCGTCGATCTG
>JAFGJF010000590.1 GCA_016929205.1 Anaerolineae bacterium
CGAGAGTTGACCACCTTTCAATTGTCAATGTTCAGTTTTTGCCGACCAGGAAACATCTCATTCCTGGTTGCGCAACGGTTACGCTAGCAAGGTTCTTGCTGCAAAATCAAGTACATTGCTCCAAGCCTTCATCCCCGAGGGCGCTTCAAGGTACAATTTGTGCCGTTTCGCTAACCAAGACTAACTGATGCATAATCTCAGTTTGTAGGTTAGGTTGAGCGCAGCGAAACCCAACTCATTTGTGACCAATATGGCCAGGAAAAGTGACCGAATCCGCCGCACCTCAATCGGCGGGATACACGCCTGCCTGCACATATCGCCCAAAGCTCGAATGTGCCCACGCGTTCGGTGCCGAAACCAGGTCATGCTTGACCGAGTTGCAGTGGACATAGTCTACATCCCAGGCACCAGTGCAAGTGCACTGGTATCCGGCTCTCTCAATCCCGGAAAGATGGAGAACTGTACCCCAAAAATGACACCCGATCCCCTTTCTGGTACGATGTATCCGTTACATTCGGGCAGTCTGCGTGGGCTGTCCCGCACACAGGAGGATCGATTTAGAGAAAGCAAGATCATCTCTCGTCATCATCGGCGCCCTGGACCTGGTCACCTTTGCCCTGGTGGCAGGGGTGCTCGTCGTCGCGCAAGAGAAGACGCCCGGATGGTCTTTATCCGCGTTGTCGTCGCTGCCCGCGACCTCGAAGCCGGCACCAAGCTCTCCCCGGCCGACGTCGAGGTCGTCCAGGTCCACGCCGGGGCTGTATTGGAAGGGGCATTCAAGACCGTCGAAGACGTCACCGGTCTGGTGATCACCGTCCAGCGAATGCTGGGCGACCAGGTGACCGCCGACATGATCAGCAACGCGGTGCAAAACGCATTGGCCCAGGCACCGGACTCCGGACTCCGCGCAGTGGCCATCGACGTCGAACGAACGTTCGACTTGTCAGGGCTGCTACGTTCCGGCGACACGATATCAGCGATCGGGATCATCGAGCGGGCAATTCTCCTATCCTTTTTGCCACTTGACCATACGACGCAGCAAGTCGGTGACGCCGGTTTTGCCTGTTTCCAGCAGCAGGGCGATCAATGCGGCGATGAGCGGTCCATAGACGGCGAACTGGAAAATGACCGCTGACACATTGGGTGTTGTGTCCTTTCTATTGCATTGTCCTGATAAACATACACCTGGCTCAATCGCATAATCTTACAAACACGCGGCATGTAGCCAGACTGATCCATGGTCTCATCTCTCGTACCTTTTCTCTCTCTTTCTTTTGGTCTTGAGCATAGGTCACGTCCCATAGGCCATCTTGTCTTTGATGCTCGACCAGCCAGTGCAACGCCTCTTTGATCTGGACGTCACTCTTGGAAGCGCCGATCAGCGAGATCGAGTCCAGGGCGGCGATGAGATTGTTCCACCAAAATGGATGCTCGAACCTGACCCAGTAACTCGCTGCCTGATAGGAACTGTAGACGTCTTTTTGAAAGAACCTGGACGTCAACAGCCGGGCCGCCGTCTTGGCCGCTTCGGATTTGCGATATCGCTCGTGGACGGCAAACGCGCGCAAAACCATGCCCGTCCAGTTGTGTGAAAAGGGCTTGCTGCGGTCGAGCTGAACCGGATTGGCGTATTCGCTCGTCAGCTTGTATTGGGTCTCACGATCGAATTTATGCGTCAACATGGGAATGGTCCATCCCTGATCATCCTGTCGCATAGCCAGTAACCACTGGAATCCTTTTTCGATCCGTGGATCATCCTGATACCCGGCCTGGATCAGCAGCGACATGATCGCGCCGGTGTAATAGGTCGCATATTGGTTGGCCAGGATACCCCGGATATCTCCTTCCTCGCTTTGGCAGGAAAAGATGAATTCGGCCGCCTTTTCCGCTTGCGGGTGCTGGCGGGTAAAGCCGTATCGCTCGACCAGGAACCTGAACTGCCGCCAGGTTTCGATCAGGTCGTGATTGATCGCAGGGTGGTCGTGCTTGCCCGGACGCGACCAGGCGCCACCGGGCTTTTGCTTTTTGAGGATCTTGAGCGCTCCCGGCAGTGCCCACAGGTGATCGAGCTGTCCTGCCTGCTCTCCCAACAGGTCGCGCCGGACAAAGTAGTTCAGCGCGGGATCTTGGCAGGCCAGGAGCGGGGGAATGGGATCGACATTGAATGGCGTGCGCCAGTCGTTCACGGTTCACTTCCTTTTTGCTGAAACAAGCGTCCTCCCGCGAGCAAAAACGCCTGGACGTTGGACCAAGCGGCGGTCGGACCAGCGATCACGTCACGGCCCAACAGCGCGGACGTACTGGCTCACATCAGCGTTGTAGACGATTTCCTCGACGGTAAACACCGCCCAGGGTCTGCCCTCGTCGAACCAGGTGACGGCGCCGACAACCGGGAGGGTGTTGCCGTCGATCTTTTTCCACGCCCGGGCATCGTTGATCCACAGCGTTTTTGTCTCGTCCGCCGCATCTTTGTAGCGCATCGCCTCGAGCAAGGCCAGCATCCCACTCTGCGAGTCGAAACGGGCGACAAAGGTGTCCTCAGCCTGGTCAAAGGGGACGACCAACAGGGCGGTGTGATCGTCGACCGGTTCCCAGCGAACGCGCGGGTCGGTAAGGAAAAGGGAGGGCAGCCAGACCGATTCGGCCCACAGTCCCAGGTTGGCGGCCTGGTCGACCTTGAGTTCGTTTTCGACCACGCCAAAGGGCAGTTCCAGGCGGCTGTGGCCATCCAGATAGTGTTCATTCACTTTGAGCAGCGGCAGCCCAAAAAACGTCGCCTCGATGTAGTGGCGATAGTCCCGGCCCGCGACGTGGGTAAAGCGGAACCGGCCTTGAAAGGTGATCCCGAACACGCGCAACGTCGCCCGCCCGCTGATCACGGCCGATTCGATCACCGGCACGTGATCGCCATAGATCTCGCGGTAAAAGCGTTCCACGAGAGCAGGCAGTTCTTCGGGCAAGGGGATGCTTTCCGACGGCGACGATTGTCCGGCAAAGGGAGCAAAAGATTTGGGCTTGATTTTGAGTCCCAGCCAGCATAACAAGACGAGGGTAGCAACGGCGCAGACTATGATGATGACAATGGTTTTGGGATTCACTTTTGCATTTGCTTTCTGTCAAAGGGGAACGAATTGTATCGGACACAAACAGCGTTAGCGAGATGGGGCATTGTACTGCTATATGTGATTTAAGGCAAAATGATGGTAGGGGCGAAGCACGTTTTGAACTGGGGGAATTATTTTCGAAACAAAAAGTTGGATGACGCGGTTTGCTGCTTCTCAAGCATACAAGAGTGCACTAGACAGCAAGGGCTACCACATCCGAGTTATAGCATACGCATCAAATGCTTTATCGGCGCCGACGATGGGTATTGCCTCAACCTGTGCTTGTGCAATCAGTAGCCGATCGAAAGGATCGTGGTGGTAAAAAGATAGCTGAGAGACACGAGTAACGTGTTCCAATCGGATTTCTAGTGTTTTTATGCCGTTCAGACTCATTTGTCCAGGAATCAATTCTCCAAAAGGATGAGCCAATTCCAGTCTCCCGATGCTCGCCTTAATAGCCATTTCCCACAGACTTGCCATACTTAACAAGGGCTGATTGCCGTCATCCTCAATCAGTCCTCGTGCTGTTTGGCTGATCTTGTCGCTGCCGCTGATGAACCATAGGAAACTATGCGTATCGAGAAGCAGCTTCATAGCATGTATGCCTCAAAATCCTTCAAGGGAGCATCGAAATCGTCAGACATGACGATCAATCCTTTGGCACTGCCAAATTGTGCATTCCGTTCCGGTGGGGTGACTGGAACAAGCTGCACGACTTGCTGATCATCTTTGGCTATAAAGATTTTCTTTCCTTCAAGCGCCGCATTGATCAAGGTCAGTAACGTATTCTTGGCCTCATCTAGTTCGACCGTTTGCATATTTGCTCACCTGCCTTTTCAAGTGTAACACAATAAACAAGTGGTAATATAGCAGCAGCGATGCAACACATTCAAAACATACCTTGAAACTAGTATACGGCAGTTGCTCTTTGGAGTCAAGTGCTAGCGCAGCCAAAATCTGGTATCAATTTGCTCATTTCATCGACGGTGAGAAATAGTCTGTTCATCCTGCAATCCCTGTCTATTTTTTGGAAAAAGCCCTTGACTTTTGCACCCAGATCGTGTATAATTTGTATAGTGGCTTAGCCACCATACAACTATCAAAAAGGATGGCACGATGGTCAAACGACTGATCAGGGCACCCATCTACCAACAACTGAACGAAGCGCTGCGCGAACTGCTGCGCAGCGGCGAGTACAAGGTTGGCGATCAATTCCTTACCGAGCGGCAGGTCTGCGCCCAGTTCGACGTCAGCCGGGCGACGGCCAACAAGGCGCTGTCCAACCTCGTCGCCGAAGGTGTGCTCGAATTCAAAAAGGGGGTGGGTATGTTCGTGCGCGGCGGCGTGCTCGACTATGACCTGCGTGCGTTGGTCAGTTTTACCGAAAAGGCGATCGCCGCCGGCAAAAAACCGTTGACGCGAGTGCTGCGACTCGAGGCGACGCTGGCCCAAGACGCCGCGATCGACGTCACGGCACGGCTGCAGGTGCGCGCCGACGAAGTGGTCTACTATATGGAGCGTTTGCGGGTGGCGGACGACAGGCCGATGATCCTGGAACACCGTTACGTCGTCACCAAGTTTTGTCCCGATCTGACGGCAGCAGAACTGGATGGCTCTCTCTATGCCCTTTGGACAGACAAATACCGGCTGGAGATCGTCGGGGCCGACCAGGTGATCCGGGCGGTGTCGATCCGTGGCGACGAGGCCAAGCTGCTTACCGTACGCAGCGGGGCGGCAGGCTTCCAGGTCACGTCGACCGGCTATCTGAGTGGGGGCGTGCCGCTGTGGTGGGAGCAGACCGTTTTTCGCGGCGACGCCTACGAGTTTCAAAACCGGCTTGGTCCCGTACAGACCGCCCGTCCCGCCGCCGGGACGCTGCTCGATCTGCAAGAAGCGTAGTGTGGAGCGTTAAAAGCAATGCAACTTGAAAAAGAAGCCAGGTTTTTGACCGGGTGTATTTTACCCGCAAACCCTGGTTTCTCACAGCAAAGGAGTGTACTATGTCAAAAACAAAAGTGGCGATCAATGGTTATGGCGTCATCGGCAAGCGGGTGGCCGATGCGGTGATGCTGCAGCCGGATATGGAATTGGTGGGGGTGAGCGATGTGGTCAGCGACTACCGGGTCAAGGCGGCGGTGGTGCACACTATCCCGGTCTATACCTCACTGCCCGACAAGGCGGGTGAGATGAACGCCGCCGGCGTCCCGGTGGCAGGCACGCTGGATGATTTGCTGGAGCAGATCACCGTCATCGTCGATTGTACGCCCAAAGGTATCGGCGCCCGAAACCTGGAGCGCTACCGCGCGGCGGGCGTCAAATCAATCTTTCAGGGTGGCGAAAAGCACACCCTGACCGGGCACTCGTTCGTCGCACAGGCCAACTATGAGACGGCTCTGGGACGTGATACGACGCGCGTCGTGTCCTGCAACACCACGAGCACGGTGAGAACGCTGACCGCATTGCGCGACGCGGGGCTGCTCAAAAAGGCCCGCGGCGTGTTGGTGCGCCGCGCCACCGATCCGTGGGAGTCGGACCACGCGGGGATTATGAACACCGTCGTGCCCGAGCCGCACATTCCCAGCCATCAAGGGCCGGATGCGCAGACGGTGGTCCCGGAGCTGGACGTGATCACCATCGCCGCCAAGGCCGCGCACACCCAAACCCACAATCACTATTGGATCGTCGAGCTGGCGCGTGGGGCCAGCCGGGAGGAGGTCCTGGACGCCTTTCGGGCCGTGCCGCGTGTGGCCTTTATCCGGGTTGGGGA
>JAFGJF010000591.1 GCA_016929205.1 Anaerolineae bacterium
CATCGACTCGGCCGTCTTTTTCGGCGGCGACCCGGCCAGCCCGGACACCTATGGCAAGTTCTATGCCGACGTCGAGATGTACACCAACTCGTTCGATGGCACCGACCCCGAGCGCTACATGGCCAACTGGGGCAAAATCGAGATCTCGGATGAATCGAACCAGTGGCTGGGCAACAACATCCCGCGTTGGTGGGATCCGGCCTACGAAGATCTGATCGCCGAGTTCGCGCAGACGGCTGACTTTGACGAGCGGATCCGCATCGCCAAGGCGCAGAATGACCTGCTGATGCAGAATTATGTCATGCTCCCCCTGGTGCACCGAGGCGACGTCTCGGCTCACGCCAACAGCCTGCTGGGCGTGCGTATGAACAGCTGGGACTCTGAGCTCTGGAACATCGCCGACTGGACGCGCGCCGGCCAGTAAGCGAACGACGAACGGTCAAGCAATTCGAAATCTGAACCAAAATTCGGCAACGGTGGCCTGAACGCCGCCGTTGCCGGACAAGGTTGTCCGGCTGGTTTACGCACGGACAGACCAAGTTCGAAAGTGGTCTATGGTGTCCAAAACCATAGACCACTTGTCAAAAGACAGGACAAAGCATGGGAAGATACCTGATTCGCCGCCTGCTGACGGCCATTCCCACCCTGTTGGCCATCAGCTTTGTCGTTTTTGCCATCCTGGACCTGGCGCCCAACGATCCCACCGGCAACCTGCCGATGACCATCCCGCCGGAGGTTCGGGAGCAAATTCGCCAGTCTCTGGGGTTTGGCCAGCCCTTTTCTGTCCGTTACCTGAAATGGCTGCGCCAGTTTTTCATCAGCGAGCCGCTCAACATTCTCGAATCGGTGCTCAAGGTCCAAATCGGCGACTCGGAGGATCGTCTGCGCATCCGGTCCTGGGCCACGCGCAGCCCGGTGGTCGAATTGATCGTCGAGCGCACGCCACAGACCCTATGGGTGGTAGGGTTGTCCTATGTTTTTTCGATCGTCATCGCCATCCCGATCGGCGTGATGTCGGCCTACAAGCAGTATTCTATCTTTGACCAGGTGGGTACCTTTATTGCTATGATTGGTTTTTCGATTCCGACCTTTTTTACCGGCCTACTGGCAATCGTCGTCTTTAGCGTCCACCTCCGGTGGTTTCCTTCGATTTATGACACGACGCTCAAGGTGAACAGCATTTCAAGTCTCATTGCCCAGCTCAAGCAGAGCATTATGCCGGTGACGGTGCTGGCTTTTTTCCAGGCCGCACAGTTGAGCCGCTATACGCGTTCGGCGATGCTGGAAAATCTCAATCTCGATTACGTGCGCACGGCGCGTTCCAAAGGCTTAAAAGAGTGGGCGGTGCTGATGCGCCACGTGCTGCGTAACAGCCTGATCCCGGTGGTGACCCTGATTGCCCTCGGTGTTCCCCAGGTCTTTGGCGGCGCGGTGATCACCGAGCAGATCTTTCGCGTGAATGGCCTGGGGCAGTTGCTGATCATTGCCATTCAAGGGGCTGACATTCCCCTGGTGCAGACCCTGACCTTTATCTTTGCCGTGCTGATTGTCGCGTTCAACATCGTGGCTGACGTCTTGTATGGGGTCCTGGATCCCCGCATTCGCTACGATTGACGTGCGTTTGAAGGATGGATGGACGACGGTCATTCGTGCGAATAACGACTTTGAGGTGAGATGATGAGTTCGATAGCCATCGAGTTTTCTCAGACCATTACGGGTAAACATCGCTCGTTGTGGGGGGATGTCTGGTTTCAATTTCGCAAACACAAGCTGGCTATGTTTGGGCTGGTGATGTTGATCTTTTTGGTCGTGGGGGCGTTTCTCGGCCCATTGATCTATACCCGCGAGCCAGAGTTTATCGACATTCTCTCGGCCAACCAGCAGCCCAACCGCGCCTTTCCCTTTGGCACCGATATGCTGGGGCGCGACAGCCTGGCGCGGGTGATGGCCGGCGGCCGCATCTCGATCTCGGTGGGGCTTTCGTCCATGCTGATCGCGATCATCCTCGGCACGGTCATTGGCGGGTTGGCAGGGTATTATAACACGCTGGATGGGCCGTTGATGCGGCTGACCGACATGTTTCTGGCCCTGCCGCTGCTGCCGCTGCTGCTGGTGATCATTATGCTCTTTCGCGATACCCTGCGCGCTGCGTTTGGACCGGAAATGGGCATTTTCTTCCTGATCGTCTTTGTGATCGGCATCCTGAACTGGATGCCCACGGCGCGGGTGGTGCGCGCCCAGGTGCTGGCGGTCAAGGAGCAAGAGTTTGTGGTCGCCGCCGTCGCCCTGGGAACGCCCGAGTTCCGTATCCTGGCGCGCCACGTCCTGCCCAATGCCTTGAGCCCGATCATCGTTGCTGCGACCCTGGGGGTGGCCAATGCCATCCTCACCGAATCGGCCCTCTCGTTTCTGGGGTTGGGCTTTCCCTCCGACTTTCCAACCTGGGGGCGGTTGTTGTACGAAGGCCGCGATTTTCTACAGTTTCTACCCTTTCTCGTCGTTTGGCCCGGGCTGTTTATCTCGCTTATCGTATTGAGTGTCAATTTTGTGGGCGATGGCCTGCGCGACGCGCTCGATCCCCGGCTGCGCCGTTGACACCAGTGGAACCGATGACAAAGCGAATGCACGGCACGCTGAAAACCGCCCTGATCTATGGGGTGTGGGTCGGTCTGGGCCTTCTGGCGGCCCTGGCTGCTTTCCAGGTGTATGGTACCCTGCTTTACATCGGTTTGCTGGTCGTCGAAAATCCGGCGCTCCGGCCGCCCGGCTGGAATACGGCGACGATCCATGGCTTGAGCCGGTTTTTGATCCTGGCTCTCGGCGTGTGCTGGCTGCTGGCGGTGTATTACCTGGAAGGTTACCTCAAAGAGAGCGTCGAGCTGCACCGCCTGTGGCCGCGGGTGGTGTGGCCAGCGCTGATCATCGCTATCCTCTATGGCCTCAGTTTCGGCACGTCCGCGCTTTTGAGATGAGCGCGATCTGAACTGTTGACTCTCGATCCACTGCCGCTTATGGGTCTTGCGCTCGTTCGTTTAGCCACGTCCGCAGCGGTTCCCGGACCGCGATCCCGTCCAGCGAAATCCGATCTTCATAGACCGCGCAGACCAGGTCGTTCAGTGCGCTTGCGCGGCGTGGTGGCGGAACCTGGGCGTGCATGTGCAGCGGGTAGCTGTATGCAGGGGGCAGCAGGCGAATCCGCGCCCGCCCCAGTTTCTTTGCGACGAGCGTGCTCAGGATCGCCTGGTGCAAAAAAATCTGGTGGAGCTCGTCGTGGCAAGGGCCTGATTGGAACGTCTCGTCGCGTGCCAGTTGCTGGAAGCACGCCCACCAGGCGCGTCCTATGCCCTGGGCCGGGTCGATGGCGAAACAGTGCGAGTTGAAATAAGGGCGAATGACCTCCAAATCGGCAAAGGACTCGATCGTAAACGGGGCATCATCGATCTCGACTGCCTGGTAAATCGTCTGCCAGAAATCGTCGAGCGGCTCGCCGGCCAGGGAACCGACGTTTCGATGGTGCACGGTCCGGAATGCAGCTCCCACGGCGAGATCCCTGGATATCTGTGCCAAAGCGCCATCATCGGACTGGACAAGGTCGAGCAGTGCGGGCGGATTGAGGATCAAACTCTCTGGTGCGAGCCAGACCAGCGATCGGATCTCGCCCCCGGCCATCTGTTCCGCGCGCGCGCAGGCTCGGACTTTGGACTCGAAATAGATCGGACATGATCCCTCGTTTTCCAAGGGCACGAGTTCGACGTTGGCTATGTCCTGATAGTGGTCCGGTATGCCATTGGACTTGGGCGGAAAAAAGACCCATACCGGGCAATGTCGCCACGGCCCTCCAAAGGTGCGCAGGCTTTCGATGAACAGGCGGGCGCAATGTTCCTGGTGAGGGGTGCGGGCCAGGGTAAAAAAACAGGTTCTTGCCGCCTCGCTGTGTATGATGGTGCTCACGCTCTCCTCCTGGTTTCTGGAACCTAAGCGATCCCATCGATCAGTGCCAATATCTCGTCATAAGCAAAGTCGTTGGCCAGTTTTAACAGCGCTTGAGCGAGGTGCTGGTCGTGAATCTGGTCGATCAGATCGATCTGCCGGCCGTATTCGCCCAAAACGGTCGCGTCGCGGAATGCGGCGATCCATTCACCGGGCAGCGCGTTCATCTTTTGCTCGATGGTTCGCGTTGCTGTCTCTTGTCCCGCAAGGGACCTCGCCACACGCTCCGAGCCCTCGAGGCCAGCATCCTCGTACACGAAAAGGACATCCAGGTATTGCTTTAACGTGTCGACGCCCTCGGCTTTGCGGAAAGGCTTTTGTGAGGTGCCGATCACTTGCGCCGGGATCTCAAATCTAAAGCACGCTCCTTGGCCTAACTCGCTGCGGACCTCGAGTTCGCCGCCCATCAGGTGGATAAACTCGCGGCTGATCGGCACGCCCAACCCCGTTCCCTGCTGCGCGTTCTGCCCGCTGGCTGTCTGGACAAAGACGTCAAAGACGGCGTCCAGCTCCTCCGGCGCGATGCCGATGCCTGTGTCCTCGATCTCGAAGGCCAGTCGGATGGTGGGTAGAGAAGGGGGGCCGACCAGCGTTCGATCCACAGCCCCGGCCATCTCTGGTGTTTGTCCGGCAAAAGTGCGTGTTGTCCGCAACGTAATCCGGCCTGTCTCGGTAAACTTGCAGGCGTTTCCCAGCAGGTTGATCAACACCTGCCGTAGCTTGTTTTCGTCGAGGCGTACAAACTGGGGGACGTCGGGCGCGCGCTCGAAATCCAGGGCCAGGCCCTTTGTCGCCGCGCGCAAGCGGAACAGCTCTTCCAGCACGTCGAGCAGCCCGTAGAGATCGACATCCTCTTCTTTCAGAATCGTGCGCCCGGCCTCGATCCTTGACAGTTCCAGCACGTCATTGATCAAGGCCAGCAGATGCGTGCCGCTGTCCTCGATTGTTTTCAAATTGTCTCGCTGCTTGACGGTGAGGTTCGCATCGTGGCTCATCAGCTCGCTAAAACCCAGGATTGCGTTCAGCGGGGTGTGCAGTTCGTGGCTCATGTTCGCCAAAAAGACACTTTTGGCGCGATTGGCCGCTTCGGCCGTCTGCCTGGCTTCTTCGGCCTCTTGCCTCGCTTTTTCGGCCTCTTGCCTCGCCTTTTCGGCCGTCTGCCTGGCTTCTTCGGCTCGCTCCTTGGCTTCCCGCAGCGTTTCTTCTGTCCGTTTGCGGTCGTTGATGTCGCGCACGAAAGCGAGTGTAGCCGAACGTTCTTCATACTCGATCAGGCTGGCGTTGATCTCGACGGCGATCTCGTGTCCATCCTTGTGCTGGACGACGATCTCGTATCGACCGGGCACTGCTTTGCCTTGCAGACGGCTTTCATAGCGTGTGCGGGTGATGGCCCGGTGATCGGGCGCGATCAGGTCGATAAATGGGCGATCGATCAACTCGGAAGCAGGACGACCGAGCATCATTCCCAGTTGTGGATTGCAGTACCTGATCAGTCTATCCTGGACGAGCACGATCCCGTCGTTGGCTTGTTCGGAGACGGTACGGTACTTTTCCTCGCTCTCTCGCAAGGCGCGTTCTGCCTGTTCGCGTTCCTGTTGTAGCAGCAGTGCCTGTAACGAACTGCTGATCCGCTGCCATAGCTCGGTGTATATCGTCCCATTCCTCGGCCCGACCTCAATCAATGCAAATCCGAATTGCTGCTGTCCGAAATAGAGGGGGATAGCCACCATCGCGTAGGGTTTGTTCCGCTCCAGCAAGCCGTCTGGTACCAGCTCTTTGGAGCGGAAACGCCGGCCACCGGCATCCAGTGCGACGCGTTCGCGCTTATCAAAGGCCAGCATCAGCCTGGACCATTCCGGTGCTGCCTGTGGATAGGTGTAAGGCTGCGGATTCTCGTACAAGGCAAGATAAACTCCCGGGATCTTGAGTCTGGGCAGCTCGCGGGCAATGATCTCCATCAGGTTTGCCAGGTCGGTGGAAACGATCAACTGCTGGCCGATTTCGCGTAGCGTGAGAGCCTGCAAGACGGCGTCCAGATTGCGATCCAGGTCCCGCCGCTGTACTTCGTTGCTGATGACGGTCCGCGCCTGGTGCCACATGGTCTCGGCCAAAAGCCACAATCCCTGGTGGCTGCCAAGGCACGGCAATACGTGATAACGTAATGTTGACAAAGCCAGATACCATTGCTCAACGCCATCTGCTTCGGGAAGCGTCTTGCGCAGCGCATCTTCCAGGGCCAGCAAAAAAGTGCGCTGCGTTTTACTGTCCGGACCGGCCATCAGTTCGTCAACAAACCGGCTTACGATCTCGGCCGTGATGCTCGCTGCTTGGCCCTGCGGCAGCAGCGGGGCGATGTTGTGGGCGATGGCGGCACCCATTGTTTCTTTTTTGCCAACCAATTGCTCTCTAATCACCGGCGGTGGCGATGAGATTGGGGCGCGATCCGGGAGAAGGGGCGGCCTGGCGATCTCGGTTACCTCGGGCGGCCAGCAGCCGCATGAGCGGCGCACGATCAGTTGCGCCGGCATGGACACCTGCTCCGGCACCGGCTTGCCCTGGATCAGATCGAGAGCCATTTCGATGGCTTTCCACCCCGATTCGTAGAACGGCTTGCACATGGCCGTTATCGCCGGTATGGCGGCCCTGGCCTCTGGCATATCGTTGAACCCGACGACGGCCACGTCGCCCGGTACGTGAATTCCCCTTGCGCGCAAGGTCGTCACAGCACCGACGGCATACTGGATCTCGGTCGTGGCCAAAGCGTCCCAGTCCACGGCGGGACACAGTTTGCGCTCGTCCAGCAGCAGCCGGGCCATCTCCTCTCCCCTCTCTGTGCCCCATCCAACCGGCGGGCAGACCAGCTTGGGATCAAGCGGCAGGTTGTATTCGGCCAGTGTGTCCAGGTAGGCCCGGTGTCGTTCATCACTTTCAAAATGGTTCACCGGGCCGCGGATCAGGGCAATGCGGCGGCAGCTATGGACCTCGATCAGGTGCACGAGCAATTCGCGCATGCCACAATACGTGTCTGTAAACAAGCTGGGGATGCCTTGAATGGCTTTCTCATAGTTGACGACGGGCAGGAGGGGGGCCTGGGTGCGGTATCGTTTAAAAAACGCATCCATCTCGTCTTGATCGAGGTGGATGCCCATCCCGGCGCCACTGCCTGCCCAGGTGACGATGCCGTCCAGTCTTTGTGCGCTTGCCAGGTCATAGAGCACGCTGGCGCTTTCTATGCCTAGCGCGCCATGGAGCAGTGTGTTCGCCAGCCGGTCGGGCATAATTGCCCCGCCCAGGAAACAAATCAGATTGGCGTTGTGTGCTCGCGCCGCGTCTGCCGCGCCCAACCACAGCGCTCTTCCTCTGTGCAGCGGCGAGCCCAGCAGTCCGATGGTCGGACGTCTGGCCGCGCGTGCTGCCTGCTCATTCGTCGGCTTGTTCATCTTGCTGTTTGGTGTCATATCCGATCGTAACCGGATTGGTCCTCTCTTGATCGATGTAGGCAGGCAGGGTGAAATAAAAAATGCTGCCCTCTCCGATCTTGCTGTCCACGCCTACCTCGCCGCCCAGCTTTTCGACGATCCGTCGCACGATTGACAGTCCCAGCCCGTGCCCTTGGGCGCGTGCCCGGTGCAGGCGCGTGAACTGGGTGAATAGCCGGCTGCCATCCTGCTCGGTCAGGCCGGGGCCATTGTCGCGCACCCAAAAGCGGATGGTCCCCCCCACAGGGGGGGAGGAATCTGCCACGCCGGACGGTGTCGAATCTGTCGTTGTCCTACTCGGCACGTCCTCCCTCCCACAGGGGGGGATTGAGGGGGGGCACGCTCCCAACTCGACGCGCGGCGGTGTTCCGCCATACTTGATCGCATTGCTGATGAAATTGACCCACACTTCTTCGACCCACGGCGCGTAACCCAGGGCCAGCGGCCATTCGTCCGGCACAACGATCTCGACCTGTGCGGCATCGATCATATGCGACAGGCGTTTTTGTGCCTCCCGGACAATGCGCGCCATATCCAATGGGGCCAGGTCGATGTCTTGTTGCTTGCGCACGCTGGCTAGCAGCAGCAGTTCGTCGACAATGTTGACCATCTTGCGGCCGGTTTGAGCGATCTTGTGCATATAGTCTTCGAGTTCCTGGCTGCTCATCTCATCGTACAACGTTTCCAGCGCTGTCGTATACCCGACCATAATCCCCAACGGGTTCTTGAGATCGTGGGCCACGGTGTGAGCAAAAGCATCCAGTTCGGCGTTCTGCGCTGCCAGCAGCGCGTTTGAGTGCGCCAGCTCTCGGTTTGCAGCCTGGAGTTGTTTTTGCAGGTGGCAGAAAGCGAGGTGGGTCTCGACTCGGGCCAGGACCTCTTCAAACTGGAATGGTTTGGTGATGTAATCCACGCCGCCCACGGTAAAGGCCTTGACCTTGTGTTGTGTCTCGTCCAGGGCGCTGAGGAAAATGATCGGGATATCGTGGGTGCGTTCGTCCGCCTTGAGCCGTTCGCACACCTCATATCCGTTCATTTTGGGCATGCTGACGTCCAGCAGGATCAAGTCGGGCAAGGCAAGGTGCACGGTGTCCAGCGCGCGTTGCCCGCTGGTTACGGCGCGTACCTTGTAGCCGTGCTTGACCAGCATCCCGACCAACAGCCGCAGGTTGTCCAGCGTGTCATCAACGACCAGAATGCTGCCTTTATCCGCTTCGGCCACGCTCATCGACTCCTTGTGTGTTCGTTGTATTCAGTGTACCACATGTAGGGCGATTTGGGCAACCCTCCTCTATCGTGTATAATGCGTATCGTCAACAGAACC
>JAFGJF010000592.1 GCA_016929205.1 Anaerolineae bacterium
GACGGCGCTCGCAAACCGGGTGCGATCGATTTTGCTGCCGTCGTGCTGCTGCTGTGCCGGATCGGCGCTTTCCAGCCCAAGGCGGATGGTGACGAACCCGGCCTGGCGCATCTTGAGGGCCAGCGGGCGATCGATATAACGTGCGTGCAGGCCGTTGGGCGTATGAAAGTGTAATCGCAAGTGGCGCGCGATTATGTCATCAAGGAGGGGGTGGATGTGGTGCTGTGCGTCGAACAGCAGCGCATCGTCGTAAAAGGCCACGTCTTGAGCACCGAGCGACTCGACGCACCAGGCGATTTCGTCGACAACCTGTGCCGGCGGCCGGGGCGCAAAGGGCGATGCCGAAAGCTGATGCACGGCACAGTAGGGACACTGAAAGGGGCAGCCACTCGCTGTCAGCACGGCAACAAAGCCTTGTCGGCGACGCAGGTCGTGGGCAGGGAAAAGGACATGGTCGCCTGCTCCACCGGGCTGGTTGGCAAGGCTGGCGATCGGTTTGTCGCCGGCCACACGCTCGATCCAGGAGAGCAGTTCACCCTGGCCCGGACCGGCAAATACCGCGTCCGCACCGGAAAACGCGCGAGCGTGCGCGCTGCACAACGTGGCATAGACACCGCCCAGGGCTACGGGCACGCTGGGCCAGCACGCTTTGACGCGGCGGATGGCCTCAAATGGGCCAGGGTACCAATAGGTCATCATCGAGGTGATGAGAACGACGTCAGGACGAGGGCAGCCGTGCAATTCGGCCTCAAAGACGTCGACGGGCAAACCATAGCGGCTCCAGCGGCGCGGCACGTGAGCCAGGACGGGGGGCTTGGCGACCTCGGTTTTTGCAAACGGCCCGCAGCCATAGCGATCGTGTTTCGTGCGTGGGGCGGGGGCATCGGGGTGGTGGCGGTCGAGGCAGTCGAGCAAGGTGACGTCGTGGCCAACCCGGCGCAGCAAAGAGGCGATGGTCAGCAGGCCCAGCGGTTCGATCCAATAGTTGTAGGCCGCAAAATCATAGATCCAGGGATTGATGCACAGGATGTGGGCCATATCGCAGAGCACTCACTCTATGCGGGCGACGCGGACCGTATGCGAGCGGTCGTTTTGAGCCTCTTGTAAAAGCACACGCGCGGTGTCGTAAACCTGGCTGGGATGGACAGAGCGATTATCTTGGAGCATGACGATGGCGATCGAGAGACGGGGAAGGATATCCTGGGAAGCACCTGCCCATTCGTGCATCGCCGCGTCAAAGGACTGGACGATCAGATCGGCTAACTGTTCAGCGCGCCCGGGGGTAGTCAGGATCGTAAAGTGATCGGCTCCGGTATGGCCGACAAAATCACCCTGGTTTGTCTCGCGCACGTGGCGTTGCAAGATCTGGGCCAGCTTCCAGAGGATGCGATCGCCCTCCTGGTAGCCAGCCAGTTGACAGAACGCGTTCAACCCTTTCAGGTCCAGGTAACAGGCTGCCAGGGCAAAGCCCGCTTCCAGGTGCGAGCGCAGCGCGTGCTCGGTCGATACACTGCCCGGAAGGTCGGCCAGCCAGCTCTTGGTGTGGGCGTCGATGTGCCGCTTGAGCAGCATTTTGATCCGCCCTTCAACGTTGTGAATGGACTCTCCCTTGGTGATGAAATCATCTGCGCCTATCTCAGCGGCTTTTTGCCGGGCCGACGTGCCGGTCATCGCGGTCAAGATGATGATCGGCAGATCGGCCGTGCAAGGCGCAGCGCGCAGCCGGGTACACACCTCGTAGCCATTGAGTTTGGGCATCATGATGTCGAGGAGCACGATATCGGGCGATTCGGCGAATGCCTTGTTCAGCGCTTCTTGACCGTCCTGAGCAACAATGACCTGGTAGTGGTTGTCGCGCAGCAGCTTGTCATACAGCTTGATGATGATCGGATCGTCGTCGACGAGCAAGACTTTGAACATCTCGTAGGCCATCAGCGATTTCTCCTGGCGAAAAACTGTTCGAGCGTTTTGGTAAAGGAACGCGCAGCGGCGGCTGTTTCCGTCCATGGATCCTGGACACGCCATTCGGCCGGTTCGGCCAGGGCGATGATCGAGCCAGCCAGGCGGTAGGCAAAGATGATCATCCGGTAGGCGGGCATCACGCCCACTATCCACCAACTGCGCCGCAGGCGGGCGCGGATGGCAGGCGTGGCAATAACGTAAATGGCCAGCATACAGATGGCGGCGATCAGGATGTAAAAAACATAGATGATCAGCAGCGAGCTCAAGATCAAGCTTAATGGATAGCCCAAAAAAACCAGGGCCGGAAACAAGAAGGTCCATGTCAGCCGG
Source organism: Anaerolineae bacterium (assembly GCA_016929205.1). Next base: position 2,293 of record JAFGJF010000592.1, read on the forward strand.
GGAAACAGAAATGTATGGTCGATCAACAAGGTGCGCCCCAGGGCCAACCCCCGCAAGCGGAGCATGTTGGGCTCAACCAGTTCGCGATGGATGGCAGCGACTTCGATCTCGCCGCGCTGCCAGCGCACTCGTTGGGAATAGAGCGCGCGCAGCGTCGGGGTCGGGGTGACGTAGACAATGGCCTCGGGAATGCAGGCCAGCCGCTTTTCAGCAAACTGTTTGCGGACGTCAAAGGTGACCTTGGTGTCTTCGGAAACAGTCTGGTTGTCGTAGAGAATGGTCTTGAGCAGCACCTCATGCCGGAAAAAGGAAAAGGCCCCGGCCAGGGTGAACAGGCTGCTGCTCTGCGTTTGCGCCTGGCGGCCGAGCCAAAAGGCAGCCAGGTATTCTTGGAACTCGCACTCGGCGATCAGAAAGGTCAACCGATCAAGATCGGCGCGGTCACGGTCGCCGGATTCAGGGCAGGGCAGCACCTCAATCGCCCCGGTTGCCGCGCCCAGGTCC
>JAFGJF010000089.1 GCA_016929205.1 Anaerolineae bacterium
CAGGTCATTGGCGGATAAGAAACAACCGAGGTGGAAAACATAAGCCACAATGATTACCCACAGGTTATGATCCAGGAAGCAGCGGATCAGTTTTATGGGATGGGTCATTCTACCGAGAAAATAGGGTAACAGTCTTGTAGGGGCGAGGCATTCCAAGAAATCGAATTCGTTGACAAATCATGTAAAACGATGCAATATGGCGCTCTTGCAAAAAAACCCAGGGAATGCCTCGTCCCTACCGCGCGCAATAAAAAGTGTTACCCTATTTCCAAACCATCCCAGTTTTACATCGTAAAGCAGTTGACGCAATCAAGTTCGAATATGGAAGTTAAGGAGGCAAGAAAAAATGAATACTGTGGCTGAATTGTTGGACCAGTTTGATCGCCAGTTCAAGACCCTGGATACGCTTTACGATCGGGTCAACGATGGCGCCTGGACCTACCCCGACGCGCGGGTCAAGGGTGCCTGGCACTGGATGGCGCACGTGCTCGAGACGGTCGAGTTTTACCTGGGTGAGGTGAACGAGGGGTTTCCCTGGGGCCATCGCTTTGGCCTCGACTGGGAAGACGAGCGGGCCGAGCCGCCGAGCCGGGAAGCCATGCGGGCCTATCAAGCAGATATGGCCCAATTAACACGCACGGTTTTGGCTGGCAAAAGCGATCGTGATTTGCTTGAGCCCGAGGCGATTCATCCCTGGACCGGCAAAACATACATAGGCAAGCTGCTTTACCTGATGCGTCACACACAGCAGCACATTGGTGACATCAACCGCGTCTTGCGGCTTAGTGGCTGTGATGCCCTACAGTGGCACTGAGTCAGAAAAACGTCGCCTATCGAAAGGTGACCTACGCAATGACTTTTTGAAAAAGGAGAAATACGATGGAAAAAATGATTGCTTGGTGCGGTATCGTCTGCTCTGATTGTGAAGCGTTTATCGCCACCCAGGCCAACGACCAGGCGGCGCTGCTGCGCGTCCGTGACCACTGGCGCCAGGAGTATAATGTGCCCGATATGACCGTCGAGAGCGTCACCTGTGACGGCTGCCTTGTCGAGGGATTAAAGTGCGGTCACTGCGCCGAGTGCGACATCCGCGCCTGCGGCCTGTCGCGCGGCGTCGCCAACTGCGCGCACTGTTCGGACTATGCCGGGTGTGCCAAACTGGAGCGGTTCTTTGGTTTTGTGCCCGCTGCGAAAATAGTGCTCGATCAGGTGCGCGCGTCGCTGTGAGGCAGGCTGATGGATGAATTGTTCAAACACCGCAACATGTCGGAAGCGGTTTTTCAGGACGTGAACCTGCGCCGGTCGACGTTCCGAAACGTCAACCTGTCCGAGACAACGATCCGGAATGCCAACCTGCGCAACGTGTCCATTGACGCCTCCGACATTGCCGGTTTGACCATCCAGGGGTTTGATATCGCAGCGTTGATCAAGGCCGAGATAAAGCGCCGTGACCTGGACCGGCGCAAGTTGCGACTGCCTGATCTGGTTGATCCTGCTGGCGTGTTCGTGCCGTGATCGACAACCTGGAAGCGCTGTACATCGATTTTTAACAGCGCTTGCAGGATGCGGATATTTTGCGGCGGTTCACGCAGCCAACTCGGGTCAAAAAGGTTTCGCAAACTGTCACATTTGGCGGCGAACTGGCATAGATCATTGTGAGGATCCACAAGCAGCTATTCATCGAAATGTGGCCATCTTGGCCGCTCAAAACCACACAGGAGGATGATCGACGTGAACTATCGCACACTGGGTCGAACCGGCTTGAATGTCAGTGAGGTGAGCCTGGGCACCGAGTACCTGATCGGCGCGCCGCGAGAGCGCATTATTGCCGTCATTCGTGAGGCCATTGCCCAACGGATCAACTATTTCGATCTCTTTTGCGCCGAACCCGCGTTTCGCGACGCAATGGGGGAGGCGTTTGCCGGACAGCGCGAGAACGTCCTGTACGCCGCCCATCTCGGAGCCGCGGTTAAGGACGGGCAGTATCAAAAGACACGCTCAGTGCGCAAAGCGGAGCAGTTTTTCGACGATTTTCTGACCCGTTATGATACCGGCTACGTTGACGTGCTCTTTATGCACAATTGTGATTCGCAAAAGGACTTTGACAGCCTGTTCAGTCTCAACGGCTTGTTGGGCCTGGCTTTACGCCTGAAAGAGCAAGGTAAGGCCCGTTTTCTCGCTTTCAGCGGGCACACGGCCTCGACGGCGCGGCAGGCCGTTGAGAGCGGCTACATTGACATACTCATGTACCCGGTTTCGATTGCCGGGAACGCCGCGCCGGGCAGGAAAGAGCTGTTCGCTGCCTGTCTCGCGCAGGACGTGGGTGTGGTGGCGATGAAGCCTTACGGCGGCGGCAAGCTGTTGCACGAGAAGGGCACGTTTCGCGTGTCCAAGTTCTTGTCCGGCGGCGCGGCGTACCAGGTCAACAAGACGGCGCCGATTACACCCGTCAAGTGCCTGTCCTACACACTCTCACAGGCCGGGATCAGCACCGTCGTGCCCGGCTGCTCGAACCTCGATCACCTGGCCGATGCGCTGGCTTACTGTACGGCCACCGAAGAGGAGAAGGACTTTGCCGAGATCGTCGTCGATTTCCAGCAGTACGTCGAGGGCGAGTGCGTCTACTGCAACCACTGCCTGCCCTGTCCGGCGGCGATCGACATCGGGCAGACGATCCGCCTCTTTGAGATGGCTCAGCAGGACACGGATGTCCGCGCTGCATACGAGGCCATGCCAACCCACGCCTCGGACTGCACCCAATGCGGCGCTTGCGAGAAACGCTGCCCCTTTGGCGTGCGCGTGATGGACAAGATGGCCCAGGCAGCGGCATGCTTTGCCTGATGGTTGGCTCGTGGATGTGATCGATACTTTCTCAAGTACAGGCAAATCCTGCTCTATGTCGTCTTTTGTGACGAGTGGCAGGACGCGAATAAATGGCAAAAGCAGGCTTTGCGAGACTGGCGGCATCACATTCTCAATGACGTTCCGGTGATGGATCTCGCATTCTAAAACGAGGAGGGCTATGGAACAGACAAATCGGTACGACACCTATCCTGTCTGGATCGTCCTGGTATGCAATCTCGTCTCAATCGCGATCTATGTTCTTGGGGCAACCATTCTCGCCGATTTTGGCTGGTGGGTGTCTGGTCTATACCTGCTGGGTTGCTTGTGGCTCGAGATCCGGGTGTTGCAAAAGAGCTGTGTGAACTGCATCTATTACGGCAAGCGCTGCGGCACGGGCAAGGGGCGGCTCTGTGCGCTGTTGTTCAAACAAGGCGATCCTCGCATTTTTGCCGAGAGGACAATATCCTGGGTCGACGTGCTGCCCGATTTTCTCGTGTCGCTCGTGCCGTTGGTGGGAGGTATCGTGCTTTCGTTCGTCGCATTTAGCTGGCTGCGCCTGGTAGCGATGTTTGTCCTGATCGGGCTGGCCTTTGGCGGCAGCGCCGCGCTGCGTGGTAGCCTGCTGTGCAAATACTGCAAGCAGGGTGAGATCGGCTGTCCGGCGGCGCAGCTCTTTGAAAAGGCACAGCGTTGACTGACCACGATGCTCCTATTTGGCGAGAGTCTGTGTCCGACAATACCGTTCGATGGTTGCTTGAATCCGGTGAGCCGTGGACGTGTTATCGCACCTTGCTCGATTTGCTCGACAGGCCGCAAGACGATAGCCGGGTGCAGGCTGCGCGCGCCAGGATGCTCGCCCACCCGCAAGTACAGGCGCTCATTGCCGAGGCGGCAGAGTGGCCCGGTTATACGCTGCAGCGGCACAACGACGCCAGGCATCCGATCTACAAGCTCAGCACCCTCGCCGATTTCGGCCTGCAAGTTGCCGACCCGGTCATGGGCGAGGCCGTCGAAAAGGTCATAGCCCATCAGTCGGCCGAGGGGGCGTTTCAGAGTTCGATCAACATTCCCAAGGCGTTTGGGGGTACGAACGAGGATATGTGGACCTGGATCGTGTGCGACGCGCCGACGCTGCTTTATGCCTTGCTGGCCTTTGGCCTGGTCGACGATCCGCGCGTGCAGCGGGCGGCCGATCACTTGGTCGACCTGGTCAATGAGAACGGCTGGCGCTGCACGGCCGCGCCGGAACTGGGCAAGTTCAAAGGGCCGGGCAAACGATCCGATCCCTGTCCCATTGCCAACGTCTATGCGCTCAAGGCCCTTTCCCTTGTTCCCCGCTTGCCAGACAGCGAGGCGGCGCATCTTGGGACCGAGATGCTGCTTTCGCATTGGCAGGCGCGCGGCCAGACCAAATATTTCCTGTTTGGTATCGGCACCGATTTCAAAAAGCTCAAATACCCTTTTGTATGGTACAATATCTTGCACGTAGCAGAGGTGTTGAGTCTTTTCCCGTTTGTGCACGGCGACCCGCGTTTTCAAGAGATGCTGGAGGTGCTCATCGGGCAGGTCGACGAGAATGGGCGGTACACGGCGGCGTCAATGTACCAGGCCTGGAAGGGTTGGTCGTTTGCCGACAAAAAGCAGCCTTCGCCATGGCTGACCTTTCTCGTGCTGCGCATTCAGAAACGAGTGCAAGATCGTTGAGCACATCAATCATCAAAGAGATTCAGGGCAAAGTCCTGCTCTCACACTGTAAAAATCCCGACGGTTGGTTCGGGGTCAAATACAATATGAACATCTATCGCGGCTGCGAGCATCACTGGTTATGCTGGATACAAATCGCAGAGCTGCTCAGAATGCAATGCAGATATACCACCTTTTCACCGTTCTCGACCCCTAATTCGGCGGTTACATCCAAAAGGTCAATGATTTCTCGTTTGCGCTTGAAACTTGTTGCCTGATCAAGTCTTTTCCTGACCGTCTCGGCAAATGTCACAAGGTCTGTTATTTGCGCATCGGTGATGGCTTGGTGCTCAATCAGCTTTGTCAGCCGTTCCAATTCGATCGTCAAGCTCGCATTTGTCTTCTCAAGTTCTTGACGCTTGGCAGCAAACATTGCCTTATCGAAATCGGCATCAAGATATAGGTCAAACAACCTTGAGAGGTGCCTTTTATTTTGCTGCAAGCAATCAAGTATCGCGGATTGACGATTTCTTAGCGGCTCGGTCAGTTTGTCTTGCTCGGCTTGGTAGCTCATTAGCCCTTTGGCAAGCTGTTCGGGTTCATTCAATAGGCCAACAACCCATTCCCAGGCTACTTGATCAATCTTTTTTGAAGAGTAGCTCGTGTTCCCAGCATCGCAAGGAAACCTCCGCTTTTGTGCTTGGCACCGGTACCTCAAAAAAAGGTATCCTTGGCCGTTTCTGCTGGAGCTAGATATCATCACTCGCCCACAGGCCAAACACCGCACCCGACTGCCAAGTAGATACTCGTATTTGCGATTACGGATCGACTTGATGCGCCCTTTTTCCCGCTTCCGTTGTGCTGCAAGCCAGGTCTTTTTGTCGATAATAACCGGAACGTCAAATGCTATCCATTCGTCCTTGGGCCATCGCCGTTTGCCATAATACCACACGCCGGTATAGGTTTCGTTTGACAGGATGAAAGAAATAGAAGAATCGCCCCAAGTACCTGCCTCAGTTGCCGTTCGTTTCGTGCAGTCTGGTTTTTGTCTTCGATCTGAATAGCTCGGTACTTTTAGCTCGGTCAATCGCTTTGCTATAGCTCGTATAGACATCGGTCCGCTTTCACCATCTCCGTTGAGATAGAGGTTGAATATCTCTCGAACAATGTTCGCTTCTTCTTCGTCTATCTCCAGAGTATGCAGATCGTTAACCTTGACCGTCCGATACCCTAATGGCGAATGACCGTGATTGATCAAATTGCCTTTTTTCAGTTCTCGAATTTTTCCCCGCGTCATCCTTTGCCGTATTTTTTCGCGTTCATATTCGGCCATCATCGCATGAAAGTGCTTATTCAGCCGTCCTTCTGGTGTATCAGGAAAATCGTATAGAACATATTCTATCGCTACGCCGGTTTTTTTGAGCTCACGCTCAACAATAACCTGCTTTGCCAAATCTCGCGCCAATCTGTCAAGTTCACGCACAACAAACACATCAAAACGACCCTCATAGGCAAGCTCCAAAGCCTTTGCCAGTTCTGGCAATTCCCAGTCCGCGCCGCTTGCGCCCCGATCGTCTTCTTGCATTTCGGCCACAACCATGTAGCCATTTGTTTGGCAATAGCCTCGCCCCATCTCGATTTGATCCTTTAGATTTTCGCCACCTGTCTTCTTCCGATCATCCGAACTGACTCGCGCATACAATACTGCTCGTTTTTCGACCATTCAACATTCCTTTCATTTGCCCATTATTCCCATTGGCATATAATGGGCATAGTGAGCGCGCTGTCCTTCCTGTCAGTTGGTCCAGCACGCTCACGGCTTCTGGCCCACAGGGTCGACCCTGTGGACCCCACTTTGGATCGCTATCCTACCAGCTTAGCACCTGGCCAATCAGCCGCAGGGCGGAATTTTGGCGTTCCACGTGCCAGTTGATCGTTCATCGCCTTTTCCTCAGCCAATAGATGAGGGCTGGCTTAGTGTCTCCGCTCGGCCAGCCGGCGAAAGACATCTCCTCGCGATGAG
>JAFGJF010000593.1 GCA_016929205.1 Anaerolineae bacterium
CTGACGATCGTGGTTGAGGTGCTGGATCCGGCGCTGTTTACGGCCACGCCGACGAACACGCCGACAGAGACGCCGACGCCAACCGAGACGCCGACCCATACGCCGACGCCAACCGAGACGCCGACGAGCACCAGCACGCCAACCGTCGCGCCGACGGCGACGCTCGAGCCCGGAGAGCCCACGCCCACACCGGAAGAAACGGCGACCGCAGTGCCGAGCACCACGCGGGCACCCACAGGATCGGCCGACATGATTTTCATTCCCGAGGGCACGTTCTTGATGGGCAGCAACGAGGACAGTGTGCAGCAGGCGACCAAGTGGTGCAAATGCGGCGCTGACCGCTTTGAGGACGAGTTGTATATGCACCGCGTTTTCGTCAGCGGGTTCTATATTGACAAATACGAGGTAACAAATCGACAATACCTGGTTTTTGTGAATGCCAAGGGCTACCTGACCGACGCCGAGAAAAAGCCAGAGGCCAGCACATGGCGCACCGAATTTACGGCCGGTAAAGACGATCACCCCGTGGTGTGGATGAGCTGGAACGATGCCAACGCCTACTGCAAGTGGGTCGGCAAGCGGCTGCCCACGGAAGCCGAGTGGGAAAAAGCCGCGCGCGGCGATGATGCGCGTCTGTGGCCGTGGGGCAGCGAGTGGGACCATACACGGTTGAACATGAAAGAAGATGGTGTATTGACCACGGTCAAGGTGGGCAGCTATCCGGGCGGCGCCAGCCCCTATGGCGTGATGGATATGGCTGGCAATGTTTGGGAATGGGTCAACGACTGGCACAGCGTGTCGTATTACCAGATCGGCGAGGGGCGCGATCGCGATCCGCAAGGCCCGGACAGAGGCGAAGACCGGGTTTTGCGGGGCGGCGCATTCAAGAATGCTATCGAAGACGTGCGCACGGCCAACCGCCACAAGGGTGGTCCGACCGGGTACGCGCCCGATCATGGTTTCCGCTGTGCCAAGTGAGCGTAATCCAAAAATATGACAAATGTCGTTTACAAATGACTGGGTTTGTGATATCATAAAAATGGTTCGCTTGGGTAGTGACACTTGGCCGATCCGTGCCGCAATGGATCACCGTGCGATAAAGCAACGCTGAATAAATCTAGCTTATGATGCAGTAAACAAGCCCTATTTATAGGACGTTGCGATGCGGAACGGTGAATTTGGTGTCGTGTGGTTGTGGCCGGGTGCGACTCCTGTTTAGCCGGATGAACCATCCTATGGAATGAGGATAAAAAGGAAGGATATTTCATGAATCGCAAATCAAGTCTAGTAAGTCAATGGCTGCGCACGGTGCCTGGCCTGTTTCTGGCCTTTACGCTGCTCGCATCGCTTTTTCCCACGCTGGCGTTCGCACAAACAGAAAGCACGGCTATCACGTACGTCGTCCAGCCTGGCGACACGCTGACCCGTATTGCAAACGATTACGGAGTGACCGTCGAGGCGATCGTTGGTTGGAACGAGATCGAAAATCGGGATCTGATCTGGGTAGGCCAAGAGTTGGTCATTTATGCATCTCAGGATAGTGCCTCTTTGACGACCCCATCTGTGCCTGTGTCGCCCGCTTCTGGCGGCCCGCTTGTGTTTACCTGGGCGGTGATCGGCTGGCAGCCTGCCGACCCCGATTACGTCGCCACGATCGAGATCGTTCCCCAGGGTGGTCAGCCGCCCTATACGTTCTACCACGATGGCCTGGTGCAGGCGGGTGATCGGTTCGAGATCGCCTGGCTGCGCTGTCTGCCCAAGCCGGGCAGCGTGGGTGTGGCCGATGCGACGGGCGAGTACGTCAAGGAAGACTATTGGCTGCTCGCACCATACTGTCCGGTTGGCGTCGAGATCGATGAACCGGCTGAAGGCGCGCATTTGAAACACATGCCGAGGCATTTTAACGTTACCTGGGAGCCCACTGTCGATCCGGCGCCGTATATGTACGGGATGGAGATCGAGGTGTGGGAAAACGGGGGTTGGAGGCCCTGGCAAGACTATAAGAATTTTCGCGGAGATTCGTTTTTCGTGCCCGACATCTTTCCCGGAGATTTAGCCGGGCGGGTGCGGATGTGGGGGATCTATGAGTGGGGTTATGAGGGTCCCAAAACGCCGTGGCGCAATTTTGAGTTCCGCGTGACGTATTAAGACGGCTGGTCTGTGCCGTTTGGCATCATTAGTCTGACACGTCAAGCCTGGTGATAGGTGCAAATGCGAGATCGGGTCACCGCCTGACGCTTGAGTTCGATATGCAACCATCGCCGGGCTCTGTTGAGTGCAGGGGCGCAGCGTGCTGTGCCTTTGTTCTTTTTGGACAAAGATATGAACATCGTCGTATTGGACGCCAACGGGCAGCGGGTCTCGATGACCAGCGAAAAAAAGGCGCAGCGGCTGCTCGAACAGGGCAAGGCCACGCTGGTCAGCTGTGACCCGTTTGTGATTCGTCTCCCCTACGCTGTCGATCTGCCTGCCAGGCCTGAGCCCGAGGTCCAGGAGCTGCCGGGAAAGGGCAAGCACATCCTGCTGCACGTCTGCTGCGCGCCGTGCGCGACCTATCCAGCCAAGCGGCTGCGCGAATTGGGCTTTGAGGTGACTGGCTACTGGTATAACCCCAACATCCATCCCTTTGGCGAGCACGAACGGCGGCGAGAGACGCTGGCGCAATACGCGCACGAGATCGACCTGCCGGTGATCTGGGAGCCGGGCTACGAGATCGTCGACTTTATGCGCGCCATTGGTGGCCAGGAGGCATTTGGCACGCGCTGCAGGATCTGCTACCGGATGCGCCTGGCGCGTGCAGCGCAGGTCGCCGCGCGGGAGAGATTCGAGGCGCTGACGACGACGTTGTTGATCAGCCCGTACCAGGATCAGCAGGCGATCCGGGCGATCGGACAGGATGTAGCAGCCATGCAGGACGTCGCTTTTTTCTACGAGAATTTCCGCCGTGGCTGGAGCGAACACGCCAAGATGACCCGCGAGCACGGGTTGTACAGCCAGCGCTACTGCGGATGCGTTTATTCGGAATGGGAAGCGCGCGATCGAACGGCGTGGACGCTCAAGGGGAAGCGATGAACCGGGCAGAGAGTGGGGCAGATGCCAACGTCGACGCACATGTCGTCGAGATCGAACGCTGCAACCAGCGCGGCGGGCGGATGCTGTCGCTGGTCGATTTGCTCAACGCCGGATCGGTCGATCTGCCGTTGGCTGCTTACCTGGCAGCAGCTATGCGATCTGGCGCGTCGCTGCTGGTCGGCGCGCGTCCCGGTGGTGCGGGCAAGACGGCGGTGATGTGCGCGCTGCTCAACTTTTTGCCCGATCGCACCGCCATCCAGCCCGTCGCCGACCAGGCGGCCCTGGCCTGCGGGCTGCGCGACCCGCAGTTTGGCGACAGGTGCTACCTGGCCCACGAGATCGGCGCCGGGTATTATTATGCTTACGTGTGGGGAAAAGAGGCACGGGCCTTTTTCCAACTGGCCTCGAACGGGCACATCATTGCCTCCAACCTGCACGCCGACACGCTGCAGGAAACGCACGACCAGCTTGTCGGCGAGAACGGCGTCGCCAGGGCGCACCTTGACGCGGTGAGGCTCAAGATCTATTTGCGCGTCGCTCGCGGGCAGGGCTGGTCGATGCGGCGCTGGGTCAGCCGGGTGTACGAGAGCGACGGCGAGCACGATCGTTTGCTGTGGGAACGGGTGGGCGATGGCACGTTCCACCAGGCTGCCGGCAGTGCGATCGTGTCGCCCGAGCAGGAAGCGCACTATGCGGCGTTCTTGGCGACGCTTGAGGCGCAGGATCGCCGTACGATTGAGCAAGTGCGGCGGGCGCTGCTCAAAGGGCAGTCATAGAAGCAAAATTCACCAAGCCGCCAAAAAAACCATTGATTTCCTCTCGCGTCACCATATGTGCAGATTTGCCGCTTGTTCACAGCATGGTATAATGCAGCGATAAAGGTGTTATCATAGATCGTCAATGCCAATAACCGGTTGATCGTGGCGACCGTTCATAGGACGTGCGAGGGGGCAGAGTATGCTTGCTCAAGTAACGAGCTGTGCCGTAGTTGGACTTGAGGGATCGTTGATCCGGGTCGAGGTCGACATCTCGCGCGGGCTGCCATCCTGGACGCTGGTCGGCTTGCCCGACGCAGCGGTGCGCGAATCGGGCGAACGGGTGCGATCGGCGATCAAAAACTCGGGCCTGCAATTTCCCCAGGCCAGGCTCACGGTCAACCTGGCTCCGGCCGACCTGCGCAAAGAAGGCCCGGCCTACGACCTGCCCATTGCTATCGGCGTGCTGATCGCTTCGGAGCAGCTTTTTCCTCTCGACGAACAGGCGATGGTGATCGGCGAGCTGTCGCTCGACGGCAGCGTGCGCCACATCAAGGGGATCCTGCCGATGGCGGCCAAAGCACGCGATGCCGGGATCACGACTCTCTATGTCCCTCGCGACGACGCGGCCGAAGCGGCGCTGGTGGAAGAGCTGACCGTCTATCCCGTGTCCACGCTGGGGCGGCTGATCAGCCACCTGCTGGGGATCACGGCAATCGAGCCCTACGTGCCGGGCGAGCAGTTTGACCCTGAGGACGTGCCCGAGTATGCCGCCGATTTTCAGGAGATCAAGGGCCAGGAGCACGTGAAGCGTGCCCTGGAGGTCGCGGCGGCCGGCGCGCATAACCTGATTATGAGCGGCCCGCCGGGGGCCGGCAAGACACTGCTGGCGCGATCGATGCCCGGCATCCTGCCCCGCCTGTCGCTGAACGAAGCGCTCGAGGTGACGCGGATCTATTCGGTGGCCGATATGATCCGCGACAGCACGCCGTTGATCCGCCACCGCCCCTTTCGCGCCCCACACCACACGATCAGTCACGCCGGGCTGGTCGGCGGCGGGCACTGGCCCCGTCCGGGCGAGATCTCGCTGGCCCACCTGGGTGTGCTGTTTCTCGACGAACTGCCCGAGTTTGGTACCCGCAGCCTGGAAACGCTGCGCCAGCCGATCGAAGACAAGATCGTGACCATCAGCCGGGCCACGGGCACGCTGACCTTTCCGGCCAATTTTATGCTGATGAAAGGTCCACAATTAACCCCTCAGCCGGGAGCATTCCTGTCAGCTTGACCTTTTCGCGGTGTATCACATCTACTCGCAACTGAAGTAACTCGCATATGCGTCGCTTGTCTTGAAACTTGACGCATATGACTGCCTTAGCCATCTGTTTGGCGAAACTGAGAAGCTCCTGTTCCGCTTCTGGCGTTACCGCCATTGCTTCCAATTCCCTCTTTGTGCTTTGGGTTTCAACTAAAAGACTGTTGCGCTCCGCCACAAGAGCCTTCTTCTTTTGATTGATGACGGCTTGGCTGAATTCGCCGGTCAAGATCTCGTCCAGGAGTATACTCAGCTTGCGGTCGATGTCAGCAATTACCTGGGCGATAGCATCAAGCCGTTTGGCCTTTCGCGCTATTTCCTTCTCAGCCTCAGCGCGTTTGCGCTCAATCTCATTGCGCAAGTTCTCGGGCTCTAGGAAAAAGAGCACCAGCTTTTCCCAAACGCCATTCTCCAGTACTTCTTGCCTGATGCCAAACCGGTTCTCGCACTTTTTCCGCCAATGCTCTTTCTCCGTACTTGGGCACCGGTAGTAGGCTCGCTTGAGATGGTTCTTGTACCTTCCAACCCATCTCCGGCCGCAAGGGCAAAAGACCATCCCGCGCAACAGGTAGTTTCGCCTGGTATTACGTTTCGCCATCGATTTGTTCTTCGCCAGACACTTTTGGGCATCTTCCCAGGTTGCTTCATCGACAATAGCCGGAACCTCAACAGCTATCCAGTCGGACTTCGGCTGTCGAACCTGGACAGTTTTGCCGTTTACTTTGCAGCGTCTGGTTTTTCCATAGTACCAGGTACCTTTGTAAACGGCGTTCGAGATGATCCGGCGCACGGTAGATGGACTCCAAGATCCGGGGCCAAACTTCTTCGCCACGACAGCAGATGTGTCGCCTTTTGAAAGAATACCTTCTTCC
>JAFGJF010000594.1 GCA_016929205.1 Anaerolineae bacterium
GCACCCCGGCCCCCCGGATCCGTTCCAGGACGCCATCGCGGGCAGAACACCCCGCCAGGCAGAGGACCAATAGCAGAGCGCAGAGCGCAAATAGGCCAGTGCGTACTGCATATTGCGTATTGCCGATATCGGGCTGGGCATATGATTTGGCACCGGCAATCTGCCCATTTGCCCATTTGCCCATTTGCATATCGCTCATTTGCTGTTTTCCAGCACCCACTTGATCAAGGCCACCTCGGGCATCAGGCCATAAAAACCCAGCCGCACCCGCTGCCGCACCATCCAGCCATAGAGCCGGGCTGCCAGGCGCATCGGCAGAGAGCGCATCGAGTCGGCGACCGTCTTGCCATCGAGAAAAAAGGTAAAATAGGCGGCCTTTTGCAAAAAGCGTTCCTCGCGAGGTGTGAGCCAGCTATAGTCGACGTGCTCCCATCCCGACGTCGTCCACGCCTCCAGGCTTTGTGGCATATCCAGGCCATGTTGCAGGCAATACTCGTAGAGCGGCGTGCCCGGATAGGGACTGTACAACTGCACCGGTGTCGTGTGCGCGGCCGGATTGTCGCGAACAAGCTGGGCCATCAACTCGATCGTATCCTTGACCTCGGCAATCGTTTCGGTTGGAAAACCGCCCATAAAACTGAATTTGGGAGCGATGCCCGCCTCCTTGAGCTTGAGGTTGGCGCGCAGGATCTGCTCGCGAGTGATCCCCTTGGTGATGAAATCGAGAACGCGGTCGTTGCCCGACTCGGCGCCAAGATAGAGATGCTTGAATCCGGCACGCCGGAACAACGCCAAATCCTCCGCCGCCATACGATCGATATAGTCGATGCGGCAGTTGGTGCGCAGCGTCACCTCGATCCCGCGCTCCAAAAGCAGCTCGCACACGCGCCGCGCCCGTTTGCGCTGTGTGAAAAACTCGTCATCGATAATGTGGATGGCATCCAGGTTAAACGAGTGCATCATACGTTCGATACGAGCCACCGTTCGCTCCGCACTCTCGGCGCGGTATCGCCTGCCATCGGGAACGACGGTCAGGTAACAGTAGCCGCAGCGCATCGGGCATCCCCGGCTGGTCGTGATCTGGAGCGATCGCTCGCCCGGCACCTCGGCCAGGATATAATGCTCCACGTCAACCAGGCCATAGTTCAGAAAAGGCCAGTCATCCATCGCCGTAAAGGCACGTGGCGCAGTGTGTACGACCCGACCGTCGACCTGCCACACCAGCCCGGCAATGCCGCCCAGTTCGGCTTCCGGCCCGTTGTCGCGCCAGGCCCGGCTCAATTCGAGCGCGGTGATCTCACCCTCGCCCACGACGACAAGGTCGACCAGAGGATGGGCCAGCGTCTGCTCGGGAAGAATGGTGGGATGAACGCCGCCCCACACGATCGGAATCAAGGGATCGCCGTCGCGCACGATCTGCGACGCTTCCAATCCCCACCGGATCTGCTGCCCCGTCATCGAGCTGATCCCGACCCACAAGGGGCGTTCTGTCAGGGCCTCGCGCAGCGTGTTTTGCCAATCATCATCGGTGCGTTGATCGATAACCTGCACCGAAAACCCATGTTCCTGCAGTACCGTCCCGATGTACAATGCCGCCAACGGCAGGCGCGTGGTGACATTTTTGATATCCCACAGCGTGCGCGGATAGATTAAAATGACATCGCTCATAACGCTTGCCCGCCGCCGAGCGCTGCTTCCGCCAATTGTGTATACACCGCCCCGCCGGGCAGCAGTTCGCTGCGCATCAAACTGACCGACGCCATCTCGATGCGCCCAATATCGACCCTGGCACGCGTGATGGTTTCACCCAATACCTGCACGCGTTCCCGGTCCCCCCCCTTGACGCGGCCAAGTGTCAGGTGAGGATGGAAACTGCGTGTCTCGGGTGGAAATCCAAGGGGAACGAGCGCCCGCTCCACAGCTTGCTGCAGCCGCGCCAGTGTGCCCGTTTGCTCGTCGACGCCGACCCAGACGACGCGCGGGTGGCTGGCGTTGGGGAAACAGCCCAGCCCGGCGATCGAAATCACAAAACGCGCATACGGCGTACAGGCCTGGCACATTGCACCGGCAATGTCGCTGATTTGCTCTTCTGGCACGTCGCCCAGGAAATAGAGCGTCAAATGAATGCCGTCGGGGCGCACCCAGCGCACCAGCCCAGAAGGCACGTCTTGTTTGAGTCGCTCCTGCAAGCGCTCGATCTTGTCCAGAATCGTCTGCGGTAATTCTAATGCAATAAATGCTCGAACCAGGCTCATAGCACAACAGCTCCTCGATAGGTTTTCGCCGCAGCAAACAGGCAATTTGGCTGCATTCGCGATGCGCGTATTATACCGTGTCCGTGTGATGTACGCAATCTGGATAAACGGCGCTTGTCCACACCTGTATGAGCAGCAATTCTCAATATGACCTGGAATGTGACCGGAATGGAGGCTTTGGCCGGTTTTTGAGTGCCAAACCGCGCCGGCTGAAGCCTCAACCCCACCAAATTGAGAATTGCCGCACGTGTATGAGGCCATTTGTTTATTTCTTTTATCATGTGGTATAATTCGGTTACCTTTACCTGAAAGGAGGCTGGCGGCATTTCATTTTTGGCAAGAACAACGATATTTGGCCGCCTAATACGGATATGAATTGGAATAACCTGAGCCTGATTGTACTTGGCCTGGTCGCCTTTTTCAGCGCTTTTACGGTTGCCTTGTGGATCAGCCTGGTGATATGGACTTTTCGCGATATGCGCGCGCGCACCCGCGATGCGTTTGCACAGTTGCTGGTTGCAGCGATGGTGCTCATCCTCGGACCACTTGGAACCATCTTGTACCTGATGTTGCGCCCCAGGGAAACGTTGGCTGAAAAGTACGAACGCTCGCTGGAAGAAGAAGCACTGCTGCAAGACATCGAAGAACGGACGATTTGTCCGGCCTGCAAACAGCCCATCGAAAACGACTTTATGGTCTGCCCGGTTTGCCACACCAAGCTTCGCCAACATTGCGCGCACTGCGACCGTTTGATCCATCCTCGCTGGAGCGTCTGTCCCTATTGTGGCAAGACGCAAGCTCCGATTCCTGGTGCCAACCGTGCCGGACGGGTGACGTTGTTAGACCTCGAGACGCCACAAATGGGTGAAACCCCGCGCCCTGCACAGGAACCAAGTGCCGGACCACCAGCCATCAAGCCGGGCCCGGTCGTCGAAGCGGCGTCCACGAGTGCTTCGATACAAGCGCAGACCGCACCCGAGCAGACAACGGGCGAGCACGATCTGGCCCAAGCCGAATATGCAACCCCGCTGGAACCTGAATGGGAGGATCTGGACGTCGAGCCGCTGCAAGACGAATCAGAGCCACAAGATTTTGTCGACGAGCTAGACGATCTGGATGCAGATGTGTTGCAGCAGACGCAAGAACCGCAAGATCAAGAGGAAAAACAGGACTTGTTGTCATCTTTGTTTAAGCGACACTAGACTTTTAGCAGGAGGGTGACGGCGCTGTCATCTCGTGCGGTGGAGGAAACGACAGTGCATATGGTTGTCTGTATCGATATTCAAACTAAGAACCAAAACCTTTTCTGGCGACGACAATGCCAGGCTGGTTTTGCTGCCTGCTCGGGAGCATATGCCAGTCTGGCTATACACAAATAACTCATTTTCCCTGCTAGCGTTAGGTTGCTAGCAGGGTTTTTCTTTATTGTTTGTTGAATGATCTGGCACAAGCTCTGTTGAACAATCCCAACAGTGCGCTTTGCCACTCCCAAGCCCATGATCGAAATCTGCCCATTGACCGATCTTTAGGAGGACGAGATGGAGAACGGAGAGATTGATTTTCATCATCCGCCAGAGACGACGGATCCCGATTTATTATTCGATATACTGATTCGTAACGCTTCATACCTGTCAGATCCATCCGGACGCGAACTGCTCACCAAAGCGTACCAGTACGCAGCGCAAGCTCATCAAGGCGTCGCGCGCGACTCTGGAGAACCATACATCATTCATCCCATTCACGCCGCGCTGATTCTGTCTTATCTGCAAGTGGACGCCGAGACGTTGGCAGCGGCGCTGCTTCACGACGTGATCGAAGACACGCCGGCCACATTTGATGACCTGGTGGCCCTATTTGGTGACAACGTGGCAAGACTGGTCGAGGGCGTCACCAAGTTGAATCTGCTCTCCAAGTGGTCCAAGCAAAAGCAAGACGCGGCAAACGTTCTCAAAGTCATCATGAGTATGTCAAATGACGTCCGCGTGATCTTTGTCAAATTGGCCGACCGTCTGCACAATCTGCGCACGCTGTCCTTTAAACGCAATCCGGAAAGCCGGGAAAGAACGGCCCAAGAAGCCCTGGACGTGTACGCGCGCATTGCCGATCGCCTGGGCATCGCCATTCTACGCAAAGAGATCGAAGATATCGCTTTTTCTTATCTTGATCCCACGGCATACGAGCGCATCAAGGCATCGATCGAGAACAGGTATAAAAACGACGCGATCAAGATCGAACGTATTCAGCAAGAAGTGCTGGCGGTATTGAAAAAATGGGGCGTCAAAACCCAGGAACCCGAGATTCAGCCCAATCCCCGCCGGGTGTACGACATGCACCGTCGCTTGCGCGAAGAATCCGATCCCAGGCAAGATACGCTGCGCCGCGTTCCACCGCAGCTACGTTTCCACGTCATCGTCGTCGACACCGTTTCATGTTATATGGCCATGGCCGCCATCCACGCTCAATGGCCGCCCATTGCCAGCGAAACGCGCGATTATATCTCGGCGCCTCTGCCCAACGGCTACCAGTCGCTCCATACAACCGTGTTCATAGACCGGCAGCCTATCAAGTTTCAAATTCGCACGGCACAGATGCACCGCACCGCCCAGTTGGGCGTGATTCCCAATATGCAAGAGGGAGGACGCAAAAACGCCCACCAGACGCTCCAAGAGACAATCGACAACTTGACATCCCTGAGCGGCGAGGCGATCAACAATCTGGATGATCCGCTTGAATTCCTGAACACGCTCAAAGCCGAAGAATTGCAGAGCGAGATCTATGTGTATACGCCTCAAAACGAAATGATCAAGCTGCCGGTTGGTTCCACACCGATTGACTTTGCATACAAGGTGCACACCGAGGTAGGGCACCAGTGCCGTGGCGCATTGATCGACGGGCGATGGACACCGCTAAATCGCCCCTTGCGCACCGGAGAACGCGTCGAAGTCTTGATGAGCAGCGAAGCGGAGCCAAGTTTCGATTGGCTGAACCCCGACCTGGGCTACACCAAAAGCCCGACGGCAAGGGAAAAGATCCGGCGCTGGTTCCGCCGGCACCCGCGAGACGTCCAGATCGTGTTGGGACGCGATCAACTGTGCCGGGTGATCGATCGTCTGGCGTTGGACGCCTCGGACTTGAAACCGCTGGTCAAACGATGGGGTTGTAAATCGGAGCGCGAGTTTTTTCTCCTGATTGGCGGGTGCCAGATCGCGATTGAAGACGTGATCCCTGATTTGCTGGATGTGTACGGCAAATCTCAACTGCCGCTGATCGGCCACAGCAAAGCCCAAGAATCCATTATCGGCGTTGGCAGCCTGAGCAACACGCTCGCTTCCTGCTGCACGCCCAAACCCGGGGATGACATCGTCGGCTATATTGACCCGGCAACACACCTTGTCGAGGTGCATCGCAGCAAATGTCCTGACTTTTTGACCAAGATGGTCCAAGATCGGTCGAGATTCATCGCCGTCCGCTGGGGCAAAGTGAGCGAAATGCACCTGGCCTGTATGGAAATTGTCGCTCACGATCGTCCCTTCTTTTTACGCGACGTGTGGAACATCCTGTACGATCAAGGGATCAATGTAGCCCAAGTCGACGTCCAAGTCAACCGGGCGCGAGATGCCACGATCACGATTTGCATCGATATCGAAAGTTGGATCCAGTTCAATTGTGTCTTGACCCAGATTGAAGATTTGCCGGGCACCATCAAAGCCAGGCGGATCAGGGAACTGCCCCAAACCCTGCCCCGCCATGATGCCATCCAGGACAAAAACGAAAACCCGGCATCCAGGCCATCGTGGCCCTCGGCGCTGGTACACAGGCTCTTTGCGAGCAAGATGCCGGTCGGACAAAAAGAAAACGCCTATGGACTAGATTAAGAACCCGCTTTCCCGAGTCGGAGCGCGATTATGACCCAACAGACCTTTACCAATCCTTACATCGCCGGCAACCCTGTCGTCGGCGAAGCTATGTTCTTTGGCCGTCAAGATGTTTTTTCCTGGGTGCGCGAGAATTTGATCGGCCGGCACCAGGACCACGTCCTCGTCATCCACGGCGAGCGGCGTACCGGCAAAACCTCGATCCTGTACCAGATGCGACACCAGATGCCGGAAACCTATTTGCCGGTATTGATCGACCTGCAAGGGCTGTCGATGGACAGCCTGGATAACTTTATGTGGGAGCTGGCCTACACCATCCAGCGTACCTTGCGCCGCGAATATGGGCTGGACCTGCCGCGTCTGAACCGGGACACCTTTCTGTCCAACCCACGCGCGCAATTCGAGGAAGGGATGCTCGACCAGCTCGGCAAACAGCTTGGGGAACGGCACGTCCTGCTCATGTTTGACGAATCCCACTTGCTGCAAGAGCAGGTTGCTAAAGGCGACCTTGAAGCCCAGGTTTTCCCCTTTCTCAGCCGCCTGATGCAAGACTATACGTTCCTCAATTTTGTGTTTGTCTCTGGCGCCAAACTGGCGACGATGCAGCGCGAGTTCGCCGACCTCTTTCAGAGCGCCCTGTATCGCGAGATATCGTTTCTCGGTCGCGAAGACGCCATTGCCCTGATTGCCGACCCGGTCGCCGACCTGGTCGACTATGAGATTGGCGCCTTGAACCGCATCCTGGCCCTCACCTCCGGACAGCCCTACTATATCCAGCTGCTCTGCCACGCCCTGTTTGCTCGCTGGGCGAACGCACAAACAGCGACCAACCAGGCCGCGTCACCCTCCATTTCCAGCGCGGACATTGATGCCATCCTGCCGGAAGCGACCGAGGCCTGCGTGGCCAACCTGCGCTACGTGTGGGACAGCTCGACTGCCGAAGAGCAGATCGTGCTCAGCGCGCTGGCCGAGTGTACGGCTGAAGAAGCCGTACCGTGTACGCGCAAAGAGGTGGAAAGCGTCCTGAAAAAATACCGGGTGCCCTTGGGTCGCAACGAGATCACGGCCGCGCTGCGCAGCCTGGCCATCCGCGACGTCATTCCGGCCAACGAGCCGTACCATTTCCGCATCGACTTTTTGCGGCGCTGGCTGCAGCAGCGCCGGCAGATGCCGTGGACGGTCGAAGAACTGAGTCAAGAGATGGCAAACTGGGCGGAAATCGCCCGCGAACGCGAGCGTACGCGTCCCATCTTTGTCCGGCCGGCCTTTTGGATCGTGCTCGCCGTCATCCTGGTCCTGGCCGGTGGCACCTGGGGCATTTCGCGCGTCATCGGCGAACGCAACACCGTGGCGACGGTCACGGCAATCGCCCGCGAAACCGGTATCGCGGCGACCGAAGTCGTATCCATCCAGACCGCAACAGCCGTCGCCCTCGCCGATGCCCAGCTTGCCGGAGAGGCCGCCGCCGTACAGGCCACCAACGACGCTATCGAGACGGCAACCATGTCGGCGATCCAGACGGCCACGGCACAGCCGACGCCCACGGCTACCGCCACCAACACCCCGACGCCGACCAACACCCCGAC
>JAFGJF010000090.1 GCA_016929205.1 Anaerolineae bacterium
GACCCGGGTCGTGGTTCCGGTTTGCGAGAATGTTGCGACCAGTGCTTTGGACATGTTCCCCTTTTGCCGGTCATTTTGTTCCCGTTCTACAACGAGTAGCACGATAACGTCAAGATGAGGCCAACAGAAACTGCCCCTGTATTTCGACGAGCAACGCATCGGCTGCCCGGACATCAACCTTCTCGGGCAAAGGGGATAGGTTGACCAACCGGTCGAGACGCCTTTCGCAATCGTCGACCAGATCGAGCAGTTCTTCGTACGTCAACAGGCCATCACGCACCGCACACAGCCACTGCCGGTCGTGCCGGTAGACGTGCACTTGGCCGGTTTCCAGGATCTCGGCCCCCATTGCCAGCAGTCGCAGCAGGTGCATGGCATTCTTGGTGTCATAGCCGTGCCTGCGTTCCAGTTCGGCGCGTGCGGGGTTGTGGTTCCGTCGCCACTCCTGATATTGGTTCCAGTGCTTGAGCGCAGCCTGGTAGGCCTTTTGCGCATCCTGATCGGAGAATTTCAAGCGGCCGTTAACCGGTATGCCTCCAAATTCCTCCGGCGTCGGCTTGTGATCGGGCGGGCTGGTCAGCCAGCGATGCTGCCGCTCGATACGGCGCAACTGGCTGATCGCATAATCGCCAAAAGTCTGGCGCGCCTGCCTGGACAAAAAGAGGTGCCGGTGCTCGCGCAGCTTTTCCCCGTAGGCGTTGATAAACAGGATGTGCTGCCGGTCGGTGTACAGCAGTTCGATGACATCGGGATTGCAGTCCATCGCCAGCCGCACGAACTTGTCCAGGGCATAGATGATGACGTCCCCGTCTCCATCCTCGTGCACCCACTGCTCAAAATGACTCAATCCCAACAGGACAGGCCGGGGCGGAATGCACACTCCGCGCACGTTCAGATCGCTCTCCGGCATATCCAGACCGTACGCCCGGCTGCCGGCGATGGCCTTGTAGATCAAATTTGTTTTCCAAAAGCGTTCACCCATCGCACATTCCCATACGTAATGGACGTTTTTTGGTATCATCTCAAAAAAGAGGGGAACGCCAGCATCTTGACGGCTTGAGAGCCAGCAAGATGCTGGCGTTCCCCCAAGATATTGACAGGATACGTTTTTTGACCATCATACAACCCCAAGGCGGATTTACACCAGAAAATCATTTAACACCTTCTGTAACTGAAAAAGAGGCGCAAATCGCTCGCCGAGCACCCCCCCCTAAATAACTTGTCACACTATATCATACCACAAAATGTTTGTCAATGACCCTTTTGAAGAGTTGGGCATGATGTGATATGATTTCGCACTCGCATTTACGCCGACAATGAATAGAGAAGACAAGGCGGCCTCAACTGCGGGGATCTTGCTCTGTGGCCTGGGCGCTGTACAAGGATCAGCCCATTGGTCCGACCGTCCATTACATCGAACGCGGGATCGATACCGGGCCGATCGTTTTGCGGCGGCGACTGCCCGTTTATCGTGGGGAACACTATAAACGGCTCGTGCGGCGGGTGATAGAGGAACGACGATACCTGGACTATTCGCCCGAACGTTTAGCAGTAACGTAAAGAAAGAATATCGAGAGGAAATCAGCCCGGCCAGATCACCGATCGCGAAACTCGGGTCTACGTTTTTCCAGAAAGGCGCTCAAGCCTTCGCGCATGTCTTCCGTGGTGGCCATCTCGCCAAAGCGTCCAGCCTCGTATGCCAGGCCTTGTTCCACATCCAGGTCTAAACAGGCATAGACAACGTCCAGCGCCCGGCAGAGTGCTTGGCTGCTGAGAGCGGCCAATTGCTTGGCCAAGCGCAGCGCTTCGTTCAGCGCCTCGCCTTCTGGCACGACCCGGTTGACGAGGCCCAGTTGATGAGCCTCTGCTGCTCGCACGTGGTCGCCGGTCAGGATCAGTTCCAGGGCCTTGCCCAGGCCGACCAGGTGCACGAGCCGCCGCGACCCACCCCAGCCCGGAATGAGACCCAGCTTGATCTCGGGCTGGCCAAACTTGACCTTTTCCTCGGCGATGCGAATGTGGCAGGCCATCGCCAGTTCATTGCCGCCACCCAGGCAGTACCGCCCATTGATCGCCGCGATGATCGGCTTGGACGAGCGTTCAATCCGCAGAAAGAGGGATTGTCCTTTTTTGGCCAGCTGCTCCGCGTCCTCGACGGTGGACATTGCCGCCAGAGCGTTGACATCGGCACCGGCAATAAAGGAACGGCCCGATCCGGTCACCACGATCACCTTGATCGCGTCATCGATCATCATCTTGTCAAAGGCCCGCTCTAGGTCGTCAAACGTCGCCCGGTCAAGCGCATTCACCGGCGGATGGTCGATGGTCAGAACGGCAATTCTATCCTCAATGGTGATGTGTACGTTTTCATGCGCGGCCATATCTTTTACTCACACCCTTTCAACTGCCTGGTTGTGTTTTTGTGTCAGTCGATCCAATTCCTGCTGCACGCGTTTCTGGCGGGCATTGAGGTAAAAGACGTAACCAAAGGTGACCGCCCAAAGGACAAAATAAGCGCCAAAGAGATAAGCCATTTCACATCTCCTGTTGATGTTTGAGCTGTTGGACCTGCACTTCCGTTGCCGCAAGCCGCAAGCGCAGGGTAAGCAGTGAAAAATAGAAAACCGTAAAGGTCACGACGCTAAAGATCAGCACGGCAAGCATGGAGGGCTCCAGGTTAGAGCTGCCTCCTTCGAACACCAGGGGATGAACCGTCCGCCACCAGCGGATGGCCATAAAGTTGATCGGAACCGACACAAAGCCAAGAATGCTGTACACAGCGGCGAGCCGCGCTTGGCGGTCCTTCTCCTCGATAGTCCGGCGCAGCGTCAGATAGGAAGCATAGATCACCCACAATACAGCGCTGGTTGTCAGGCGCGGCTCCCACGTCCACCACACTCCCCAGGTGGCTTTGGCCCATACCGAGCCGGTGATAATGCCCTGGGTCATAAACACCAGGCCAATCTCGACTGATGCCAGGGCAACATCATCCCAACGGCGGTTTCTGCGTACCAGATAGAGAATGCTGGCTACAAAAGCGATGAGCAAAGCCAGGTAGCCGACCCAGGCAGAGGGCACGTGAAAATAAAACACGCGCTGCAAGTCTCCCATTTCTTTTTCCTGCGGCGCGACCAGGAAAACCAAAAACAGAGCCACGCCGATCATGATCGCACTGACCACGTTCAAGACATCACCAAACGACGCGGCACCAAGCGATGGTTTTTTCATAAGCACTTACTCCTCGACCACAAAGTCAAAAGCCAGATAGGAAGCGGTTAGAAAAATGATGTCAAAACTGACAAGCAACTGTATCCAGCGTTTCATTTCGGCAAACGTCTGTCCATCCAAAATCCCGGCCGTCAGTTTGACCGCCGCGATGAGCAGCGGCATCACAATCGGAAACAACAAGATGGGCAGCATCACCTCACGCGTGCGGGCGTGAACGGTCATAGCCGAGATCAGCGTGCCAACCGATGAAAAACCCAGTGTGCCCAGCAAAATGACGGGCAGCAATCGCCAGTCGAACGCCAGGTTAAAGAGAGCAAAACACAACGGCAAAATGATCGATTCAGTCATGGAAATGAACAACAGATTGCCAATCATTTTGCCCAGGTACAGCACGGCGCGATCCACCGGACAAAGCAGCAGTCCATCCATACAGCCTTGATCGCGTTCCAGGACAAAAGAACGGCCCAGTCCCAGCATGCCAGCAAAGGTGATCGCAACCCACAATACGCCCGGCGCAACCTGGCTGGCGTCCTGGACGCGAAGATCGAACGAAAAACTAAAGATGAGGATCACAATCAGCCCGAAAATGAACATCGAACCCAGCATCTCCCGGCTGCGCCTTTCAAGCGATAAATCTTTGAGAACAATGGCCCACACTTTTTTCAAACCAAGCCACCTTTGGCCCGGGTCTGGGCCTCGTATTCCCGGCAAAATGCGTCCAGGCCCTGTTCTGATTTGTCCAGTTCCGAGGCGATTTTGCCGTTGACCAACATCACTGTACGGTTGCTGATCTGCCAGCCATGTTCCAGGTCGTGCGTGGTCAAGATCACGGTATGCGCATCGACGCCGACGTTTTGCAGGATGTCGTCCAGCATGGCGGAGGCCTGCCGGTCGAGACCGGTGTAAGGTTCGTCCATCAACAAAATGGGTGGGTTGTGCAACAGTGCGCGAGCGATCGACAGACGCTGCCGCATGCCCCGCGAAAAAGTGCGCACCAAATCATGCCGGCAATCATCGAGGCCGACACGATCCAGCAACGCACAAATCCGCTCTTGCTGGTTTGTGACGTCGTACATTTTCCCGTAAAAGCGCAGATTCTCCTCGGCGGTTAGATCGCCATAAAGCAACGGCTGGTGAGAGAGGAAACCGATCCGGCGGCGCACAGCCTGTGGATCGGCACGCAGATCCGTGCCTTCGAGTTGTACGCAGCCGGCATTAGGTTTGCTCAACGTCGCCAGAATGCGCAGCAGCGTGGTCTTGCCCGCCCCGTTGGGGCCGATCAGGGCCAGGCAGTCTCCTTGGGCAACGTCCAGGTCGATACCGCGCAAGACGCGGTGATGGCCAAACGATTTTTCCAGGCCACGGATCTGAATGATCATTGTTTGTCGTGCTCTTTTCGAGCTGGCTGGCGCGCTTCTTTGATCGCGGCATCGCGGACGCGCTGCTTCCAAAACGGATAGATCAAGGCCAGGCTGGCCAACACAGCACCAAGCAGAATCCACGGCAGGGTCGATGATCCGCCCCGAACGGCTGCCGAACCGGCTACTGCTGTCCCCGCCAATTGGATCCGCAAGTCGAGCTGATCGCCAGATTTCAGGTTAGCGCCGGTATAATTCAGGTACTGTTGTCCCTCGGTATTCCCTGTCCCCGCAAAGGTCAGATTCTTGCTCTCAACCTTGACGTCAACGTCCGAGATCAGAACGTTGAGGTTTGAAATCGGGTGCGATATCTCGCGGCTCAGGTCGCAGCCGCTCGCGCCGCAGTCAACCACATAACTAAACATGACCGACGTCTGGCCGGGCCACAGCGGCTCCCGGTCGACGAACCCATCGCGTACCGATATGAATCGTCCCCCCAACGTGCCGTCTTCGAAAGCCAGGTCGTGGCTGTCTTGAGGCAGCAAAAACTGCGACACCCAGCGTTGACCGTCGATCTCGTCGGCGCCGACATACGACCGATCTGTGCGGTTGGTAAAAATATGCAGTTCACTTACCGATAGGCTGTTTGCCAAGACGGTCACAAAGAGGTGCGCCCGCTCGACCTCAATGCCTACATAGTCGGTCGTCGCTTCGTAAACCAGCACATCCACGTTCAGTTCGCTCGTGCCCGGCTCAAATGCAGCCAGGCCTGCCGAATAGGTTACGCCTTGATATACTGTCCGGGCCAGGTAGAGCCAATCGCTGCCCGTTTCCAATCCTTCAACTCGGAATTTTCCTTCGCCATCGGTTGTCGTGGTCAGCGAATCGCCTTCGACCTGTCCCTGGAAAACGTGCAGCTCTACCTCTAGCCCCGCCGTCGTGCCGCCGCCGGCCGTGCCGTTTATCACCTGTCCTTGAATGATACCGTCTGCCTGGGCACGGGCACGCACTGGAATCAGGATGAACAGGCAAAGGGCGATGTTTACCAGCAGCCCCCGTTTTTTCATACACAGCGTTTTTTTTATGCCTGATACCTTTTTCATGCAAGATTCCTCTCCGAGGTCGAGGGCCACCAGGCCATCACACCGCCTAGCAGCAGAGCTGCGCCGCCGATCCACAGCCAAACGACGAGTGGATTGATCAAGATCCTGAAACTCGCCAACCCATCTTGCTCAAAGCCAGCCAGGATGACGTACAAGTCTTCCTCGAGGGTTGAGCGAATTGCCACCTCGGTTACCCATTGTTCGACGCTCCAGTGAAAGCTCTTTTCCGGTTTGATCGAGGCTAACTTGTGCTGGCCGCGATACACATCCAGCAACGCCTTGAACTGCTGCCTGTCGGGCAGCGATTCGGACTCAAAATCCTGGTATTCAAGGACGTAACCTTGAATAGTTACCTGTTCTCCCGGAGCCAGGGTAACCTGGACCTCTTGCTGGTATAGGGACGAGCCGGTGACGCCGATCGCGATCAATACGATGCCTAAATGGACGATGTGAGCGCCATAGCGGCGGCGGTTTCTAGCCACGAGGCGGAGGCCGGCCTGTACGATCCCGCTCTGCTGGGATTCATCACCTTCGCGCTTGCCGAGGCGCGCAAAATCACGGATCAAGATCGATAACAGTGAAACAACAACAAAAGCGCAAACAGCGAACGCGATCAGAGCGACTGCTTCCCTGACGCCCAAGAGAAACAACACGATCGCCGTTGCCAGGGCAACCACTGCCGGTGGCAAGAGATTGCGTCGCAGCCTGTCAGGCGAACCGCCACCCCACGCCAACCAGGGACAAAGCCCGATGAGGACGATAAGGATTTGAGCCAACGGACCTACCGTTCGCTCGTAAAAGGTCGCACCCAAAGCTGCTTGCCGGCCTTGAAAGGCTTCGGCCAGTGTTGGAAAGAGCGTGCCGATCAAGACGACGAGCGCCGTTCCACACAGGAGTAGATTGGTGAGCAGCAGGCCGGCCTCGCGTGAAAAAAGAGTTGTTAGCTCGTGTTTGCTGTCCAGTTCGCGTCGACGCACAAACAATAGAGCACCAAAAACGATCAGGCAAAGCACCATAAAGCCCAAAAAATAAAAGCCAATCACCGACCTGCCAAAGGCGTGCACGGATTGAATGATGCCGCTTCGCGTGACAAAGGTCGCAAATACGCACAGCAAAAAAGTCATCACGATCAGCCACAGGTTCCAATGCTTGAATGCCTGGCGACGTCGTTGCATCATCAGTGAATGCAATAATGCTGTACCGGTTAACCATGGAATCAACGACGAGTTTTCTACAGGGTCCCACCCCCAATAACCGCCCCATCCCAACTCCAGGTATGCCCAATAGGCGCCCATCAAAATGCCCGTCCCCAAAAAGAGCCAGGCCCACAACGCCCAACGGCGTACGGCACGCAGCCACATCTCACCCATCTGGTTGGCGATCAAACCACCAATAGCCAATGCAAAGGGGGCGGTATACGCCGCATAACCCATAAAGACGACAGGCGGGTGCGCCACCATCCAGAAATTCTGCAAGAGTGGATTTAACCCCTGCCCTTCCAGAGGTACGCTGGGCAGCAGTTCGAACGGGTTTGAGGCGACGATCAAGATCAAGGCCAGGAATGCCTGTGAAAAGGACATAACCGCGACGGTGTACAGACCGAATGGTGCCGTCCAGATGCGCTTACTGAGGATAATGACCGTCGTGAGCAGGGTCAACAACCACAGCCACAAAAGCAGCGATCCCTCCTGTCCTGCCCACAGTGCCGAGATAGTATAGGCAATGGGCATATGGCTGCTGGTATGTTCGTACACATACTTGACGCCAAAATCCTGCGTGAGCAAGAGCACGATCAAACCTGCCGTGGCGACTGTCGCCGCGATGGTCGACACAAATACACCGTTGCGTGCACTAGACACCAGGGTCGCGTTCTTGACGGTCTTTCCTGCAATGGAGATAATGGTCACATAGACGGAGACGATCATAGTCAGGACCAGCGCCCAATAACCGACATCGGTCATTTATTGCATCTCCTTGTCTTGTGCTGCTTCCTGGTATTTGGATGGACATTTGAGGATCATTGTTTTCGCCTCAAAAATACCCTGAGACGTGTATTTACCTTCCAGCACCGTTTCTGCGCCATCTTTGAACATATCTGGGCGAGAACCGTTGTAACTGACCGACAAGGTTCCGCTGTCATCGGTCACGTCGAATGCAAGTTGCAAATCGCGCGGTTCCCAGACGATGCTCTTACCGACCACAAAACCGGCTACGCGGACGTTTCGCGGCGACGGACCCTGAGCTTTGATCTCCTCAATGGTCATATAGTAGGCGGCAGAGCCCTGCGCCGCGCTGACGATCATATAGGCGACGACGGCGGCAATGATGATGCCACCGACGATGAATTTTATCTGTTTGCCTGCAAGACGCTTTGGCCGGGATTCGCCGCTTTGCGTCTTTTCTTGCTCTATACTCTGTGCATCAATCATTCTCTTCTCCACTTTTATTCATTGACGTGGTGGCGCGTATAAAGCCGGCGAACATGAGTACTGCCCCAAACAATTCGCCGAGATACAGCGCAGCGGGAACGCCAAAGCAACTAAATGTGCCGCCAAACGCGGGCAGCATTGCCCAAACAGTGATCAGGATATTGCCGATCGTGCGATGCAATAAAACACGCTTGCGCCAGAAAAGCCAGCTTGACCAGGTCGCGCCCCCCACCAGAGTGACTGTACCATTCATGTTAAAAAGGCGTCAAGACGCGCACGCCGGGAGTGACAATTTCCGAGCCAAACGGATAGCGGTCTACCTTGTAGATTTGTCACATTATACTATAACTCGGATCGCATATCAAGAGTGACCCACATAAAGAAAAGAGCGAGCCGGTTTGCCAGCCCGCTCTCACAATAAAACGTACCAGACTAGACTAACTTATTCTACTGCAGGGCGGGTAGCCTCAGACAGATCGATGTCCTCCAACTGGGTAGCGAGGCTCTCCAATGAGTCATACATGATCTGGATGATGTACTTGCCGTTGTGGGCAAACGCGCCTGGGTCCTTGGCCACATACTGATAGTTATAGGCAGCCTGGAGCAAACGCGGCGTCCAAGAGGCATAGCTTTCGCCTTCATCTGTGAACCAGTACGGATATCTAGCTGCATTGTACTCGATCGGCGTGCCGGCTACGTCTGCGGCGTAAGCTTGAATCACTTCATAGAGCGCATCGTGATACGTCTGTATCTCATTGGCAAGCCCTTCTTCCACATCGCCGTTGCCGTCAAAGTCAACATCGGACATGCGGATATCGAGAGGGTCTTCCACGCCAACATGGCACGTGCTGCACGTGGTCGCATCGATCTCGAGCGCGTGCGCATCGTGGCAGTCCACGCACGAGTCAAAGCCGGCTACGTGTGAGAAGCGACCGAGGTAACTCTTGCCATCGTACTCGTAAGCCCCCTTGGCTTCTGTGCCAAAGAGCGTGGCACCCGCAGCAAAATAGTGCACGTTGCGGAACCCAACGTTCTCAGACACGGTGTCCAGATCCAGGCCGGCGATCGCCCGGTTGACACTCACCGTCGATTCGCGTCCCTGGTGGCAGTTCAGACACAGGTTGCTGTCGGGGTTGCCGGTATCAAGCTCGGCACCGCTGGGAAAGGCCACAGTTTCCACGGGATAACGGGTATAGCCCGGCACCGCGTCGTGACAGGTGGTGCACAAGAACCCGTTGGAAAGCGGTTCCTCGACATTGATCCCCGTCATCACGTATACCGGCAGGCCGGTAGCCGAGTGGCACCTGGCGCAACTACCGGACACTGCGCCGTCTTCATCCCAGTGACGGAACGCTTCCGCCGAGCCATCAAAGTGCCCGGCATCGCCACGATGCAGTCCTTCGACGAGAGCGGCATCCAGATCCTCGATCGAGTCGTACAACAACTCGATGATGTATTTACCGCCATGCGCAAACGCGCCGGGATCTTTGATCGAGGTCTGATAGTTGTAGGCTGCCCTGACCAGACGCGGCGTCCAGTTGACATACCGTTCGCCCGCTTCGGTCATAAAGTACGGGTACGTGAGCGCATCATACTTGATCGGCATAACGGCTGTATCCGCAGCATAAGCCTGGATGGCTCCGTAGAGGATCTCTTGCAGACCCTCGATTTCAGCCTTGACACTTTCCTCGAGGTCACCATCACCGTCATAGTCGACCGTAGAACCCATCCAACGAATGTCCGCCAGGTCTTCGGCGCTCGATACGCCTGTGTGGCACGTGCTGCACTCGTCCACCTTGATCTCCAACGAGTGGGAATCGTGGCAGTCAGCGCAGGTATTATAGCCTTCGACGTGTGCGAACTCGGCGTCATATGACTTGTCTTCGTACTCGTAGCCGCCCTTGGCAAAAGTACCGAACTTGGTGGCTGCCGCGGCAAAGTAGTGGATGTTGATAAAGCCCAGATCTGGGCTGACTGTGTCGTCATCCACACCGGCGCTTTCGATCGCGCCGTTGACGCTGACCACGGACGCACGTCCTTGGTGGCACTGCATGCAGCGCGCTTCAGAACCGAGCCCCGTTACCTCTAGGCCCGAGGGGAACACCACGCTGTCCATCATCGCGGTGGCCTCGTTGTGGCAGGTGACGCAAGTGATGACTGTGCCGATCGCGGCATCGTTGTCGACCACACCCGGCTCGGTGCCATCGATACCCAAAAAGTCGTGGTATCCACCAGAGCTGTGGCACTTGGCGCAACTCGCAGGCACTATGGCAGGATCGTCTTCATCCCAGTGACGGAACGCTTCCGCGTCGGCATTGGCATGGCCGGAGGCCACCCACGACGCAGCAAAAGGAATCTCGGCGACCGGTTCTGCCGGTACCTCAACCTCTTTGATGACTTCTTTTTCGACAACAACCGTGACCTGGGCTTCTTTTTCGACTTCCTTTTCGACCTCGCGGGTCACTTCGACTTGCACTTCGCGGGTCACTTCTTTTTCGACGATTTCCGGCTCGGCCTTACAGGCACCGATGACGAGCACAATGGCCGTCAATAGGGCGAATAAAGCAGCGAGCCTTTTTAGACTCTGCATAATCTGCCTCCTTGAGTTTGGCAAATCACTCTGTCAAGGCTATGTCTGTCATCGCGAAATGTTTCTGACAAAACAAAACCTTGAGGTTTGAAGTCAACCCTGCGCGGATTTTTCGATAGGCTTGCCTCCTATTCACCTTCTTGGCGCATTCGGCCTCTCAGAAATCGGAAGACCGAATGGCGTCTAGTTGCATAATACAACAC
>JAFGJF010000595.1 GCA_016929205.1 Anaerolineae bacterium
CTATACGGCGTACAAGTCGGGTCCGGGGGGCACGTGGCGGGCGCACGAGCCGCCATCAACGATCGATGCCTTTGTCAAACGCGCTTACCTGATGCGCGAGTGGGTTGGCCCGGATGTCGAACTGGCTTTTGACTTTCACGGCAAGATGGCCCCGGGGTTGGCGATCGAAGTCTGCCACGAGCTCAAGGGCATGCGTCCCATGTTTGTCGAAGAGCCGGTGCCGCAAGAGAACGTCGACGCCCTCAAGCTGGTCTCCGATCACGTCTCTTTTCCGATCGCCACCGGTGAGCGGCTGCTCACGCGGTGGGGGTTCCGTGAGGTGCTCGAAAAGCAGGCCGCAGCCCTGATCCAGCCCGACGGATCGCACGTGGGCGGGATCACCGAACTCAAAAAAGTGGCCAACATGGCCGAGGTCTATTACGTGCACATCATGCCCCACTGTGCGATCGGCCCCGTGGCCTTTTGTGCATGTATGCACGTTGACGCGGTCGTGCCCAACTTTTTGGTTCAGGAGCAGATCGACCAGTGCCTGGGGGATGGCCTGTTGTGCGAGGATTGGCAGGTCCGGGATGGCTACATTGACCTGCCGGCCAGGCCCGGCCTGGGTTTCGAGATCGACGAACGAGAGGTCGCGAAGGAATGCGCCTACCAGGAAGAACTGGGCGGCGAATTTTACGATCTCGAGGATGGCAGCGTGGCCGACTGGTAATAGACTTTATCCCTGCTGTGCCTTGAATGCCTCGGCGAGCCGCCCGACGTATCCGGCGTCCTTCATCACCGGTGCCGCGACACCGACCATGTCCGCACCGGCATCGAATAAGGCCCGCACATGGTCGGCGGATCGCACGTAGCCGCTCACCAGGAGAAAGCCCGGAAACCTGTCCTTGAGCACGCGGACGAGTTCGATGTCGGGTCCTTTGCTGGCCTCGTGCCGCACGTTGACGTGCAGACCAAATGGGGACAGCCGGGCCATCTCGTCCAGCACCGGCAGCAAGTGCTGGCGATCGCTTTGTCCGTGAAATTTGACGATCAACGGGATCGCCAGCGCGTTGAATGCTTTGACCCATCTGAACAGCTCTTCCCGGTGCGCGGGCTCGACCATGGCCCGCAGCTTGCCCTGATCGAGATAGCGCCTGTATCCGCCGTGTACGTTCAATTCGACGAGATTGCCTCCCGCCTCTGCAAAGCGCTCTGCCGCGTCCAGGCCCCATTCGAGTTTGGGCGTCGCCAGGTTCATACAGACGATAACGTTCGAGAGGCTGGTCGCCTGCCGGCATGTCTCGGCCAGGAAATCCACGCACGCCTCTGTCTCGGCGGGCAAAAAGCTGCGCGTGTCTTGCCCTTTCTCCTCCACACTCGCGGTTGGCTCGGCCAGATAGGCCCCGATCTGTACCATCGCGCAGCCCTGGCTTGCCCGAGCGCAAAATGCGCCGTCGGCGACGCCCATCATCGACGACACAAAGAACCCGTTCTTCATCGCCCGATACAGTTCTTCGGCTCCCTTTCTCATACGTGCAGCCTCCTTCCCCGATTCCATCCTCCACCGCGCATGTCCCTACGCAGTATACAGATTGCCTTTCAATCTGCAAGTCTATCACAAATGATGCGATTTGACCAACTCGCCGATCTTGCAAGTGTGCTTTGCGATAGGTCGCTGAGAATGATATAATGCTGATCTGGATCGATAAGCTTTTTACCAAGGAGGAAAGCGTGGACCAAAATGATAAGGAAAAAAGTCTGGCCTGGTTTCAAGAGGCCAGGTTTGGGATGTTTATTCACTGGGGGCCGTACTCGCTTTTGGCCGGAGAGTGGAACGGCCGCCAGGTGCCTGTCGGCGAGAACGCGGAATGGATCATGCAAAAGCTCGAGATCCCCGTCGACGCGTATCGCCAGATCGCACACCAGCTCAACCCTGTGGCTTTTGATGCGCAGGCCTGGGTTGCCCTGGCCAAGGCCGCGGGGATGAAATACCTGGTGATCACGGCCAAGCACCACGACGGTTTTGCCATGTACCATTCACAGGTGAGCGAGTATAATATTGTCGATGCGACGCCGTACAAGCGCGACCCGATGCCCGAACTGGCGGCCGCGTGCCGGGAGGCGGGCATTCGCTTTTGTTTTTACTATTCGCACCGCGAAGACTGGGATCATCCCGACGCCTATGGCAACGATTGGAATTATGATGATTCGAAAAAGGATTTTGAGCGCTACCTTGAAGAAAAGAGTAAGCCTCAGCTCCGCGAACTGCTGACGAACTATGGCCCGCTGGGGCTGATCTGGTTTGACCGTGGCCTCTATACCCAGCAGCAGGCTCGTGAGTTTTATGACATCGTACACGAACTGCAGCCCGAATGCCTGGTAAACGGGCGGGTGGGTGGCTACGAGCAGGAGCTGGTCGGCGATTACCAGGACTTGAACGATAACGGCATGCCGATCGGCGGCATCCAGGAGGTCTGGGAGACGCCGCAAACGTTGAACGAGACGTGGGGGTACAGCCGGTTTGACACCGAGTGGAAAAGCCATCGCGAGGTGATCCGCCGGCTGGTCGAGATTGCCAGCCGGGGCGGCAATTACCTGCTCAACATCGGCCCGACCGCTGAAGGGGTGATTCCCGAAGCCACAGTCGAGATCCTGACCAGGGTCGGCGAGTGGGTGAGCCGGAACGGGGAGAGCATCTATGGCACGACGGCCGGCCCCTTTGCCGATCTGCCCTGGGGATACTGTACGGTCAAGGATCAAAAACTGTACCTGCACGTGTTCGACTGGCCCCAGGATGGTACATTGCAGGTGCGCGGGTTGAGAAATGTAGTGCAGGAGGCGTATCTGCTGGCCGACAAAACAAAACTGTCGGTGACGCGAGAGGACGATGGGCTGTTCATCTCTGTGCCCAAAACGCCGCCCGATGAGGTCGACACGGTGGTTGTCGTGCGCATAGAAGATGCGCCGGACGTCGATCCGCCCGTTGTCAGGCAGGCAGAGGATGGCACGATCACCCTCGATTACGTCCACGCGGTCACCTCGGGCAAGGCGATCAAGCGCTTTAACCGCAGGGGGCGGTTTCACATCTCCAAGTGGACCGGACCTGAGGATGCGGTCACCTGGCATGTGGACGTGCCCAGGCCGGGCACGTTCAAGGTCACGATGAACTATGCCGCCCAGGAGGATTGGGCTGGGAGAGAATACGAACTCCAAGTCGGGGATCAGCGACTTGTGGGCACCGTCGAGTGCACCGGCGATTGGTATACCTACCAGGATGACGCAATTGGCACGATCACGCTGGCTGCCCCGGCAAGATATACGCTGCAGATCAATCCCACGTCCGATTCGACACAGGATTTGATGTATTTTAAGGCCATCCAACTGGTGCCTGCGGATAGGGCGTAATCGTCGTTCAACCGATCGGTGAACGCAAACGGGCCAGGGATGTTACTCCCTGGCCCATTTACGTTCTATCTGGTGAGACGCCAGTTGCCTAGCAGTCGGCTGTTTTGCGCAGTTGGATCGTAACCGGTTTGATGCGCTCTCCCCGCACAATCAGGAACAATTTCTGGATGATCTCGATGATGGTAAAGACCAGGCCGATACCCAGACCGAGCTTGAGCAGTCCGGGCAGCATCGAGCCCAGCAGTTCCCGGAGCGACTCGGATTGGATGGCTTCCATCGTCAAGATCGAGGGACCGAAGACCATCTGGTAAAGCAGGAACGCGCTGCCGACGTTCAAGATGAGGTCGGCGATATGGGTCGCGCGCTGCCACCTCCCCTGGCGAAGCAGGACCATGTTTAGCACCAGGTTCGCGATCCATAACATGTTGATGACTGGCATATACGTCCAAAAGGTATCTGACAACAGCGGCACAAAGTGCCACGTTCTAGGGCCATCGTTGAGCGAGCCAACAAATCCGACGCCAATCCATTCGGAAAAGGCGTTAAAGGCAATTAATACCAGGACGATAAACACACTTTCGGCGATCAGCCCGCCGACCTCGATGCGATCCCGATCCTGGATCTCGGGCAATGTACGCGGGTCCCATTCCTCTTCTTCGTCCTCTTTCCATACCGTTTCGGGCAAAACCCGGTCCAGAATGGCAAAGGTCAAGGTGATGGAACCAAAAGCCGACAGCAATGCTCCAAAGTAGCTGCCAAATACCCCGCCGAAAGAGCCAAAGAGCGCGCGCAGCGGCTCGGGCTCTCCCCACATCGCCAGGACAGCCAATACCAGGTAAGCTACGGTGAGCCCACCCAACGCTGCGGCAACGACGATCCAATAGATGTCATAGACCGCCGGGCCGATCAGGTAACGATGTGGAGGCCGGTATTGGGCCGCCACCTTGGCCGGAGGGCCAAACTGTTTGAGAACGGCAATCTGCGCCGCGTTTTCATCCGCCGCGTCCGTCTTACCCTCTACGCCCTGCTCGGCGTCCCGCTTCTGAGCGTCCTGCTCCTGAAGCGAATCCATCAGCAGCGAATGCAGTTCGGTTTGTACGTCGTCGCGTTGTTTTTTCGGCAAGCGCCGCCCAACTTCTCGCACGTAACGATCAAACAAATCTGTAGTCATTTTTCATCCTTTCCTAAAATACGTTCGATCACACTTGTCAAAGTGTACCATTCGTTTTTCAGCGTTTCCAGCGTCTCTTGCCCCGTCTCGTTGAGTGCATAGTATCGGCGCGGGCGCGAGCTCTCTAGCGACCATTCGCTGTCCAGCAATCCCTGGCTCTCCAGGCGGCGCAGCAGCGGGTACAGGGTACCTTGATCGATGTCCAACCCCTGTTCGAGCAGCAACTGCCTGAGCGAATAGCCATACTGCTGTCCTTCGAGTTGGCTCAGCACCGTCAGCACCAGCGTGCCGCGCCGGAGTTCGGAGACCAGGCTTTCAATTGAGGTGTTTACCATATTCTGATTCCTCCAATCATTGTTTCATACATTATACCATATATAACACAGTATTGTCAAGAGTGAAATATAGTGTTTTACACATTTGTGTCGAGAAATCATTATAAAGGCGTAGGCTATATAAGCTTTTTGTGGTAGCCGTATAGGTCTTGAACGACCCATCATGGCGGCTTTGCTTGCAGCAACAGGTGATGGTATAATCCGAGTCGATCTCCAATCCACTCCGTACTGTACATCTGGGCTTCCAGGCGTCGACCAGGGTAGCCGAGAGGGGACTGTTATGGTAAAATACGACCCCGATTGGGTGAAATGCTACTATGATCAGTTCGCCGAGCGAGAATGGCAACGCTGGGACAAGAGTCCGGTTGAACACATCAAGCTCGAGATTCACTTGCACTATCTGAGAACCGTGCTTTCGCCAACCGACCGGATCCTCGAGATCGGGGCCGGTGCCGGTCGATTCACCAGGGAACTGGCCAAGATCGTGGCCAAGACCGTCGTTGCCGACCTCTCGCCCGTGCAGCTCCAACTCAACCGCGAAAATGCGCGCGATTGGGGTTTTTCCGGGGCGGTAGAGCGTTGGGTCGAGTGTGATATCTGTGATCTCGTCGGGACTCACTTCCAGGAGGCGGAATTCGACGCCGTCGTGTGTTATGGCGGCCCGTTGAGCTATGTTTTTGATGAACGGGACAAGGCCATCGGAGAGCTGTCGCGTGTCACCAAACCCGGCGGGATCGTCCTCTTGAGCGTGATGAGTCTGTGGGGATCGGCTCACCACGCGCTTCCCGGCGTCTTGCAGGTCGATCCTGTGGTCAACAGCGCGATCCTGGCAACGGGAGACCTGGATCCGACCACGGCCGGGATCGCGACGCAGCGTTGTCACCTGTTTCGTGGGGCCGAGCTGCGATGTTTTCTCGAGCGGGCAGGGCTGCTCGTCGAGGTGCTTTCTGCCAGCGACTGCCTGTCTGCGAATTGGGCAGATGCGTTGGAAAGTGTACAAAACGATCGAGACAAATGGCCGTATTTGCTCGAGATGGAAATCGAGGCCTGCCGCGAGCCAGGCTGCGTGGATATGGGCACGCACCTCATCGCGGTGTGCAGAAAGCCGACATAATCGCGTATTGTGTTAAGTGATAGACAAGGAGGATAGTTGTGAAGATCACCGATTGCCAGGTGAGTGCCGTCAAGGGGCGGCACTGGCCGCGTTTTCCGATGGTATTTGTCGAACTGCATACCGACGAGGGCCTGGTCGGCCTGGGGGAGGCACTGCCCTACCAGGCGTCCGGGCTGCTCGAGTCGCTCGACCACATGGGCGAAGCGCTCGTCGGTGCCGATCCGTTTCAGATCGAACGGCATTGGGAGCGGTTCTACCGGGGTGGAGCCAGTATGGCGGCGTTGAGCGGGATCGAGACCGCGATGTGGGATATCGTCGGGCAGGCGTTGGGCGTGCCGATCTATAACCTGCTGGGCGGGGCCTGCCACGAGCGGATCCACGTCTATGTCGACGGCTTTTTTCGCGAGGGCGAACCAACGCCGGAGGCGTACGCGCAAAAAGCGTTAGAGGCTGTGGCCCTTGGATTTGGCGCGTTGAAAATGGACGTGGATGACTTTTTGCTGTCGGGCAAGGCGCTCAATCGCGGCATCCACTCCACCGAACTGCGCACCGTTGCCGAGACGGTTTGCGCCATCCGTGAGGCCATTGGCGATGATGTCGACCTGGGGATGGACTGTCATTGGGCGTTCGACGTGTCGTCGGCAATCAATCTGGGCAAGGCGCTGGAACCGTATCACCTCATGTGGTTGGAGGATCCGATCCCATCGGGCAATGTCAAAGCGTTGTCCAAGGTGCGGTCTGAGGTCGATATCCCGATCTGCACGGGGGAGGTGCTGGAGACGCGGTTCGCGTTTCGTGAAATGCTGGAGCAGCAGGCGGC
Source organism: Anaerolineae bacterium (assembly GCA_016929205.1). The sequence continues at coordinate 6,825 of JAFGJF010000595.1, forward strand.
CGACATCCTCATGCCGGACCTGGCGCGCGCAGGCGGCATCCTGGAAATGAAAAAAATAGCCGCTTTTGCCGACACCTATTACGTACCCATTGCCCCGCACAACATGATGGGCCCGGTGGCGACCATGGCCAGCGTCCATCTGTGCGCCTGCATTCCCAATTTTCGCATCCTGGAATTCCAGATGGGCGACGTGCCGTGGCGCGACGATTTGATCGACCGGCCGCTGGTACCCAAGGACGGCTGCCTGGCCCTGCCCACCGGTTCCGGGCTGGGCATGCGCTTGAACCACAAGCAGGTGAGCCGGTACCGGGTCAATTAACCTTGAAAGGGCAGGCCATCGATGCGCATCCCACCTTTTAAACTCGAGCGTTACTTTGCCCGTTACGAATTCGCCGTGGACTATGTCCTGTGCAGTTCGGACTGCGAATCGCTCTCGATCGGCGATTTGCTGGCGTTTGAACCGGATGCCGGCGAACGCTTTCAACAGCACTGGCTCGGCTATACCGAGTCCCAGGGCAGTCCCTCGCTGCAGCGTGAGATCTCGACGCTGTACACGACGATCGCGCCCGACCAGATCCTGGTGCACACCGGCGCCGAGGAGGCCATTTTCCTGTTTATGCACGCCGCCCTCGACGCCGGCGATCACGTGATCGTACAGTGGCCCTGTTACCAGTCGTTGACCGAGGTCGCGCGCAGCATAGGCTGTGAGGTGACGTTGTGGAAAGCGCACGAGGGTGATGGGTGGGTGCCGGATGTCGATGCCCTCGAACGTCACATTCGCCCCAACACCAGGTGTGTGGTCGTCAACACCCCGCACAATCCAACCGGCTATCACATGTCCCGCCAAATGCTTTGCCGGATTCATGACCTGGCCCATACAAATGGGATCACCCTCTTTTGCGACGAGGTCTATCGCGGCTCCGAATACCGCGCGGCGGACCATCTGCCCGCCGCTTGCGACCTCGGCGGCCGCGCCGTCTCGCTGGGCGTGATGTCGAAAAGCTATGGCCTGGCGGGGCTGCGGATCGGCTGGGTCGCCACCCACGATGCAGCGATCGTCGCCAGGATGGCGGCGCTAAAAGACTATACCACGATCTGCAACAGCGCGCCGAGTGAGTTCCTGGCCGAGCTGGCGTTGCGCCACAAGGAAAAGCTGGCGGCGCGTAACGTTGGGATCATCACCGAGAACCTGGTTGTATTGGATGATTTTTTCCAACGACATGCCAGCCAGTTTCAGTGGCAGCGCCCTCGCGCCGGCTCCATCGCCTTTCCACGCCTGCTGGGCCAGGATGTTACTGCCTTTTGTGATGACCTGGTGCGAGCCGCCAGCGTCCTGCTGCTGCCGGGCACCCTCTATGACGACCACGACAACCACTTTCGCATCGGATTCGGGCGCAAGAACCTGCCCCAGGCCGTGGCGCGGCTGGAACAATTTCTTCAAGATCCATCCACCGAGTGCGGTGGCCCCACGTAGAAAAAAAGAGACTGATCGCGTTGTACCGGTTTCTCCCAGATCTCGATCCTAATCCTGACACATATTGTCAAGATTCTGGTTTATACTGTAATCGGTTTTGATTCTCACCATCCAGATGAGGGGAACGTAATGGAACAACTAACCGATCAGATCGAGCGTGCAATAAATAAACATCTGCCGGGACGGATCGTTCAGGCCATCAACGATCGGGGCGAGTGGGTCAGGCATATCGTCAAGGTGACGTTGGATGGCGGCGAGACCGTCTTGATCAAAATCGATCTGCCCCACGACGAGCCAGACTGGCCCCAGGGAAAGGAAGGTGAGTGCCACGAACGAGACGTCGCCCGGCTCTTTGAGGCGCACGGCTTGCCTGGCGTCCCACCGGTGTTAGCTGTGGACTATGATCGCGACACCATTCCCTATCCCTATACCATCCAGTCTTACGTAGGCGGCACCAAGTTGGGCGAATGGCTCGACTGTGTCTCGAATGCCAAAGCGGCGGCTATGTACGAGGCTATCGGCTGTTTTTACCGCCGCCTGCACGCTATCCACAACGATCGGATGGGGCTGTGGACCGGCAGCATGCCCGGCGAACCCTGGGGCGATCCGGTCGGCTATATGTATAGCGCCGAGATCGTAGAGGGCAGTGGCAGGCGCGCGTTGGAGCAGGGGCGCATCTCGCGGCGTATCTACGACCGTGCCGTGGCGTTGTGGGGTGACAGCCTGGACGATCTGCGGCGTGTTCAACCTTCGCTGATCCATTACAGCCCTTTTCTGTGGAACGTCTATTTGGAGAAAAACGGCGACGCGTGGCAGATTGCCAAGTTGATGTCACTCAATGATGTGATGTGGTGGGATCCGGCCTACGACATCGCCTGCCTTGCCTATCCGCCGTTCGGCGATGCAAACCTTGCTCATCGAGAAGCGCTGCTACGTGGCTACGGTGCCAAGCCCAACTGGAAACGCGTGCTGCTCTTTGCCCTGATGCAGCGACTTTGCGCGGCGATGGGCAGTTATTGGGAGCCCAAAACCGCGCGCAACAAGGTCTGGGCGGGGCGGGCGTTGGATGATCTGGACGATCTGCTGGATGAGATCGAGGGAGGATAATGATGACCAAGCCGCACGTGATCGTATGTCAAGAAGTCTCGGTCGATGGCCGGCTGGCCATGTCGCCCGGCGCCCTGCTGCTTTACGGAGACGAAAGGTGGGAGGCAATCCGGCAGTGGAGCAGGGAAGAGACGGATTCGTTCAACGTCTTTGAGTATCTCAGATCGCACTATGCCCCTCAGGCCACGCTCGAAGGCAGCGGATCGTTCGTCCGGGATCAAGACGATCCCTCACCGCTTCCTGCCTACAAAGGCGATCCCGAGCCGCTCTACCAGGACTTTTTGCCGCCCGCCATTCTCAACCGGCCCGGACATCGTGGCTGGTTTACGGCCGTGGATGGCCGGGGGCGCATTCGCTGGCTGTACAAGGAATACCCGGACGAAGCCTGGACCGGCTGGTATCCCCTCGTCTGGATCGGATATCACACCCCGATCGACTATCTCGCCTACCTGCGAGATGAGGATATTCCCTACCTGGTGGCTGGAAACGAACACGTCGATCTCGGCCTGGCTTTGGAGAAAATGAATGCCCACCTGGGCGTGACGTGCATCCTCTCCACCGGTGGCGGCAGGCTGAACGGGGCCCTGTTGCGTGCCGGGTTGGTGGACGAGCTCAGCATCGAATTTCTGCCTGCGCTCATCGGCGGCACAGAAACGCCGTCCCTGTTTGATTCCCCGGCTTTGAAACCCGGCGAGTGGCCGGCCCGTCTCGAGCTGATCTCGACCCAAGCTGATCTCAGCCCGGGGCATGGCGGGCGGGTATGGCTGCGCTATCGGGTATGTCCGCCATCGGCATCGTGACCCCGCCGTTGCCCGTCAGGTGTAGCGGATCACCTCGAACCGTTCGAGCTTGACCGGCTCGTCTGAGCCGATCCCGGCCTTGCGGCGGGCGATGTCGACCTGGTAATCGACCGTGTCCACGCCGTCCAGATCGGGCAGCAGCAGTCCCCTGCGCCAGCCTTGTACGTCTTGAACGATGACCCCATACCGTTTTGGATCCAATTCTTCCGGGCCCGAGATCGGCTCGGGTGTAGTCAGCACGTCGACCTTGACGTCCAGGTCGTCCAGTTCATCAGGCCGGACCGGTGAGAAACGAGGGTCGCGCGTCGCGGCCGAGATGGCGTTTTGGATAATCTCTTGGGCGACGTTGGTTTGAACGGGCAGGATGGTGCCGATGCAGCCCCGTAACTGTCCAAAGCGGTCGTGCAGCGAGACAAATGTTCCCGCACGTTGCTGCATTTCAGGCGAGAGATTATCGGGCGGGTCAAGGGTGCGCCCCTGGCGTACAAACGTTTCGACCGTGTGCCGCGCCAATTGCACCAGTGGGTGACTCTCTTTCATCGTTTGACTCCTGTTGATTGAATTTTTGGCAAAAGTGTGTTACAATATTAAAGGTTGTTGGGTCTGTTACTGTATAGTGTTGAAAGGAGAAAAAGCATGCCGCTCTTTCAGAAAAAGGAAAACCAGACGGAGGAAGAGAAAAAACTGGCTGTCGTGTTGTTTTGGCTCTTTGTCGTCGCCATATTTTCCTGGGTCCTTCCGTTCACCGTTCTCTTTTTGGTGGGGCTGGTCCAGCAATCGCTTGGTGCTGGCGGCGCGATTGCCACCGCATTGGTCCCCAGTATGTTGACCTTTGCAGTGAGCGCCGTGTTGTGCGTCATCGTCTACCTGGCGTACAAAAAAGTGGTTCTCAAGATCTAGTCTCGTTCGTTTTCCACCAAGGCGGCCCGGTCCGCCTTTTTTTGTGCCGGTTGTCGCTATCACCAGTCCGATTAGATTGTAGCATAAAGCGGACCATCGTGCAATGTTGGGGGGTGCGCTTCATTTCTGGGGCCAACTTGCGCCAACTGTCATTGCGAGGGTGGTTTTTGCCCGAAGCAATGACGGTGACCCCGAAAGTGAAACGCATCCAATGTTGGCCTTTGGTTGTTTACTTTTGGTGTTTGTGCTAAAATGGGGCGCTGTGTGATCGTGTGTTCGTTTTTTATGCGGCCGTTGGCGCAAAGGAGCAAAACATTTTGGGTGTAATCGATTCGTTGAGTCAGGGATTTCGCCAGGTCAGCCGGCATTGGTGGATCATCTTGATCCCGGTCTTGCTCGACGCCTTTCTCTGGTTGGGGCCGCAAGCATCGATCGCGCCGATCCTCGATCGGGTGGCAGAGATCTTGCCGGAACTGGCCGAGATGAGCGATACCGGGATGGACACGGCCGAGTGGACGGCGGTTATGGATGACGTTTTGGCCACCATTGCCGAGCGCTACAACATGTTCACCTTGCTGCGGGCCAGAGCTTTTGGTATGCCCAGCCTGTTGGCCTGGGGTGACGTTGGCTTGAATCTGCCTTCTATATACGAGGTGATCTGGGTCTATTTTTTACAAATGATCGATATCCCCGATCTCTTGATCTCGGTGTCCAGGGCGACGTTTATGACCGTGCGCCTGTGGACGATTCAAAGCGAGGGCTTTTGGCTCTTCGCCAGCATGGGCACGTCGGTCGTCGGGGTCTTTGTCGGCTCGATCTATTTCACACTCGTTTCGGATAGTCTCAGCCAGGAGCCCGCATTCGGCTCGTTTTGGGGTCGGGTCTCACAACTGGGCGGCCGGGTGTTGCTTTTTTGGGTCGCTCGCGCCGTGGCGATGATCATTCTCGGCGTTCCCTTTTTTCTGCTCTTTGTGGTCTTGGCCCTGATCAACCCCGGCCTGGGATTCCTGTTTATGATCAGCGGTATGGGGGCCTTGACCTGGCTGTCGTTTTACGGCGTTTTTTTCATGGCAGCGCTGGCCATCAATCACGTCTCGATCTGGCAGGCGATCTGGAACAGCCTGAATGTGGTGATGCGCAATTTTTGGACGACCCTGTGGCTCTTTGTCCTGATCAACCTTGTTGGCGGCGGGCTGACCATTTTGTGGCAGGAATTGAGCCACGGATCGTGGTGGACATTCGTGGGCATTATCGGCAATGCTTACGTTGGCTCTGGCCTGCTCGCCGGCAGCCTGATCTTTTATCGGGATCGTTACACCCGCTGGCGCGACTCGATCGCCAACATCCTCAACAACAGGAAACAGGCTGCTTGACGGAAGAAAGCGAATAACCGCGAAGGCGCAAAGAACGCCAAGGCTGCGCAAAGAAAAACCAAAACCTTGTGAGAATGCTTTGCGGATTCTTGGCGCACTTGGCGTCTTGGCGGCGAAGAAAAGAGCTAACCGCGAAGGCGCAAAGAACGCCAAGGCTGCGCAAAGAAAGCCAAAACCTGATGACCATTCTTTGTTCACTTGGCATCTTGGCGGTAAAGAAAAAGCCAACTGCGAAGGCAGGGTCAACGAATGCGAGGTGCGTAATGGACATTGAACAGGTTGCACACCAGATTGTGGATGCCTCGATCAAGGTACACCGCGCATTGGGCCCGGGATTGTTGGAATCGGCGTATCAGGTATGCCTGACGCACGAATTGCGCACGCGGGGTTTGCAGGTTGCATGCGAGGTTCTGCTTCCTGTTGTCTATGATGGCGTCAAGATCGATGCCGGTTACCGGGTTGATATGCTGATCGAAGACTGTGTCATCGTTGAGAACAAAGCAGTCAAAAAGCTGCTGCCCATTCACGAGGCCCAGTTGCTGACCTATCTCAAGCTCCGAGACTGCCGGTTGGGATTTCTGCTGAATTGGAATGTGACGTTGATGAAAAACGGCATCAAGCGCATGGTGAATCAACTCTGAGTCAGTTGTATCATTCCTTTGCGATTCCTTGGCGCACTTGGCGTCTTGGCGGTGAAGCAAAAAGACAACCGCGAAGGCGCAAAGGACGCCAAGGCTGCACAAAGAAAAACCAAAACCTTGTGAGAATGCTTTGCGGATTCTTGGCGCACTTGGCGTCTTGGCGGTGAAGAAAAGAGCTA
>JAFGJF010000596.1 GCA_016929205.1 Anaerolineae bacterium
GCAGCACACGTTTGCCGTCGGGCGACCAATCCCATGGTGTGACCGTGCCCGGAATCGCATCGAGTGCCAGATCCTGCCGGTCACCGCTACGCGGGTGCCACAACAGCGGCCGATCGTAACCGGAGCGACTGCTCGTTGCCAGCAGGCGGCCGTCGCCGGACAACGGCGAAAACGGACCGGGCTGCACACTCGTTCCCTCGCCGTCCCACAGTTCGCCGATCTGCTCCCCGCTGGCGACGTCAAAGGCCAGCAGGTGATAATCGAGCGTGCTCGAACGCTCGCTGCTGGCGATGACGGCGATCGTGCCATCAGCCGAAAAAACCGGTCCAAAGGTGAGGCTTGCGCTGCCATAGATCGTTTTGGGCGATTGTCCATCGACCAGAACCATCACCTCGAACCCGGTCTCTTGTGTGGCCATCGTAAAGCCGATCGCGTTTCCTGACCGGCTTTGCCCCAGCCCGCGCAGGGCAAAGGGCGGCAGATCCGGGGTCATATCCTCTTTTGTCCCGCCCTCAAACGGCACCCGCACCAGGTGACCGATTTCGTTGCCCTGATCGTCGTCGAGATAAATAATTAACGCGCCGTCTGCCGAGATCATGCCGCTGACCACGCCGGCCGGTTGATCCGTCACCTGCTGAAGCGCGCCCGTCACGACGTCCCAGGCATACAATTGCAGTGTCCCATCGAGGTCCGTGCAGACCACGCCCCGGCCAGGATGATTGCTCGCGATCTGCGCCCAAGCGATTTTGCTGGCACGATAACGTTGTTTCCAGATTGCGTTTTCGCTCAAGTCCAGTTTTTTCAGCATTGTGTCTCCTTGACTGTGTGTGTGCCCGACGAGAAATCAGGGTCTTGGCAAAAACTGTATTGGTCAACATCGTTCTTAATCCTGCAAATCTTGCCAATCCTGTGATTTTTTATGCCGTGTCCATTTCTGCCAGCGCGTTCTTGACCCGTGCCAGGTCGGCGGCTGCGCCTAGTTTTTCAAACAGTTGCCGCGCCGCCTCGAACTGCTGTGCCGCTTCGTCTATCTGCGTCAGCGATAGGGCAAGCTGCCCGCGCCAATAGGCTGTCTGTCCTGCTTCGAGCAGCGAATGATTGGCCTCAAAAACGGCCGCGCTGCGTGCTAGGTGGGTGTGCGCCGCCTCCAGGTCGCCCTCTGCCTGCGCCAACCGTCCCATGAGCTGTTCGTAGCGGCCCCATTCGACCGAATCTCCGCTATCAGCACCGCTTACCTCACACAGCAAGGCATAGACCCGTTCGGCCCAGCGCGTTGCCGTGCCGATGTCGTCCTGTTCCAGGAACAACAAACTGGTCACCCAGTATGCATCGCACAGGTTCAGGTTAGCCCGTGCCCCGGCTTCCTCGTACAAAGGCAGCGCCGCGTTCAGGTGTTCGGTGCATACTCCCCACCGTCTTTGCAGCAAATAAAGCCGCCCCAGGTTCATATGTGCCTGGGCCAGCTCGTAGGGGTGGGCGATCCGTTGTGCGGTGGTAAAGCTATGCTGCAAATTCTCTTCTGCCTTGTCCCACTCGCCCCGGTTCGTGTACAGAACGCCCAGGTTGGTCCGAGCCAGTGCCGCCCCTTCGACGCCGCCCAATCGTTCGTTCATCTCAACAGCGCGTTCATACGAGGTCAGCGCCCCATCCCAATCGCCGCTGGCACGCTGCAAAATGCCCAGGTTGTTCAACGATCGTGCATAGCCGACCAGGTCACCCAGCTTTTCTCTCAGCTCGAGCGCGCCCTTGACGCGTGCGGCAGCCTGTTTCCATTCACCACGATGGTAATGCAGCGCGCCTAGGCGGTTGAGGATCGACGACAGCACACCATAGTGCTCTGTCCCACTAACTAGGTCCAGTCCTTGCTCCAGCCACTGCTGCGCATCATCGAGATTGCCCCGCCTCAGATTGAGCCATCCCAATTCCGAATAGATCTCGCCATACAGCGCTGGGTAGAGGCTACTTTCGTTGCCGAGCTGCCGGCGTGCCTGGTGCAGCCACCGTTCGATCTCGTCCTGGTTGCCTCTCTTGTCCCACACCTGCGCCATTTTCAGCATAGCCATAGCTCGATCTTCGGGCGCTGCCCCGCTCCACTCGTCCATCGCGGCCTGGTAGCAGGCCACCGCTTCTTCGTATTCGCCAATGTGGGTTTCGACTTCGCCCAGCCCGATCGCCGCCCGCCAGCGCGCCTGCCCGTGGCCGCTCAGGTGTTGTGAGAGCTGCAGCGTCCGCTCGTAGTAGTCGATCGCCTCGTGGTTGGCGAAACGCGACCGCGCCCGGTCGCCGGACAGCAGCATATAGTGCATCGCTTTGTCATATACCCGGGCGAGATCGTAGTGAAAGGCCAGGACCTCGATTTGGCTCTCTGCTTGGTGGGCGTAAACGGTTTCGATGGCTGTGGCCACAGCGTGGTGCAGGCTGGGGCGCTCGCTTCGCAGCAGGCTGCGATAGATCGTCTCTTGGGTCAAAATGTGACGAAAGGCGTACACTTTTTCGTCGGCCTGTGATCGTTTGACCAACAATCCCAAATCGTGCAGTCGCTCCAATGCCGGGACGATGTTGACCGGCCCGCGCAGTTGGCGCTCGACCGCTTCTAGCAGTGGCATCGAAAACTGCAAGCCGATCACGGCTGCGTCGCGCAGCACATCCTGCAGATTCTCCGGCAGGCGATCTACGCGTGCCATCATCAGGCCGCGCAAGGTCGTCGGGATCTCGATCGTTTTCAGCGACATGGTCGAGGTGACCCGCCACTGCCCATCGGACAGCTCCAGGACCTCCTTTTCGATCAGCATCCTGACAAATTCTTCGATATAAAACGGTGCGCCCTCAGATCGAGACAAGATTGTCTCGATCACCGTCGCCGGCATGCCCTCCAGGTCGACCAGGTGTCCCAGCAGTTCCCGGCAGTGTGCTTGCGACAGCGGCTGCAAATCCAGCCACAGGGAGCGCGGACCGGGTATCTCATCTATCGGTTGCAAGGGGTCCGGTTCTGTATCCAGTTTGAGTTCGGGATGGGGGCGTGTGATCGCGCAGAACAAGATCGATGCTTCGTTGCTCAACCCGATCAGTGATTGCAGCATGTCGCGTGACAGATCGTCTGCCCAATGTACGTCGTCCAAAATCAGTACGATTGAGCTGCTGCGTGCCTCTCCCTGCAGCCATTCCCGCACTGCTAAACTGGTCATTTGTTTGACCAATTCTGGCCCCAGGTGATGCAGCGTCTCTTGTTCATCGGGCGTGACCGGCAGCATCAACACCTGGCGCAAAAACGGACGCAGGCCCGGCGGCACCGCTTCCTCCCATTCATCATTATGCAGTCGATCGTGCAGCGCGTCTTGTAGCAGCGAGCGGAATAGGCCATAGCCCACCCCCTGCGCGTAGGGCAGCCCCCGGCCGTGCCAGATTTGCGCTCTCTCTCCGACAAAATCGGCGATGCCCTCTTGTATCAGGCGCGATTTGCCCATCCCGGCCTCGCCTCGCACGACGATCAGCCGTCCGTATGCATCGTCCAGGAATGCAGAGACCATATCGTGCAACTGCTCCAGTTCGGCATCGCGTCCCAGGAAGCGGCTGGTTACCCCGCTTACGCCGCGTACCGACATAGGCACGGCATGATCCCCAAGCACTTCGTAGGCAGCGACCGGATCGCTGATTCCCTTGATCTCAACCGTGCCCATAGCCTGGAATTCAAACAGGGCGCGTGTGTGTTGGTAAACGCGCTCGCTGACCCAAACGTGTCCAGGTTGGGCCAGCGACTCGATCCGCGAGGCCATATTGACCGTGTTGCCGATTATCGTGTAGGCTGCTTGCTGTTCTGTGCCCAGGATACCGGCCACTGCCGGCCCGCTGTGAATGCCGATCCGCATTTTCAGCGGCGCGCCCAGTTGGGCCATGGCCACTGGTTCGAATCCTGCTGCCGCCTGCTGCATATCCAGCGCCGCGCGCACGGCCAATTCCGAACTATTTTCGTGTGCGATCGGCGCGCCAAATACGGCCATCAGCCCGTCGCCGGTAAACTTGTCGACGGTGCCGCCGTAGCGATGAATGCACGTCACCAGCCGCCCGAGCAAGTCGTTGATCAGGTTAAAAACCGACTCGGCGTCTAGCGATTCGGCCAGGTGTGTAAAATTGACGGCATCGGCAAAGAGAATTGCCACCTCGCGCCGTTCGCCGCGCAGTCGCTTTTGATCGTATAGCACGGCATCGGCCACGGCTGAAGGGACAAAACGTCGCAGTCGGTGCAATGCAGCTTGCATCTCTGGCACGTCTTGTGGTAGTCCAGAGAGGTCCGGCACCTCTTTGCCGTTCAGGACCGCGCCGCACTGGTAACAGTGCCAGGCATTGTCTGGATTTTCAAATTGACATTCGGAACAGCGCATTTGGGTTGCCTTATTGCCTAAAATATTATCCGCTCCAAGCCCCGTCTCCGGGGTGACCTTGCAGAAAAGGATTTGTCCCACACTATCCCATCTTGACAAATTCTTACCTAAATGACAAGATCGATAACCGTATTCCATCGTACCACGAAATCCATGGCGGCGCAAGTCATCGTGTGCCCATGTTCCGTGTGGCAATTCCATCTCGGCGCTCCGTGATCTACAGCCAGAAGAATGGTCACCTTGTCCGGCGCAATACGCCTAGTCATACGATCCATGCTGTATGACCTCCCACTTTCCGTCTCACATATGACAACTTTGATCTTGACAAATCGAACATTTGTTCGTATAATAGAATTAGAACAAATGTTTGAGGAGGCGGACGATGGCTGTTGCAATTCGAATCCAACCCGATGCTCGGGAAAAGGTAGAGGTGTTGGGCCGTGCTGCTCAATACGACGTTTGTGGGGAGGCTTGTGGCACGGATGCGGCCCGCAAGCGAGATGACTTGGGACGCTGGATCTATCCAGCGGTCATGCCCGATGGCAAAAGGGTGGCGTTGCTCAAGGTTTTGATGACCAACGCTTGCGAAAAGAACTGTGCGTATTGCGTCAACCGTCGCGGCAACGATGTGCGTCGTACCCACTTTGCGGCGGATGAGTTGGCGCGCCTTTTTGACCAGATGGTGCAGCGCCGTCTGGTCGAGGGCATTTTCCTCAGTTCGGGGATCTGCAATGGTGCGCAACAGATGATGGATCGCCTGCTGTCGACGATCGAGATCGTTCGCCAGCGCTATCGTTTCCAAGGTTACGTGCATCTCAAACTTTTGCCCGGTTCCACGCGTGCCCAAGTCGAGCGTGCTGGCCAGATCGCCAACCGCGTATCGGTCAACCTCGAAGTGCCCAACCGCAAACGGCTCAGCCAGATCGCGCCTAACAAAACGCCAGACGATGTTCTGAATCCTATGCGTTGGGCCGGTGAGTTTATGGCCAAGGGCGGGGGACGTTGGGCACCGTCTGGGCAGACGACCCAGTTCGTGGTCGGTGCGGCCGACGAATCCGATCAAGAGATCTTGAGCACCGTCACTCATCTCTACGACAAGGTCAAGCTGCATCGCGCCTATTTTAGCGCCTTTCAGCCTGTGCGGGGCACACCGCTCGAAGGACATCCCTTTACGCCTGCATGGCGCGAGCACCGCCTTTACCAGTGCGATTACCTTTTTCGGCTCTACCAGTTTGGCTTTGACGAACTCGTCTTTGACGAGGATGGTCACCTGCCGCGCGAATCCGATCCCAAGACGATGTGGGCCACCATGCACCCCGAGTTTTTCCCAATCGAGATCAATCGTGCTTCCCAGGACGCACTGCTCAGGGTGCCCGGCGTCGGCCCGCGTTCGGCCACACGGATCATGTGCGTGCGCAAGCAGGCCAGCCTACGCACCCTCGCCGATCTAAAAAGGGCCGGCGCCATCGCCGGGCGTGCCGCGCCTTTTGTCCTGCTCGACGGCAAACGGCCTCCTTTTCAGCGCGCGCTATTCTGATCGAAATTCTTCAAAAACGCCAAAAAACAATGAGCGGGATCGGTACCCGTCGCAAAGATCCACCAGATTGTTTGTACTGCTCTCAATTCTGCAAATCTTGTTTAGTCTGTATGATGTGTGTATCGTTCTAGAATCTGATTCGCATAGTCAATAATACTCAAACGCAACGGCTCCGGTTCCACGACCTCGACGGCGCCGCCAAAACTAAGAAGCTGTGCTCGCGCCGCTTCCAGCGATTCAAAGGGCAGTTCCAGTGTGATTCAGCCTTCCCGATCGGGCGATTTGGCCTGGGCGACGGCATCGCGAATGCGATTGTCAAAATATCTTGGCAATGCGACAACAAAATGCGGCGCGATGCGCGCGATGACGAAATAGGTTGGGCGGCTCTGCTCAAACTCGGCGCATGACAGCTGCCAGAACGCAGCCAGGTCAAAATCTGCCGGGCGCGCGAATGTCTCCTCGGTCAGCCGCGCATCTGTCAGGTGAGAGACGCGCCGCAACCTTAAAGAGATTGGCAGGGACTGGCAGCAACTGGCGACCTGGCGCGAAAGCAGCCAGTATGGGCCCGCGCACCACCAATGGCTGGAAAAGCACCTCGGTGGGGTGAACGAAACTGAAGAGACCCTGACTCTGGATCTGTATTTGCCGATTTCGCAATAGTACAATTCCGTGGACATTGTGGTGTGGCGAGCGATCGCCGCACCACGCTTATCCTCGTTCCTTCTCCCTTCTCCCCTTTTCCTTTTCATAGCGCTCCTGTTGAATGAAAAAGTTCGAACCGAACATGCGAGTTGATCTGGCTATGGCAATCCAGATCAAGCAGTATGGTTGTCACTTGGCGCACTCTATAGTACAATGAATGAAAGCGTGTCTCATCTGTGCTATTTTAGAGAGCATTCAACTTGAATGATAAGAGTTGGCCATGAGTGACGAGAAAACGAATCCTCGTTTGCGGGTCGAGATATCAGAACACCAGCAAGCCCAACGGGAACTGTACCGGGAGCGCGATTTCATCAATGCCGTTATGAAGGTATCCGATGTCCTGGTGATCGTGCTGGATCCCCAGGGGCGGATCGTCCGCTTTAATCGTATTTGCGAACGGACGACCGGCTATATGTTTGTTGAGGTGGAGGGCCGGTTCTTTTGGGATCTGTTTCTGGTTCCGGAAGAAATCGAGCCGGTCAAAGCCGTCTTTGCCGAGCTGTTGACGGGGCAAAGTTCGAACGAGTACACAAATTCCCTGGTGACAAAGGAGGGCCATTGTCGGCAGATTGCTTGGGCCAATACCACGCTTTGTGACCCCAAGGGTGCAGTCGAGTACATTGTCGGAACCGGCATCGACGTGACCGAACGTTTGCAGGCCGAGAGTGCACTGCAAGAGAGCGAGGAGCGAAGCCGGACGTCGCTTGAGCGCCAGATCCAGGTCTCTACCCAGATGTCCCAAGAGATCGCGGTGGTGAATGAAGAGCAAGCACTCTACAAGCGTGCGGTCGCGTTGATCAAAGAACAGCTTGGCTTTTACCATACTCAGCTATTTTGTTACGATCCCGACCGGCAAATGCTCGTTTTGACTGCAGGCTATGGCCAGGAAGGCAAGCGCATGCTGGATGATGGGTATCAACTGCCTGCGGGGGACTGCCTGGCTGGCAAAGCCGCTGCGCTGGGCACGTCTGTTTTGTGCCCCGATGTTGAGCAAGAGCCGGACTATTGTCCCAATGCCTATCTGCCACGTGCCAGGGGCGAACTGCATATTCCGATCAAGTTCGAACAGGTTGATGCTCATGCCCAGGTGATGGCCGTCCAGAGCTTGGTTGACCATGGCTTTGATGGTTTAATCGTCGTTGCCGTTGACGATGCGGCCATGGCCGCGGTGACCAGGGAGGCCATGGCGCAAGGTTGTTATGTGGTGTCGACGAACGATCTCGGTAAAGGCAATCAGACTGCGCTGATTGGTTTTCAAGACTATGAGAATGGTTATCTGTTGGGTCGGGAAGCCGGACGGTGGGCCAGGGCACACCTGGCGCCGGGCGAAACGCTCCAGTTTGCTTTATTTGGCTCGCCGCATCTGGCGACCATCGTTGAGCGCGAAGAGGGCATCCTGGTCGGGATCCGAGACGTTTTTCCAAACATCGAGCTCGTCGAAACCGCCAACTCGGCCGACCCGGCCAGCTCAACGCCTATTGCGCGTCGGTGGCTGGAAACCTGGCCCGACCTGCATATGATCCTGAGCATCAACGACAGCGGCGCACTGGGTGCCTATGCGGCCGTCGTAGATGCCGGCAAAGACGACGCCAATCGTTTTTTTATTGGCGGCATCGATGCCACGGATGAAGCCTTGGCTGCGATTATGCAAGGTGGCACTTTCCAGGCGACGATCGATCAGTCTCCCAGGCGTTTGGGTGTGCTCCTGGTGCGAACCCTGCTTGCAGCTATTGCCGGGCAGCCCTATGAAACCAAGTTCCTTGTTTCCGGTATGCCTGTCACCCGGGACAACCTGGCTGCATTTTGGGCCGATGCTTCGAATACCAAGATTGTGGATCAAAATAACTTGGCTGGCCTGGACCTGAGTGGGATCAAGATCGGACTCAACGTAATTGACTTGAGAAATCCGTTTTTCAAAACGATGACCGAGGCTGCGGCACAAGAGGCCGCCCGGCTAGGCGTCGAGCTGTTGATTACTGATTCAAAGCAGGTGTTGGGCGTGTTGAGTGTTCAGAGCGACCGTGCCGGTGCACTGGATGCTGGGGATCAACGCGTGTTGGAAGGGCTGTGCGGGCAGATTGCGACTGCGGTCAAGGGCTTGCGCCTGTTTAGCGCGCTCAAACGCGCCCACGATGAGCTCGAACAGCGCGTGGCAGAACGAACTGTAGCTTTGCGACAAGAGATTGTTATACGCAGGCAAACCGAGGAGGCGCTGCGCCAGGCTAAAAATGCTGCCGAACAGGCACAACGGGTAGCGGAAGAAGCACGTGCAGCCGCAGAGGCTGCCAACCAGGCCAAGAGTTCCTTTTTGGCCAACATGAGTCATGAATTTCGCACTCCGCTCAACGCTATTCTTGGCTTTAGCGAATTGATGTCCCACGATGCCAATCTCAACGCAGATCAGCAGAAAAACCTGGACACTATTGGCCGCAGCGGGCAGCATCTCTTGGCTCTGATCAACGACGTTCTGGAGCTGTCCAAGATCGAAGCGGGGCGCGTCGAGTTGCAGCCCGAAAGTTTCGACTTGCATCGTATGCTGCTCGGATTGGGAGAGATGTTTGTGCTGCAGACAGAAAGCAAGGGATTGACCCTTGTTTTCGATCTTGCACCCGATGTGCCGCAATACGTTCGTACCGACCAGGGCAAGCTGCGCCAGGTGTTGATCAACCTCTTGGAAAACGCGGTCAAGTTTACTGAAAGGGGCAGTGTGGCCTTGCGCGTCAGATGCAGGGAAAATAGGGATGTGGTGGAGCAAGTGCCGCAAACCGAGCAAGCCGATCTCTCATCTCTTCGGCCATATCCCTTATTTTTTGAGATCGAGGACACTGGCGTGGGCATTGCCTTCGACGAATTGGACAAGGTCTTTGATGTCTTTGTGCAGACAAGCAGCGGGCGGCGATTGGCGAGAGGGACGGGCTTGGGCGTGCCAATCAGCCGCGAGTTTGTGCGTTTGATGGGCGGCGATCTGCGTGTTGACAGTCAACTTGGCGCTGGCGCCGTGTTCCGCTTTGACATTCTGGTCGAGCCAGCGGAGGTCGCCGACGTTGGTCATATATGGCCAATACGTCGCGTTGCTGGCCTAAAGCCAGGAACGTGCGCGCCTGAGGGTGGCCCCTATCGTTTGCTCGTCGCCGAGGATATGGAGACCAGCCGCAAGCTATTGGTTGAGATTTTGAATTCGGTAGGTTCTATCAACGATGGACAGACGTTGGCTGGTTCTAGAAAAGGCTCTTTTTCTGACAAAGGACGAGGCTTTGAGATAAGAGAGGCCGTAAACGGTCAGGAGACGATCGACATATGGCAGGCGTGGCAGCCGCATCTGATTTGGATGGACATCCGTATGCCGGTTATGGATGGCTACGAGGCGACCAGAGACATCAGGGCTAAAGCAAAGACATCCTCGCCGATCATTGTTGCTCTGACGGCCAGCGCGTTTGAAGCAGATCGTCAAAAGATGTTGGCCGTAGGCTGCGATGACTTTATTCGCAAACCCTTCCGCGAGACAGAGATCATCGATGCCTTAACCAGGCATCTGGGCGTGCAGTTTGTTTACGAGGATGTGCAAAGGGTTCAGCGTGTGCCAGACGAGTACGTGCCAGAGACGCCAAAGAAAGGGAAACGCGCACTCGCTATAGATTCAACCATGGTTGCCAGTTTGGCCAAGATGCCCCCACGATGGTTAAAAGAGATGCACCAGGCGACCTTGGAAGGCGATTGGGATTGGATGATGGCCTTGATTCTCCAGGTCCGCGAGCGGGAAGCGGGAACGACTTGTCTGACTGCCGATGTGCTGACCGAGTTAGCCTACAACTTTGAACACCAAACTATCCTGGAACTGACTGAACGAGCTGCTGAAATCTAGAGTGAAGCATAGGAGTGGAATATGGGTGAGCAAGCAGACAACGCACAGCCGTTGTACAATCAGCAAGTGACCAAACGCACCGTGCAAACGGTTGGCGAATTCAAACAGGCACTGGCTGACAATCTCTATTACGCCAGAGGTCAAGCCATCTATACGGCCAGCTTGTACGATCTCTATGTGGCGTTGGCCTACACAGTGCGCGATCAACTGATGTCCCGTTGGCACAAAACAGTGGATGCTTATTTTCAGACACGGCCCAAATTTGTCTATTATTTGTCCGCCGAGTATTTGCCGGGGCAGCAGCTAAAAAAGAATCTGCTGTATAGCGGGATCGCGAACCTGGCTCGACAGGCTTTGGCAGAGTGGAAAATTGACCTGGACGATCTGGCAGCCTTGGAACCGGAGCCTGGTCTGGGCAACGGTGGCCTGGGGCGCTTAGCCGCATGCTTTATGGACTCGATGGCTACGTTGGATATTCCAGCAATCAGTTATGGCATCCGCTACGAGTTTGGTATTTTCAAGCAATCGTTCCAGGATGGCTGGCAGGTCGAGAGCCCCGATGAGTGGCTGTATTATGGTAACCCCTGGGAATTCCCGCAGCCGGATGACATGGTCCAAGTCGGGTTTGGCGGACACACCGAGCACGATATGGATCAGAACGGCGGGTACCGCGTTCGTTGGATCCCGGCACAGACAGTGTTAGGTGAGCCTTGTCATATGTTGGTGCCGGGTTACAAAACCGGCACGGTCAATTTGCTGCGCTTGTGGCGAGCCAGGGCCAGCAAAGCGTTTGACTTTCAGTTGTTTGACGTCGGAGACTATGCCCGCGCCGTTGAGCAAAAGACGGCCTCGGAAAATATTACCAAGGTGCTGTACCCCAACGATAACACTGCACAGGGTAAGGAACTGAGGCTCAAGCAGCAGTACTTTTTTGTTGCCTGCTCGCTAGCGACCATTGTCAGCCGCATCATTCAATTCAATGAGGGGTGGCACGAGTTCCCGGACAAGGCGGTAATCCAACTCAATGACACGCATCCCGTGGTTGCCATCCCCGAGTTGATGCGGCTCTTGATGGACGAGC
Organism: Anaerolineae bacterium; assembly: GCA_016929205.1. The sequence continues at coordinate 11,562 of JAFGJF010000596.1, forward strand.
ATAACCTTGGCTGGCAGAAAGCCTGGGACATCACCAGCCGGCTGTTTGCCTATACTTGCCACACATTGATGCCAGAATCACTGGAAAGATGGCCGGTCAGTCTTTTTGAACGACTCTTGCCTCGCCACCTAGAGATCATTTATGAGATCAATCGCCGCTTTCTTGAAACGGTACGGATGCGATTTCCTGGCGATGAGGCGCGGGTGCACCGTATGTCGATCGTCGATGACGGCCCGGAAAAGCAGGTCTATATGGCCCGCCTCGCCGCCGTCGGTTGTTTTTCGATCAACGGTGTGGCCGAGTTGCAGAGTTCCCTGCTCACCCAGCACACGTTGAGCGATTTTTACGAGATGTGGCCTCGAAAATTTAACAACAAGACCAATGGTGTCACGCCGCGCCGCTGGATGATGCTGTCCAATCCGCGCTTATTCGACCTGGTTTGTTCCAAGATCGGCGATGGGTGGCTGACCGATCTGGATCGGCTCCGGGCGCTGGAACCGTATGCTGGTCAGGCCGAATTTCGGCAGGCCTGGCGCGCGATCAAGCGCCAGAACAAAGTCGACCTTGCCGCCACGATTCGTCAATCCGTCGGGGTACAGGTCGATCCTGATTCGATGTTTGACGTGATGGTCAAGCGTCTACACGAATACAAGCGGCAGCTGCTCAAGGCGTTGCACATCATCACCCTTTACCAGCGGCTCAAGGCTAATCCGTCGCTAGATGTCATTCCTCGCACGTTCATCTTTGGGGCCAAAGCAGCGCCCGGTTATCACATAGCCAAGTTGATCATCAAACTGATCAACACGTTGTCCAGCGTGATCAACGGCGATCCGGCGGTCAGCGAGCGGCTCAAGGTCGTCTATCTGCCTAACTTTAACGTCACCCTTGGCGAGTGTATCTATCCGGCGGCAGACCTATCTGAACAGATTTCGCTGGCCGGCAAAGAAGCGTCCGGCACAGGCAACATGAAATTTGCCCTCAATGGTGCATTGACCATCGGTACGTTGGACGGGGCCAACATTGAGATCCGCGAACGGGTGGGCGCCGAGAATTTTTTCCTGTTTGGGTTGACCACGCCACAGGTGATGGCGCTTAGAGTCCAGGGATACGATCCTGTGGCGATCTATCGTGGTCATGCCGAACTGAAGCGGGCGATCGACTATACCGTCTCTGGTGCTCTGGGCGATCCGGCGTTGTTTCAGCCATTGGTGAATGCACTCTTGGATCACGACGAGTATCTGCTGTTGGCCGATTACGCCTCGTATATTGCCTGCCAGGAACGGGTGGACCAAGTGTACCGGGATATTGAGACCTGGACACGGATGTCGATCCTCAACGTGGCACGCTGCGGCTTTTTTTCGTCCGATCGCACCATCAGCGAATACAATGAGGATATCTGGCATGTGCAGCCGCTCGAGGTCAGTCCATAATTGATGCACATCGAGTGAGGCCGGAATGGCAAAAACACTGTATGAGTTGATTACAACCAGCGAAGATTGGCTGATGCATCGTGTGCTCGCCTACGCCCGGGAAAGGGATTACGTCAAGTATACGTCTACCCTGGCCGAGGCATGGCGGATCTCGATCGCTGGCCTGTCCGAGGCCATCGTTGGTGTGCTTGACTCCGGCGGGGAGGGGCCGGCATCGGTGCGCGTCCCCGAGTTGGGGCCGGACGAAGACTATCTGAGCGATCCAATCGCCGCTTTTGGCGTGCTCGAAGCCAGGCGGCATCGCGCGCGTGGAATTTCCCTGGACATGTTTCTGGGCCTGACCAAGTACTATAAGCAGAGTTACCTCGACTTGATCGAACAGGCCGGATACACTGTCCAAGACACAACGCTGTATAAGCGGTTCATCGAGCGTTGCTTTGACCGGATCGAGATTGGTTTTTGCCTGGAATGGGCCGAGTCTCCTGAGGGTAAGCTGTTGGCCGAACTGCAAGACACTAACCGGTTGATGACCAACGAAAAGAACAAGTATCTGACTATCTTTGAGAGCATGCACGCGCCAGTGATCTTGCTGGATTGCGACGGCCGTGTAGACAATGTAAACTATGCCGCAGCAGAGCTGTTCACCAAAGTCAGTGTTCCAGGAAGCAGCTATTATGACCGGCAGTCTGAAAAGGCGGCGCTGCCATGGTTAGGTGAAGAACTGGCCGATTTTGATAGCTGTGGCGATTTGGAGCGCTCTCTTGTTCGAGACCTGGAGACCGGGCAGGGGGTGCGTCGTTTTCAGATTAAGTTGCATCGTATGCTGGACGTCAGCGAAAAGTTTAGCGGCACGGTGGTCATTCTCGACGACATTACCGAATGGACCAGGGCGGAAGACGCGCTGCGCCGGCAACAGGAACTGGCCGACAGCTTGCGCCAGGTGGCTGTGATCCTGTACAGCAGCGTTGACCTGGAGACGGTGCTGATTAGCATTCTTGAGCAAATGCAGCGCGTGATTCAGCACGATGCAGCAGGCATTTTCTTTCACAAGGAAGACAAGTTGATACACATTGCCGGCTATATTGAGGGTCACGTCGACAATCGAAATCAGGGCCAGCACATCTCTATCAACAGTCAGAATCCCACAGCCCGGGCATTTCGGGAGCGGCGTGTGCTGGTCATCGACGATGTGCAGCGTGAAACGGGGTGGAGCAACTGGTTGGGGACAGCCGAAATACACGGCTGGATGGCCGCTCCCTTGTTTGTCGGGGTGCAAGCCATCGGCGTGCTGACTTGTGACAGCTATTGCGCGAGCGCATATCATCACAAAGATGGCGATGTTCTGCAGATGTTTGCAAACCAGGCTGCTGCGGCGATTCAGAATGCGCAGCTTTTCGACGAGCTGCAACAGGCTCAGGAACGTGCCGAGGCAGCAAACCGAGCCAAGAGCACGTTTTTGGCCAATATGAGTCACGAGTTGCGCACACCGCTCAATGCCATTCTAGGTTTTTCCGAATTGCTGTCCGGTAATGCTCGCGTCCCTTCTGAAGAGCAAGAAAGCCTGCGCATCATTCGACGCAGCGGCGAACACTTGTTGAACTTGATCAATTCCGTGCTAGACCTGTCCAAGATCGAAGCTGGCAAGACGACGCTTCAAGAGACCAGTTTCGACCTCTATCGTCTAGTCGATGACCTGGAGGATATGCTTCGTTTGCGGGCCGAGGATAAGGGTTTACAGTTGTTCGTGTTTCGCGAGCCGGACGTGCCCCGTTATGTTTGCGCCGACGAGCCCAAGTTGCGCCAGGTGTTAATCAATCTGCTGGGCAACGCGGCCAAGTTCACTCGAGAGGGCGGGGTGGCCTTGCGGCTAGCACGACGGCGAACCGAACCTGGCCAAAAGATCGGCGCACCGGCAGCGACCTCTGAGGCTGCCCCTCCTGCACCCTATCCTCTGCCACCCACTATCTGCCACCTGTATTTTGAGATCGAAGACACCGGCCCTGGGATTGCCACTCAAGAGATAGAGACGATCTTTGATGCGTTTGTGCAGACCGAAACGGGTAGGCGTGCGCAGGAAGGGACCGGGTTGGGACTGGCTATCAGCCAGGAATTTGTGCGTCTTATGGGCGGTGAGATTACCGTTCGCAGCGAACTGGGGGTGGGGACGACGTTTTGTTTTTCCATTCCTGTCAGTCTGGCTGATGCCCAGAGCCTGTCCCCTGAACGGCCTTCTCTCCGGGTGATCAGTTTGCTGCCCGGGCAGCCATCGTATCGTTTGCTGGTTGTCGATGACAAGTGGAACAATCGGCGGCTGCTCGTCGAAATGCTGGCTCCATTGGGCTTTGAAGTGCGGGAAGCCAGCAACGGCCGTGAGGCGGTGGACATTTGTGCCTCGTGGCAGCCACACCTGATCTGGATGGACATTCGTATGCCAGTGATGGATGGGTATGAAGCGACGCGGCGGATCAAGGCGCAGCTTGCCAGCCGCTTTGCGGCTGGAGGTGAGGTGCAAACGGACGTGATCGTCATTGCTGTCACGGCCAGCAGTTTTGAAGAAGAGCAATCTGTGGTCCTTTCAGTTGCCTATGACGATTTCTTGCGAAAACCGTTTCGTGCCACTGATGTATTCGAGATGTTGACCCGGCACCTTGGCGTGCGCTTTGTTTCCGCAAAAGAACCGGCGCAGCCTGGCATTGTGCCGGCTCAAGATCAGTCCTTTGATCTGTCCGGCATACCGGCCGATTTCCTGGCCGATCTGCGCCAGGCGACGTTGGAGGGGGATTGGGTATGGATGCAGACGCTGATCACGGGCATTGAGGCCACGCACCCGGTGCTGGCCGGCGCGTTGAGCGAGCTGGTTGCCGGTTTTGAGCACGAGGCCATCTTGAGCTTGATCGAACAGCGATCTGAGTAGCACAGTCACATTTGGCAAGTTGATCTGGCATCTAGGACCCGGCAGGATGTTGCATATCATAAACAGCTATTCGAGAATCCTTCTTAAGTACGTTTCTTCGACGGGCAACGTGGCGCTCAATATCTTTCCAACCCGTTTTTCCAAGTCAGGTTAGGTTGTCTCCAAACCCGGCATAGAGGGTGTGCTCTCGTGTGCCGTACTCGAACTGCCGGCCCGTCTGTCATAGATCGTCTGTATCATTCTCCACGTCGTTGCGCTCCAAAGACCCGGCTCCCACATGGGCAGGGCACAATTCAGACAGCCGATCGGGGCGTGCATTAGCGATCCCCGTACCCCGGGCCCACAAAGCCACTTGTGTCCGTTGGACGTACAAAAGTCGTGGCCTAGCTCGCTGATGTCGATCTTGAACACGCAGAGCGATTGGGTGCCATTCTCATTGCTGGGCTAGAATGGAATAGGGCGAAGGATTTTGACGCGGGCGACGACCAAAACTATAGGAAGCGTTCGTGGAGCACAGTTGATGGATGATCCCAGGTTGGTGAAACGCATAATAGCTGGCGACGAGAGGGCCGTAGACGTCTTTTTCGAACGGTATGCCGATCTGCTCTTTGCCTTCATCATTCATCGCATGGATGGAGAGCGGGCGGAGGCTCAAGATGTGTGGCAGGAAACATTGATCGCTGCCTTGGGCGCGTTGCCGACCTGGCGGGAAGAGAGCAAGCTGTTTACCTGGTTGTGCGCCATCGCTCGCCACAAGATCGCCGATCAGTATCGCCGCCAAGGGCGGGCGGTGAGCACTGCGTTTTCCGACGTTTCAAAAGTGCGGCTCTCCGCATTGCTCGCGGACGGCCCACTGCCGGAAGATGTGATCGTGCACCGGGCAACACAGGTCCGTGTCGTAGAGGCATTAGGGGCATTGCGCGAGGACTATCGACGGGTGTTGGTTGCGCGCTATGCGCAAGGATGTAGCGTGAAGCAGGTGGCGCGAATACTGGGGCGGACGTACAAAGCGACCGAGTCGCTGCTGTCGCGAGCTAGGGAGGCATTTCGCAAGGTGCTGGCCGATCTGGAGGAGGAAAAAAAGTGAGTCAAGAGGAACGATTGGAAGAGAACGTGGCACGTCTGGTTCGGGCTGCATATGGGCAGGTGGCACGCCCGGATGGGCAGGCGCGTGCGCATTTGCTGCGGCGATTGCAGGGTGCGGTACGAGAACAGCAGGTTGGGACTGATTTTCCCGATGGGGCGGTGATCTTGATGAGCGCTGTGTTGTTGGTGATGGCCGTGTGGCTTGGCCGGCACTGCGTCCCGGTTCGTGGGTGCTGTTTGACTGACCCCTCGTTGGTTGTTGCCGCAGGGTGGGTGATCCTGAATCTTGTCGCTGTGCCTGTGGCGAGTGCAGTTGTCTGGAGAAAACGTAACCCGAGAGAAATCGGGTTTTTGTCAAAAACCCTGTTCTTTGGGTCGAAAAAGGAGAAACGATGAATAAGTGGTGCAAGGCGTTGCCGGTTGTCGCCGTTGTCGCGGCGCTGCTGGTCCTGTTGATGGTTCTGGTTATGGGGCCGTGGTTGGGACAGCGTATCTTGTTGACCGTGGACGCCGGTGAAACGCGCCGGGTGATCGAATCGACGACGTTGACCGACCTGCTCGAGATGCACCCCGATTCGGTTGACGACGAGGTTTTTCGTATGGCTGTGACGCAGGCACTCGACATGCCGTACGTTGTCTACATCTGGCTCTTTGCGTCGGATGGGCGGGTCGTGGAGGGCAACCGGTCCCTCGTGCCAGGCACGGCTGGCGGACCGGCGACGGCCGAAACGTCGGCGACAGACGAGATGCGCCGCGTGATCGGTATTTTGGCCCCGGAGGCACTGAACGCAGAACAGCGCACGGCATTACTGGCAGCCTCGGCGATGCAAAAAGAGGGGGAGCACAACGACGTTTTTCGCCACCTGCTGCATGACCTGCGTGGGCCGGCCGGCGAACTGGTAGGCTGGATCGGGATCACTTATGACGTCAGCTCGGCGGTCAGCGCGCCGGGAGCCGGGTTCATCACCTTTGTAATCGGTCTTGTGGTCACCGCGGCGGTGTACTGGCTTTCGCTGCCTGCGTGGGTCTGGATCGACGCGCGCCTGCGCGGCGAACGGGCGTGGGTGTGGGCGATGTTTGTGCTGTTAGGCAACCTGGTGGCTTTGATCGCCTACTTGTTGGCTCGCCCGCCTTACTTTGGCCATGAGTCTGCCAATGGTTGATCTGCCAAGCAAACCGAGTTGTATCGAATCTGCTCAGTCTGGATTGCCAGATCCAGACTCTGGGCTGGGACCTGTTAATCGCTTTGGAGCGATTTTGGGACTGCTGGTCATCTTTTGGCTTGCCTCAGGAATGGTTACCAGTCCGGTGTTGGCACAAGGCGGTTCTGTTGCCATTGACCGTCCCGGTTTTGAACCCACAAAGTGTCCGGCCGAGATCCTCCCTGGATACGCGATCGAATGCGGTGCCGTCACCGTACCCGAGGATCATGCCCGCCCTAACGGCGAATCGATCCGGTTGGCTGTGGCTATTGTGCACAGCGTCAGTACCAACCCCGCTCCCGACCCGGTGCTGTTTATCGCTGGCGGTCCGGGAGGCCGAACGTTGGACAGCTTGTCGTTCTGGCTGGATTATATGAACCCACTGCTGGCAAAGCGCGACCTGATCTTTTTCGATCAACGCGGCACGGGCTATTCTGAGCCAGCGTTGGTGTGTCCCGAGATCGATCCACGCGTGACCGATCCCTTGCAAGCGTATAGCCACGTCGAACCGATCATTGCCTGTCGTGAACGGCTCGAATCGATGGGGATCGATCTCGACGCCTATAACAGTGTCCAGAACGCGGCCGATATTGCCGCGCTGCGTCGGGCATTGGGCTACGAGCGATGGAATCTGTATGGCGTTTCGTACGGATCTCGCGTGGCGCTGACCGTGCTACGTAATCATCCGCAAGGGGTGCGCGCTGCTATCCTCGACGCGATCACGCCCGTTGAAGCCGATCTGCTGCTGGACGATCCGGCCTATGCCCGGGACGCGCTACAGACCTTGTTTGCGGCTTGCCGGGATGATCTTGTCTGTCGGATGGCCTATCCCGACCTGGAGCGGGTTTATGCCGAGACTGTGTATACGCTTTCTGCCGATCCCATCTCTCTCGAAATTGTCCACCCCAAGACGGGTGAATCGAGGATAGAGTTAGTCAATGGCCGTACATTCAACGGGTTTGTGGTCGGATCACTGGCTATGCCCGAGACGTCGGGGGTACCTGGCTTGATCTATGAGGTTGGGAGTGGCAACCTCGAGTCGATCGTTGCCAACCTGGAATCGGCGTGGGAATCGGCCACAGAGGAAGAGCGAAAAGCCCAAGCGCGTGGTTCTGCAGCGCGGGCGGCTGTCGGCTTGCAATTGGCGGTATTGTGCAACGAAGAGGCACCGTTTGTTGCACCGGCGGAAATGGATGCCATGCTGACCGCCTACCCGGCCGATATCCACTTTTTCTCCACCTTTGATTCAGCGCTGTATGGTGCTTGCCGAGCTTGGGGGGGTGGCGCGGCAGATCCAAGGGAGAATGAGCCTGTAGGCAGTGACATTCCGGCATTGGTCATGGCTGGTGAATATGATGCCGCACGATCCGTTGCTGCCGCTCGACTGGCGGCAGAAAAGCTATCGAACGGTATGGTGGTTGTGTTCCCTGGTGCCGGACATTCGACTGTGCTTGCCGGCGCGTGCCCGCTGGCGGTGATGGGCAGTTTTTTGGGCGATCCCACCTCTACGCCTGATACCGATTGCATCGTGCGGATGGAGCGGCCGCAGTTCTACCCCACTGTCAGCCGGACGCGGTCCGTTGCGCGCGTCGCGGCCGTGTTGTCTGGGTTGGGTGGGCTGTCGATTTTGATCGCTGCCGGGATCGGGTTGGGCAGGTTGTCTATCCGGCGGCAGGTTGCGTGGCGTGTGGTTTGGCGCCGGGTGGGATGGTGGCCTCCAGCTCTTAATGCAGCGCTTTCGGTGGGACTGTATCTGGTGGCTCCGGCGATCGATCTGACCCTCTTTTACGAGCACAGCCTGTCTCAATCGATTGCAATCGTCGGTCCGCTGTTGGTTGCGATCCAGGCCGCGTTCCTGGCAGCGCCGGATGATGAACCGGGACTAGAGATGCTACTGGCCTGCCCACGGCCGTTTCATTGGTTGGCTGTTGAGCGGGTGACAATTGCCTTGGTCGGGCACGTATTGGTAGTGCTTGGGGTCATGATCGCTGGCGTGTGCTTGTTGGGTGAAGGGGGCCTGATGGCGATGGCTGGTTGGTTTGCCTCGGTGCTGTTCCTGAGTGGGACGGCGGCGTGGGTCAGCATACGCTCGCACAAAGCGATGATGGGGGTTTTGATCGCGTTGTTGGCCTGGCTAGTCTTGGGGGTAACGAGCAGTTATGTGGGTGACCTCTTGATCCCAGCCGTTCCTCTGGCTTTCCCCAGTCCCTGGCCACGTCCGTTCGATCTGATCCAGCCTCTATTGTGGATGGCTCATCCTTTTCTGCGGCCCGACAGTCTCACCATGGCCGATTTTTGGCTGAACCGCGTCATTGTCAGCGCTGTAGGGTTGGGGTTAATGGGTCTGGCGATGGCGTTGTTGGCCGACCCCGAGCGTTTGCTGGTTGGTGTGCGTGATGGAAAGCGGGCAACAGGGTACCTCGGAAAGGTGATTGCCCGAAAAGGCCGTGAGAAGGCTGGTGAGCGAGTTGCTGGCGATCCTGTTGCCGTGCACTGGCCGCGCAGCCTCAAGCTCAAGGTTCGGCAATTGGGGGCTATAATCCATTATGAGTGGCTGATGGGCTGGCGGCGCGGAACGTTGCGTGCCATCCTGGTGGCGATCGTTCTGTTCCCTCAGCTGTTCTACGCAATCGACTATGTGTTTGGCTCGACAGGAACGTCGTTGGCGATGGATCTTGCGCTGTGGCCTCAGGCGGTGCTGTTCAGGAATACGGGGCAGGCGATTATGGCCAACGTGATCACGATCGTGATGATCGTTCTGGTTCTGCCGCTTATGTTCGCCGAACTCATTCCCCTCGACCGACAGTATCGCGTACGGGAGCTTGTCGATGCGGTGCCAGTCACGCGCGGCGTCTACCTGGCCGGCAAAGTGCTGAGTGTCTGGTCGAGTATCGCGGTCGCAATGGTGCTATCGGCGCTCTTGAACGGCACATTGGCCTGGATCCAAAATGGCCCGTATCGGAGCGGCGTGCTTGTCGCGTTCTGGGCAACGGGGTTGATCCCTCTGGCCTTATTTGCGTCAGCGATGGGCGTATTGCTGTCTGCCCGGCAACCAAATCGGTATCGCGCTGTTCTGATTGGACTTGCTGTCGCTGTCGCTAGCCTGGCAGCGTGTTTTGTCCTGCCCGTGAACGGCTTTGTGTTTGCGGCTTTGATCCGCGATGGCTTGACGCTGGAACAGTTGGCCGATCCACTGATCCGGGCCGCGTCGCCCCACTTTCCTGCTGTGTTTTCGCTAGAGACCCTGTTGCGCATCGGCGGTGCGGCGGCGATCGTGGTTCTGGTATGGATCGGCACCTTGCAAGCGATGCGGCGAGTAGAGTACGAGGAGGAGTGACTATGATCACCATGCGACATCTGTGTAAAACCTATCGTGGCAATGTGCAGGCGCTGCGCGACCTGGACCTGGACATACCGGGCACGGGCATGTTTGGGCTACTGGGCGTCAATGGCGCGGGCAAGACGACGCTGATGCGCATCATGGCCGGGCTGCTGCATCCGACGAGCGGCGTTGTGCACGTTTTTGGCAATGACATGGTCACTGCGTCGGGCCGGCAAGCAGTCAAATCGCTGCTGGGCTACCTGCCGCAGGAAATGGGCTTTTATCCGGACCTTACCGCGCGCGAGTTTCTTGACTATATCGCCATCCTCAAAGGGATCACCAATGGTGCGCGGCGCAGGCGGCAAATTGTCAAGCTGTTGGAACAGATCGGCCTGGATGATGTGGCCGGTCGCAGGCTGAAAAGCTACTCGGGCGGTATGAAGCAGCGTGTCGGGATAGCGCAAGCACTGTTGGGCGATCCACAGTTGCTGATCGTCGACGAGCCGACGGCAGGGCTCGA
>JAFGJF010000091.1 GCA_016929205.1 Anaerolineae bacterium
CATTATCTTCCGCCGGGCCGCGAAGTGCTGCCGGCGATGGAAGCCGTTGAGGCGATCGAGTCTGTGCTCACAGACCATCACGTCGATTACCTGCTGGCCAAGACTTGGACCACCGACGGCGTTTACCGGGAGACACGAGGCAAGACGGCGCAGCGCCGGTTGGAAGGGTGCCTGACAGTCGAGATGGAGGCCGCCTCGATGTTTTCAGTCGCCCAGTTTCGGAGCGTGCCGCTCGGGCAGATTCTCTATGGCGGCGATAACCTCGATGGCGAGCAGTGGGACAAGCGTGCCTGGCAAGATCGCTGGACAGTGCGCGAGCAGCTCGTTGGCTTAGCCGCCGAGGCATGTTTGATGCTGTGAGGAAAGGGTGCTATGTCTTTACGTGTGTTATCCACTGTTATTTCTTTTGTTCGTCACGGGCACGTGCATAACCCGCAGGGTATTCTTTATGGCCGGTTGCCGCGTTTTGGTCTGAGTGAAAAAGGGCATTCACAGGCCAGGGTGGTTGCCGAGACGCTTCGCGGCCGGCCAATTGCGGCTTTGTACAGCAGCCCGATGCTGCGCGCCCGGCAGACGGCTCAGGCGATCCTGGACGTGCGTCCCGGCCTGCCATTGCATATCTCTGAGCTGATCAACGAGGTGCAGTCCTCGTACGAAGGACAGCCGTTGGCCGAGTTGATCGCGAGCGGCTGGGATCTGTACCGCGGGTCCGAGTACGAACAGCCGCACGACGTGCTGGATCGTGCGCTGCGGTTTATCGACCGCACGCGCAAGCGGCATATGGGCCAACAGGTTGTGGCAGTAACCCACGGCGACGTCATCGCGGCAATCATCTGTTGGGTCAAGCGGCTGTCGATCCATCCTCACAATCGTGAACTGCTGCTCAGTGTTGGGATTCCGGGGGGATATCCAGCGCCAGCGTCAATCTCGACGCTGACTTTTCACACCGCAAACCGGGACTTGGACTATCGACCCGAATTTGCCTACCATGCGCTTTTCCAGGAGCATGCCAAATGAAACAAGTGCCCGAGCTGACGATCGATCAAGTGGTCAAACTACCCTTGCCGGGTACGTCTGTTCCTACCAGTATCAAATTTAGTCCCGATGGATCGCTGATCACCTATCTGGATAGCGCGGATAAGAATTTAACGAATCAACTGTACGCCTTTGATCCCGAGATCGGGCGACATCGCTTGTTGGTCGATCCGGCAAGCGGCGGTGTCACCGAAGAAAACGTCTCGCCGGAGGAGGCGCTGCGGCGGGAGCGCCAGCGCCAGCGGACGTTGGGGGTGACGCATTATGCCTGGGCCGAGAAAGTGAATCGACTGTTGATCCCGTTGCAAGGTGGCATTTTTGTCCAGGATGGCCTAGATGCGCCGCTGCGCGAATTGGTTACGGGTGGGGGGCATCCATGTCTCGATCCTCAATTGTCGCCCGATGGGGCGTGGGTGGCCTATGTGCAGGAGAATGAACTGCACGTTGTGCCTTTTGCCGGCGGCGAGGTGCGCTGTTTGACAACTGGCGCACGCGGCACGGGCAGGACGCACGGCCTGGCCGAGTACATTGCCCAGGAAGAGATGGGGCGCAGCCACGGCTTTTGGTGGTCCCGAGATAGCAAATGGCTGGCATTCACCGAAGTCGATGAGACTCACATTCCACGCTATCGCATCGTGCACCAGGGCAAGGACGAGGTCGGCGAGGGGGCGCAGGAGGATCACGGCTATCCCTTTGCCGGAGCAGAGAACGCGCGCGTCCGCCTGGGTGTCGTCCCGGTGGAGGGTGGCGACCCGGTGTGGATGCAGATCGAACAGGATCGCGTCGGACAGAATTTTGAGCCGGATTTTTACCTGGCTCGCGTGACCTGGCTGCCCGATGGAAGCCTGAGCGTCCAGGTTGAAAACCGCGAGCAAACGGAACTGGATCTGCTGCGCTGCGACCCGGCGAGCGGGCGATGCACGCTGCTGCTGCGGGAAACGTCCGATGTCTGGATCAATCTACACGATCTGTTCAAACCGCTGTCCGATGGGTTCATCTGGGCCTCCGAGCGGACGGGATTTCGGCACCTGTACCTGTATGATTGGGCTGGGCAGTTGGTCCGGACGCTGACCGAGGGCGAGTGGATGGTCGATGATATTGCCGGCGTGGATGAGGAAAACGGGTTGATCTATTTTACGGCCACGCTGGATGGCCCGCTCTCAAGTCATCTGTACGTCGCCAGCCTGGACGGCGGCGATCTGCGCCGGCTGACGGGCGAGTCAGGTATGCATACGATTGTGCTCGACGGTGCGTGTACGCGTTTTGTTGACACGTTCCAGGCGCTCGACCGGCCGCCGACCGTGTTCTTGTATTCGATCGCGCGGGAGACACCGCCCGTTCTGATCTATGACAATCAGGACCCACGTGTCGCGGAACTGGTCCTCGAGCCGCCCGAGCTGGTTACGCTGCAAAACCGCGAGGGTACGCTGCTTTACGGGGCTGTGTACCACCCGCCCGAGCGGTTTGGAAAAGGACCGTTTCCGACTATCGTCATGGTCTATGGTGGGCCACATGCCCAGTTGGTGGTCGACGGCTGGCGGATGACGGCCTCGATGCGGGCGCAGTATTTACGTTCGCTGGGCTTTTTGGTTTTTGTGCTCGACAACCGGGGCAGCGCACGGCGTGGCCTAGCCTTTGAGGGAGCGATCAAGCACGATATGGGACACTTGGAGGTGCAGGACCAGGTGGACGGAGTGCGCTGGCTGATCGAACGCGGCCTAGCCGATCCTCACCGCGTGGGGATCACCGGCTGGAGTTATGGCGGCTATATGGCGGCGATGTGCCTGTGCCGCGCGCCGCAAACGTTCAAGGTCGCCGTCGCTGGCGCGCCGGTGACGTGCTGGGATGGCTATGACACCCACTATACCGAGCGTTACATGGGCACGCCGCAGTCCAATCCCGAGGGGTATGAGCAGGGCAGCGTGATCCACCACGTGCCCAATATGGCTGGCAAACTACTGCTGGTGCACGGGCTGATCGACGAGAACGTGCACTTTAGGCACACGGCACGCTTGATCAATGCTCTGATCGCCGCCGACAAATTGTACGACCTGCTGCTGCTGCCCGATTCGCGCCATGGCCCGCGCAAAGAGGCGGATCGCGTCTACCTGGAGAAACGGATCGCCGACTATTTTTTGCAGCACTTGTGAGGCCGCTATTGGATAAGTCATGAGTGTCTTGAGTGATGTCGTTCGTGAAATACGGCGTGGGAGCATAGACCGGGAAACGTTTTTCTGGCCTGCCTTTTACACGGCCTGCAAACGCCGTTTTGCACGCATGACGCGCGACGAGATAGCTGCCTACCAGCTCGCCAAAGCGCGTAACGTGGTGCGTTATGCGGCGCGCCACGCACCCTTTTTTGCCGAGTTGTACCAGGATCGCGATCTGGAGGACGTGTGGTCGCTGCCGACGGTCAACAAGGCGACGATGATGGCCAATTTGACGGTGTACAATACCGTTGGCTTGACCCGCCAGCAGGTCCTTGATTTTTGCCTGCACGTCGAGCACACGCGCGATTTTTCGCTGCGCCTGCAAGACGTCAACGTGGGTATGTCGTCGGGCACGAGCGGCAATCGCGGCGTCGAGATCGTCACCCGGCGGGAGGAAGCCTATCTGCGCGCTGTCTTTTTGGCCCGCTTTCCCTTTGGCAACGCGCCGCCCGTTGGCAAGAATGCGATCAACCTGGCCTTTATCCTGCGTGTCAGCGCGCCTGCGTTCAATCTCAATTTGCTTGGCAACCGCCTGACCTATATTAGCCAGTTTGGTTCCCTGGATCAAATCCGGGCGCAGTTGGAGGCGCTGCAGCCGAACGCCGTGTCCGCTCCACCATCCATGCTGCGCATTCTGGCCCGCGAAAAAGTGCAGGGCCGGCTGCGTATCGCGCCCAAGCGCCTCGTTTCCTACGCTGAGGTATTGTACCCTGAAACACGCACCTTTTTGCGCGAGCGATTTGGCTGCCCGGTGTTCGAGATTTACAAGGCGACAGAGGGCGCGATCGCGATCTCGTGCGTGCACGGCAGCTTGCACGTCAACGAGGATTTGGTCGCACTCGAGCTGCTTGACGACGAGGGGCAGCCGGTGCCGCCGGGCACACCGTCGCGCCGCACGCTGGTGACAGATCTGCACAAGACGTCGCAGCCGATCGTGCGCTATGCCCTGAACGACATCATCACCATCCGTCCCGAACCTTGTCCCTGCGGGTCGGCCTTTCGAGTCATCGAGCGCATTGATGGGCGGTCGGACGATGTGTTCTGGGGGGCGCGGCGGGACACGGGCGAGATGCAGTTCATCTTTCCTGATTATATCCGCAGGGCAATCATAACGGTGTCCGACGACATTGGGGAATACCAGGTTATCCAACAAGCGCCCGATGCGGTGCTGGTTCGGTTGCAAGTTGAGGATCAAGGGAATGTCGAGCAGATCGCGCTCGGTGTCCGGGATGGGCTGCGCGGCGTCTTTGAGGCTTATAACTGCCACCCGCCCCGGATCGAGATCCGGTTTGAGCCTCCGCTGCCGAACCCCAACTCAAACAAGTTGATTCGCGTACATTGTGCGTTCAAGGTGGATAGCGAATAGATGGGAGAGAGGATGAAACGTCTCGCAGGATTGGATGTGGTTCGTGGCGCAGGGATTTTGTGTGTCGTCTTTTTGCATTCGGCGACATTCCATTACGAGGCGATCACTGAAGTTGATTTCGACAATCCGCCGTTGACGATCACGATCATTGGCTTTTTGCTTATGTGGGCCGGGTTGTTTGCCCTGGTGTCGAGCACGGCCTACGCTTACTCGACAGTCAAGCGGGTCGACGGCAAACAGATGGCGGCGGACCGGGTGGTTTCGCACTATGGCAAGGCCGGCTTGTTCATGCTGGTGCTGAGTTACCTGTACTTTGTGTTACTGGCCCCCAAATTGCTCGACGTCGAGCATGGGCAGCACCAATACGCCCTGATTCCTGGCCTGATCGCCAACGGACGTTTTCCGCCGATCCATGCCGATCGTGTCTTTTATTCGACAGCACTGTCGATGACGGCCTGGAACCTGCTGTTCATCGGTCCTTTGCTGGCCTTTTTGCTGGGCAAAGAGCCAGCCGGCGAAGAACCGGGTGGTAAGCGGAACGGCATCTTGCTTGGTGGGTTGGGAACGTTGGTGATCCTGGTCTCGCTGGTACGTCTGCCGCTGTATCCGCTCGCGGTGCAGGCAATCGAGGGTGGAAACTGGCTCGTCGCCTTTGTCCTCGGCTTTTTGGTTAACAAGAACAACCCTATTCTGCCTTACCTGGGGTTCGGGCTCTTTGGCGCATCGTTGGGCGTGTCGCTGGCCCGGGCTACTCGGCCGGGAAAGGTGCTCAAGTGGTTTGCCATTGCTGGCGCGATCTGGCTGGCGACCGGCATCGGCGGCCTGTTCATGCTGCCCGACACGATGCTGGAGCGCGAGGTTGATCTGTTCTGGTACTGCATTGTGCTTTTTCAGCTTGGCCTGTTCCTGCTGCTGATTGTTTTGGCCCTGTATTTGTTTGATTTTTCGGCCGAAAAAGTGCGGCCCAGCACGTTCCGGGTATTCGAGCCCGCGCGCCGCATCGGCACCGTGTCGTTGAGCATTTTTATGTTTGAGACCGTGTTGTCGCAAATTCTGGTCGTGATCGGCGATGCGCTGTTTCCGGGCTGGCGCTTGAGCATCAATGCCTGCCTGGTGTTTGGCGCGTTGAATGTGCTTGCCTGGGTGGGCATTGTCTGGGCCTGGGCGCGCCTGGGGTTCCGTTACGGCATGGAGTGGTGGAGCGTGCGGGTCTATGCCTGGCTCAAACGCCCGTCGGCAAAGATGGAAATGGGCGAATTTCTCAAGGAGGTCAATTGACATGAAACACTTCAAGATCGCCGTTTTTCCCGGCGATGGAATCGGGCCGGAGGTCGTCAGCCAGGCGCTGCGGGTGCTGGAAGCGGTGCAGGCACAGTTGGGGGTGTTTGCCCTGCAAACGACGCATCTGCCCTGGGGAGCTGAGTATTGGGTTGAGACCGGACAGTTGGTGCCGCCGGATTTCCTCGGCGTTTTGCAAGGTTATGACGCGATCCTGTTCGGCGCACTTGGCGACCCGGCCCGCGTTCCCGATCACCTGACCCTCGAACCGTTGATCCAGATCCGGCAGCGATTCGACCAGTATGCCTGCGTACGGCCGGCCAGGCTGTTTCCGGGAGTGCCCGGTTTTCTGGCCAACAAGACATCCGAGGACATCGATCTGATTGTGCTCCGGGAAAATTCGGAGGGCGAGTATGTCAACAACGGCGGGCGGTTCAGGGTGGGTAGCCCAGACGAGTTTGCCTTGCAGACGGCGATCCACACCCGGCGGGGTATCCAACGCATCTTGCGCTTTGGGTTCGAGCTGGCAATGGATCGGCGCCAACACCTGACCATGATCACCAAGTCGAATGCCCAAAGGTACGGTTTTGTCCTGTGGGATGAGATCTTGCAGGACACAAGCGAGCAGTATCCGTCAGTCGAGGTCGACAAGCAGCACGTCGATGCAGCAGCGATGAACATGATCCGCCACCCTGAATGGTTTGACGTGGTCGTCGCCTCCAACCTCTTTGGCGACATTTTGTCCGAGATCGGCGGGATCATTGGCGGCGGGCTCGGTCTGGCTCCCAGCGCCAACATCAACCCCGAGCGCCTGTATCCCTCGATGTTCGAACCGACGCATGGATCGGCGCCCGACATTGCCGGTCAAGGCGTCGCCAATCCTGTGGGCGCGATCCTGAGCGCGGCGATGATGCTGGACTGGTTGGAGCTACAAGAGGCGGCAACTTGCGTCCGGCAGGCCGTCCAAGCGACACTGAGCCAGGGGGCAGGCACGCCCGATCTGGGGGGGCGGCTGAGCACGGGCCAGATGGCCGATCGGGTCATACAGAATTTGGCTAATTAGAAAAAGGCGTCCTGCAAGGGGCTTTGCAGGACGCCTTTTTACGTGTGAGGCCACACCAGAGGGGGATTCACACACTCTGCTCGTCGATACCCAATCGATCAAAAAGGTGTCGTTTGCAGAGCACACACACTTGGAAAATGACTACCAATCCTCGGTCTCTTCTTCCTCGTCGTCTTCGACCTCTTCCTCGTCTTCGTCCCAATCATCTTCGTAGGCCCAGTCCAGTTCTACCGGGTCGGTGTCGATGACTTCCAGGATAGCATCGCAGTGAGGGCATGTAACCTCTAAACCCACGCGGATGGTGCCTCGCATGACGATCCTTTCCCCACAGTCTGGGCAAAGTGCCGAGTTGTTTCTTGTTATGTTGCTCATATTTGCTCCTTTCACAGTTGGTCGATCCGCTAATCTTGACGATTGTGAGCGGATCCGATTGGCCCACAGTATAACACGTCTATGTGCAAAAGCAGTATGAGAAAAGTGTCAATTGGGTAGCAAAAAGAGCGCAGATGTGAGAATTTTGGCACGATCCGGTGACTTTGGTCGTGTACAGGCGGTGTCATAGGTGGTATAATAAAACAAGGTCGTTCCACTATGGTATGTTGTGCAGACAAACAAGTGCTGCTTGTGGCAAGGATAACGAGATGAAAAAAACCTATCCAATCCTATTATTCCTGGTTTTGGCACTGGCAGGTTGCAGGCAGATGCAAGGGCTTTTTCACCAAGAGGTGAGTGCCACGCCGGCGCCGACGGCGGTGCCGCTGCCCAGCCCAACGCCGACGGCCCGTGTTCAGGCTGTGGCAACGCCCACGCTTACAGCGACAGCCACGGCGACAATCGCATCGACTAGCACTATGGCCGCTCCCACTGAAACGACTACACCGACTATCGTCGCCACGTCAACCAGTGCAGCCACTATTCCTACACACACGGCGACGCCGACTGAAACGGCGATCCCTACGGCAACGCTTGCGCCCAGTGCGACACCCGTGCCGGTTGTGATCTCGCCAACGCGCATTATACCACCACAAGAAACGATCAATCTGCCGTCGGGTTTCGGCATTTCTGTTTATGCCCAGAAGTTGAACGGCCCGCGGATGATGGCCCTGGGGCCAGATGGACAGTTGGTCGTCGCCGAGCGGCGCGCCGGTCGCATCGTGCGCCTGCCCGACCGGGATAGAGATGGCGTGGTTGACTCTGTCGAGGTTGTGGCCGACGGACTGCGCGACCCGAGCAGCATCGCCTTTTACGTCGATGGGTCGCTTTATGTTGGCGAGACGACGCGCGTCTTGCAGCTGCGCGATCCCGGCGGCGATGGTACCTTTGAGGAACGGACGGTGATCGTCGATGGTCTACCGAGCGGCGGACACAGCACCCGCACCGTGCTCTTTAGCCCTGACGGGACCTATCTTTACGTTACCATCGGTTCTTCGTGCAACGTCTGCCTTGAAACAGATGAGCGGCGGGCGACTGTGATGCGCTATAGGCCGGACGGTAGTGAGGAGACGATTTTTATCCGGGGAGTACGCAACGCCGTCGGGATCGCTTTCCGCCCAGGAACGGATGAATTGTGGGCCACGAACAATGGCCGCGATTGGCTGGGTGATGACCAGCCGCCCGAAACGGTGTACCGTCTTGCTCTCGGTGATGATGCCGGCTGGCCGCGCTGCCACGCCGGACGGATCGAGGATCCGGATTTTGGCCAGCCGGGATCGTGCGATGGCGTGCTCGATCCTGCTGTCGAAATGCAGGCTCATTCTGCCCCGCTGGGCTTGACCTTTTACGTTGGTGATCAGTTCCCCGAAGCGTATCGTGGCGACATATTTGTCGCTTTCCACGGCTCATGGAATCGCGCCGTGCCGACGGGGTTCAAGGTGGTGCGGATCGCGATGGAGAATGGCACTGCTGGAACGGTGCAGGACTTTGCCGTGGGCTGGTTTCGCGCGGATGGCTCGCGCTGGGGGCGTCCAGTTGACGTCCTTACCGGTACAGACGGCAGCCTCTTTGTCTCCGACGACGAAGGCGGGTTCATCTATCGCATCTTTTATCGCGGCGAGTAGGTTCGGCCTTTTAACCGCGCCCGATGTAAAGCTGGTTCACGGGCAAGACGATCGCTTCCAGTATATTGACTTCAGGCGGCAGGGTGGCCATCAGCAGCGCCACGCGCGCCATTTCCCCGGTGGCAATCATGGGTTCCTGGTCCATTTCTTTGCCGCTTTGCGTGCGGCGTTCGACGGCGGTATTACCGGGATGCAAACAGCTTACGGCGATGCCATAAGGTCGTCCCTCGAGCGCAGCAGCCTGGGTCAGGCCCCATATCCCAAACTTGCTGGCCGTATAGGGGGCCATATTTTCCCGCGTGCGCTGCGCTGAAATGCTGCCGATGTTGATGATTCGCCCACCTCCGGCCGCTTTCATGATCTTGAACGCTTCACGGATGCACAGAAACGGGCCGGTGAGATTGGCGCCGATCACCTTATCCCAGGCCTCGAGCGGGATTGTATCGATCGGCCCGCCATCGAATGCGCCCGAGCTGTTGACCAGGATGTCGAGATGTCCAAAACGGTCCACCGTTTGTTCAAAGAGTGCCTGAACCTGTGCCTCGTCGGTCACGTCGGTTGAAATCGACACGATCTCGGAGCCGGACTGCGCTAACGCTTTGACCGTCGCGCGCAGCCGGACAGCGTTTCGAGAGGCGATCACCACGGCACATCCCTCGGTTGCAAACGCACTCGCGATGCCCTTGCCGATGCCGCTTCCCCCGCCGGTCACGATTGCCACTTTATCTTGTAGCTGTTTCATATTCAACTCCTTTTGAGCAGTGTCTGTTGTTGCTTCTTTTATGAGATTATACCATAACGGCACTCGCCTGTCACCGATTTGGTTGAAAAACAGCGCTTGTCGCTCTTTAATTCGCTTTGTACCGTTTTCGATGGTATACTGGCATCCTATCAATCCTGCAAATCCCAACGAGTGTTTTTTCCCAAATCCTGTATCCACTCTTTTGGAGGGTAATATGATCAAGATCGCCGAAGTATTCAGTCCAAACGACACCGCCTTGTGGCGGCTGGTCAAACAGTGTGGAGTCCAGTACGTGGTCGGCGGCATCCCGCTTGCGCCACGAGAGCATGCCGGCAAGGAGCGCCAGCCGTGGAGCTATATGTCCTTGCTGCGCGCCAAGACGGCCTACAGCGACGCCGGGTTCGAGTTTGCTGTGATTGAGAATCGGCCGCCAATGGAAAAATGCAAGCTGGGCCTGCCGGGCCGCGACGAAGAGATTGAGGTCATTTGCGAGATGATCCGCAACATGGGCGCGCTCAAGATCCCTGTGTGGTGCTACCAGTGGATGGCGACCGTTGACGTGGTCCGCACCTCGACCACGATCCCATCGCGGGGTGGAGCGCTGGTGACCGGTTACGATCACGACCTGATGCGCAACGCGCCGCTGACCGAGCATGGCGTGGTGACCAAGGAGCAGATGTGGGACAACCTCACATATTTTTTAGAGCGCGTTATCCCCGTCGCCGAAGAAGCGAACGTCAAGCTAGCCATGCACCCCGACGATCCGCCGCTCTCGCCGATCCGCGGTATTGGACGGATTATGGGCAGCATCGAGGAGTACGAGCGACTGCTCGATCTCGTGCCCAGCCCGGTGAACGGCATTGCCCTCTGCCAGGGCAACTTTACGTTGATGACCGACGATCTGCCGGGGGTGATTCGCCACTTTGGCAGCCAGAACAAGATCTTTTTCTCCCATTTTCGCGACGTGCGCGGCACGGCGGAAAAGTTCGAGGAGACCTTTCACGACGACGGCAAGACTGACATGTTGGCTTGCATGCGTGCCTATCGCGACGTCGGCTTTGAGGGGGTCTGCCGCCCGGACCATGTGCCGACGATGGAGGGAGACGACACAGGCCAGCCGATGTATACCTCGATCGGGCGCTTGTTCGCCATCGGCTATATGAAAGGGTTGCGCGAAGCGGTTTACGCTGAATAGCGGGGAGGGTTTCGATGAGCGACATAACCGGATGGCAGATGGTCGTTGCCGCGCTCAAGGCCGAACGGATCAAATACGTCTTTGGCCTGCCGGGCACTCCGAGCTGCCTGTACGACGCGTTGTACGATGAGCCGGCGATCCGGCCGATCCTGGTCCGTCACGAGGCGGCGGGCGGGTTTATGGCTATGGCTTATGCGCTGTTGAGCGGCGAGCCAGCGGTTTGTTTTGCCAGCCCCGGCCCCGGCGTCGCCAACCTGGTGCCTGCCGTGCTCGAGTCGCTGGCTACCTGCGCGCCGGTGATCGCCCTCTGCACCGGTGTCAGCGGGCACAAGGACGGCATGGGCGCTTTTCAAGAGACGGATCAAGTGGGGATCATGAAACCGGTTTCCAAGTGGGCGATGCGCGTGCCCTATGTGGACCGAGTGCTGTGGGCCATGCGCCGCGCTTTTTCTCTGGCGACCAACGGGCAGCCGGGGCCGGTCTACCTCGAGATTCCCATCGAGGTCGGCGGCGCCCGCGCCCAGATGCCTGCGTATCGTCCTGCAGAACGCGCCATTCGTTCTGCGGGTGACCCGGAGCGTGTGGCCCGAGCTGCGGCGCTGTTGGCAGAAGCGGAACGCCCGCTGATCGTCGCTGGCGGCGGGGTTCGTCGTTCGGGCGCGCACGCCGAACTGCGTACGCTGGCTGAACTGCTGGGTATGCCGGTGCTGACCACGCCGTCGGGGCGGGGGATTATGGCTGAGGATCATCCTTTGTCGCTTGGCCAGGTCGGGCTCTATCGCACCCGGCTGGGCATGCAGGCCGGCGACGATGCTGACCTGGTGATCAGCGTTGGATCGCGCAACGAAGAGTTCCAGACCGCAGCCTGGCAAGTCTATCCGGCGATGCGCGCGTTTATCCAGGTCGACATCTCGCCCTTTGAGATCGGGCGCAATTTTATACCCGACGTGCCCATCGTCGGCGACGCCAGGCTGGTGCTGGCCGAATTGCTGGCCTGTTTGCAGGGCCAGAAAAAGGCGGCATGGGCAGCGCGAGGCGAAGGCTGGGCGCAGGCCAAACGCGCCTACGCGGCCGAGGTTGCGGCCGAGGGGCAGTGTGACGACCTGCCGATCAAGACCAAACGCGTGTTATACGAGTTGAATCATGTCTTTGGACGGGATACAGTGCTGGTGCACGAAAACGGCAGCCAGGATCTGTGGTCGTATTACAGCCCCTACTATACCGTGCTCGACCTGGATGGGGTGGTCGCGCCGGGTGAGCAGACCTGCATGGGCATGGGCGTCGCCGGCGCGATCGGGGCCAAGCTGGCCCGGCCTGATAAAAAGGTAGTGTGTGTCACCGGCGATGGTGCGTTCCAGATGCACCACCAGGAACTGCCGACTGCCGTACAGCATCAGGCTCCGGTCACCTGGGTGGTGCTCGACAACCGCAGCCTGGGCTGGATCAAATTCGGTCAACGCGGATTGGGCGAGCGGTACATCGCCACCGACTATACCACGCAGCCCGATTTTGCGCAGTTGGCGCTGGCCTGTGGCTGCTATGGCGAGAACGTGACCCGACCGGATGCGGTGCGCAGCGCGTTGGCGCGGGCATTGCGGGCCAACGAGGCTGGCCAACCAGCGGTCGTCGCCTTTAGCGTCGACGGCTGGGACTTTTCGGAGGGATTTTACGCCTATTACGAGCTAAAGAAAGCATAAGGCAAAGCACTCACCGGCCTGCCAACACATCGCGCACCTCCTGCGCCAGGGCGTTCGAGGTAAAGGGCTTGGGCAGCAGGTGCACACCCGGTTCCAGCACGCCGTGATGGGCGATGGCGTCATCGGTATAGCCGGACATGTACAGTACCTTGATCCCTGGCCGTTGGGTGGTGATACGATCGGCCAATGAGCGACCGTCGATCCCTCCCGGCATGACTACATCGGTCAGGATCAAATCGATCGTTTCCGGGTGTTGATCGCACAGCGTGAGGGCGTGGGCGGCGTTATTCGCTTCCAGCACGGTGTAGCCCTGGTGTTCCAGGATGCGCCGCGCCATGGTGCGCACGGCTTGTTCGTCTTCGACCAGCAGGATCGTCTCCGTGCCCCTGGGAGAATGGCCCTCTGCACGTGTCTGGTCCTGTGTTTCGCTTTCCTCGTCGATCCTCGGCAAATAGATGGTGAACGTCGTGCCGTATCCCGGCTCGCTGTCGACAAAAATGCTCCCGCTGCACTGCTTGACGATTCCGTACACTGTGGCCAAACCCAATCCCGTACCTTGCTCCGTTCCCTTGGTTGTGAAAAAGGGCTCAAAGATGTGGGATTGTGTGTCCATATTCATTCCGATGCCATTATCGGTGATCGTCAGCCGCACATGGTGTCCGGGACTGATGATTTGCCGGTACGGCGTTGGCATAGTGGTTGATGCCACGTCGGCGGTGCCTATAATCAGGTGTCCGCCGTCTGCCGTTGGTTTTTGCTGGATCGCATCGCGAGCGTTGACCACCAGGTTCATGATCACTTGTTCGATCTGGCCTCGATCCGCTCGAACGGAACCCCGCGAAGTCAGAGCTGTGACCAGGTTGATGTTTTCGCCAATCAAGCGGCGCAGCATATCTTCCATCTCGGCGATCACCTGGTTCAGGTCAAGTAGATGCATCTCGAGCATCTGCTTGCGGCTAAAGGCCAGCAACTGCTGGGTCAGGGAAGCCGATCGACGGGCAGCCTTCAAGATCGATTCGATATCTGTGCGTAGTGGTGATGTGTCTGGCAGTCCGACCAGTGCCAGTTCCGAATAGCCAGTGATCGTGGTCAGGTGATTGTTAAAGTCATGAGCGATGCCGCCAGCCAGCCGCCCAACTGCCTCCATCTTTTGCGACTGGAGCAGCCGTTCCTCGAGCTGTTTGCGTTGGATGGCGATGGCATAGATGTCTGCCAGCCGCTGTACCAGAGCCAGGTCACGGTCCGTATAGTCATTCTCGGCGTTAGCCAGGCCAATCTGCCCAATTGGTTCGCCATCTGCCAGGACAGGCACGCAGAGCAACCGCCGGATCGGGATATGGTCGGCCGGCGTGCCCATCGGCAGCGGGGCGTTGTCCGGGTTGTTATCCAGAATCGGCTGGCGTCGCTCCATCGCTTGCGCCCACAGACCGTTGAACGTCTTGATGACGACGTGTTTGCTGGTCCCAGCTCGTGCATCGGGGCTGCTTGCTGTCATTGTTGGACACACAAACCAGCCGGTCATCTGTTCGATGTAACCGGTGTAGCCGAGTGGGCTGTTAGTGAGCACCCGTGCGTCATCGAGCACTAGATCCGAAATCTCTTGGATCGAGGGCGACGTCAACAGCGCCTGGGCCAGTTTGGCCATCGCGGCGGTGACGTTTATCTCCCACAACAACGCATCTTCGGCCTGTTTGCGTCTTTCTCTTTGCTCGATGCTGTATAGGGCGTAAGCAAGGTCCTCGGCAACCTCTTGGAACAGAATTTGTTCGTCTGTATCGGCTGCCAGGTTGATAGGCAGCGATACAGCCAGGACACCGTATAGTCTACCCTCATGTTCCAGCCGGATCGCTAATGTGCCCGTGCCCTTTTCCTTTGGGGACAAGGGACAGTTGGCACAGTGTGCCGATCTATCCTTGATGACTAACAGGTTGGCCTGCGCCTGTGCCTGCGCTATGCAGTGAGGAAGTAAATCGCGCTGCAGTTGATCGGGCACTTGCCATTTTCCCAACCCGGCTTTGGCTGCGGCCGTTGGCTCTCCAGACACGTCGGCTAGCACGATCCAGGCGCTGCGATAGCCGCGCGTCTCGATCAGACTGTCACAGATGTTCTGCAGCAGGCGAACGCGATCTCTTTGCCGGGTGATCAACTGGTTGACGTTGCGGATTGCATACAGCACGGCGTTCAAATGGGCAATCCGCTCGTGGGCCTGTTTGCGCTCGGTGATGTCCTCGGTCACCTCGATCCCGCCGATAACGTCTCCAGACGGGGCGCGGACCGCATAGCCCGTAATGAGCCACTGTCTTCCGTCAGGCGTTCCTTTTTCCACGGACTGCGGTTTGCCCGTCCTCATAGCAATGGCGACGGGACAGTCTGGACAGCGTTCTGCGGCTTGTGGCCAGATGTGATAGCAGTATTGCCCAATCAGATCGTCTCTCGACAACCCGGCCGAATCTGCGCCGGCTTGGTTGACCCAGATGATTCGGTGTTCCAGGTCGTGGTACACCACGTGTTCGCCCAGACTGTCCAAGATGATCCGTTTTTCCATTTCGGCGTCCTGGAGCGCCTGTTCTGCCTGGAGCCGTTGCGTGATATCTCGGATCGCTGCGATGTGCACCTGCCGTCCCTGCCAGGCGAAATGTTTGCCTGTAATCTCGACCGGAAAGATCGTGCCGTCTTTTTTGCAGTGGAAACGGATCGGCACTGACGTTATCTCCTCTACCGTCGCCTTGCGGGTTTGCTCCGGCTCTGCCGAAAGGTCTGTGTTCTTTTTAGCAAGCAGTTCCTCTCGAGTATAACCGTACCGCGTCACTGCTGTGGCATTGGCTTCTAGTATCTGCCCCGTCTCGTTGTCGATCAAAAAGAGCGCGTCCGATTCGAGTTCGAACAACTGGCGATACTTTTCTTCGTTCTCGCGCTGGTGCTCTTCTGATCGCCGGCGTAACTGAAACAGCCACGACATAACTTCGGTCATTATTATGCTGCTTGCTGCCGTCAAGACGATGATCAACAGCGAGGCCCGCCAGTTGCTGGACAAGATCGAGGTCACCCAGATGGCGTCCAGGGCAAGCAGGATCCACATCGACAAATAAACTCGACGGCCGTAGGAAAAGAGTGGTGAAAGCACGATTGGGGTGGCGAACAAAAGCAACAGGCTATCCGGTAGGCGCTGTGACACCACGACCAGGCTGAATATGCCCAGTGCCAGTCCAAAGCCCACGACCACGATCAAAGGGGGTATTGGTGGCCGAGACTGTAGCGTCCTTGCGCTGTAAGGATCAGTATGCGAATTTGTCGTTTTATTTCTCATTTGCACATCTTTTCAGCGGCGATCCCAAGTCGTATAATCGCCGCGCGGTGCCGCGAGATAGTTTGTGAGCATAAACAGTATACCATTTATGCTTGATTTTCGCAATGGGTGTGATATTTGATGAATAGACGAGTAACCGTTACACCATGGGGACAAGGACTGGCCCAAACGAGTCTACTGCGAGATGGACGAATGTGTCCATAATGCTCCATATCTACA
>JAFGJF010000597.1 GCA_016929205.1 Anaerolineae bacterium
CGCACGTGCTTGAGGATGCGCGCGCGCTGGTAAACCCGCCACGGCTCGTGATCGGGCGAGATGAAAATGTGATTGTTCTCGGCCACGCCGTCTCCGTTCAGATCCCTCTGCCAAAGCAGCGGAATGCCCGAGCTGTCGCGGACCTCGTGAGCCAGAAAATGCTTCAATTCCTCGAACTGGGGGTTTTTGGTGCCCAGGGCCTGGATATTCAGATGCGTTCCAACCCGGAAACCCAGGGTGTGCGCCGTGTGCATCAGCTTTTGAAAACCGCTGTTGCCGCCCAGGCGCGGGTCTGGCTCATAGTCCGGATGCCGCCAATCCAGCAAACCGTCCCAGCCCACCAGTTGGAGCAGCGTGCGGTGTGGATCAACGTGTTTTGCGATCTGGCGCAGTCTTTCCTCCAGTTGGCTAAAGGTCATCGTGATGCTGCCATACCCCGAGCAGCAATAGGCATACACGCACAGGGATATATCCAACAGCCAGGGGGCAACGTCGCCGCGTTCTTCCAGAGACCGCCAACCATAAGCTTGAGCCATCCACTCTGAATGCTGCCGTGCGCCGCTCACCAAATCCGGCACCCGCTCCAGCCGCCACACCGGCGTCGTACACGCTGGCCGTCGGGCAAAGGCCAACGGCTCCAGGTATGTCATCAGCCGGCATCCACCCTCCATTCGTTCGACGCGGTATCGCTGGTAGCGTGGTGGGTGATCCTCGCTACGCAGCATCCAGATGCCCTCTGTGCTTTCCAGAAACAGGCATTGCGCCCACACAAAGGCACCACTGCGTGGGTAGGGAAACTGGCCCGAGAAGGCCTGCTCGTCCGTCACCTCCCATACCTCGCGTCCAGTGGGAGTATGCACGCGTTCGCAGGCTAATGGCTCGATTTCGACGCGCACACCCTTGATTGGGTCCGGCATCTGTGCTTCTGCCTGCCAGCACAACGCGCCGCCGGTTTCCCGCCAGATGCGCAATGTCATACTGCCATCGTAGGTTTGGTCAGAATCGCCGATGACACAACGCGTCACGCGGACTGCGATCCCATCAGCGGTCTCCTGCACTTCGTACTCGGCCGGTTCTACCGGGCAAGCCAACGTCACCGCCGAAGGTGTAAACGCCAATCCCGAAAATGTTACCGAAGGTATCGCGATCATGTTTTCTCTCCTAACACCCCTTGAACCACGGCTCCTCTTATAAAAGCATACCACACGACTGCCAACACGTCAATTGTGTGTATTTATTTGTATCCGCCAATTGCGCGCAAGAACAACTTGATTGCCATATCCATCAAGCTCGTGTAAAATAGGAGACCAGCCGGATTGGTTGATTCATAGATGGGTGGAGCGTATGAAGAAAAAAGGGCGAAAAAGAATGCGGACGGTTCTGGGAACCGTCACCCTCGCTCTCGTTTCCTTGACCTTGTGGGCTCGCAATCGCAACCAAAGACTGGCCAACCGCTCGGGCGATGTCACCCGGCAGGCAGTCGACGATTTGAACGAGCGCGCACCTGGGATCGGTGCCAAAAGCGTATTCCTCAAGACGGGCGACAACCGCTTCCATGCTATTGTTGCCGGGCCGGAAGGCGGCCCGCTGGTCGTGCTGTTGCACGGCTTTCCGGAGCACTGGTATTCGTGGCGCAGCCAGATCCCGGTGCTGGCAAAAGCCGGCTATCGCATTGTCGCGCCCGATCAGCGCGGCTACAATCGCTCCGACAAGCCCACGGGCGTTCAAGCCTACCGGGGCGACAAACTCACGGCCGATGTGATGGGCATCATCCACATCCTGGGATACGATCAAGCGGTTATCGTTGGACACGATTGGGGTGGCGTGGTCGCCTGGCGTTTTGCAATGGACTATCCACAGGCCATCAAACGATTGATCGTGATGAATGCCCCTCACCCGCAAGCGTACCAGCGCGAGATTCGAGCCGGCTGGCGGCAGCGGCGCAAGTCGTGGTACGTCCTCTTTTTCCAACTGCCGCTCGTGCCGGAGGCATTGATGCGTCTTTCACCGCTCAAAACGGCGCAGTTTTTCTTTAGGGGCACGGCCGTACGTACCGCGGCCTTTTCCGATCGAGATTTGGGCGTGATGGCCGTCGCACTCGCTCAACCTGGCGCGATGACAGCCACAATCAACTGGTACCGGGCTGCAATGCGCCACCCATCGCCCAACCCGGTGCGTGACATCGACGTGCCTACGCTGCTCATTTGGGGCGAGGATGACGTAGCTCTGGACAAGGCGCTCACCACCAACTTGGAACGGTGGGTTTCCGATCTGCAAGTCCATGCTATCCCAAGCTGCGGGCACTGGGTACAGAATGAGGCATCTGACGAGGTCAACGAGACACTGTTGGCATTTTTTGAGCAGTAAAAGAGTTCCTTTGGATCACAAAGAGAAACCACACTGGTCTATGCCCGATCACAATGCATAGCCCCCTTTCACGCTTCCCTGGGACGATACCCTGCCGGGGCCGACCGATATGCGTTTTTTGCTAGAGGTATTCGATCGCCCTATGTTACTCGTCGATCCAGGATCCGCGTTGCGAGGACAAAAAACACGGCTGTAAAGACCGCCAATATCAGCAGGTCAAGTGCTGCCCAGGCTAAATCGCCACCGTTCAGCGCCGTGCGCAGCGCCTCGACGGCATAGGTCAGCGGCAGAGCGCGGGCCACGATCTGGAGCCACAGTGGCAGCGAAGCGACCGGCACGAACACCCCGCCCAGAAACATCATCGGAAAACGAAAGGCGTTGGCCAGCGTTTGCGCCTCAAATACCTCCTTGACCGACACCGAGATCAATACGCCCAACGCCGCAAATGCCGAGGCGGCGAGAATCATGGTCAGGATAAGCAGCAGCCAGTTGACGTGAACCACGCCAAACCACAGCAAGGCGATAACCAAGACCACGGCGGTGGTCACCAGTCCAAAGACCATCCCCCCCAACAGCTTGCCG
>JAFGJF010000598.1 GCA_016929205.1 Anaerolineae bacterium
ACTATTTCAAACATTCGCTTATATGCATCAAATCCTTGCGCCCTTGCACCTTAGCGCCCTTGCGTTACCTTTTTTCAGTGAAGTCATCTATGATCAATAATTGTCGGCAGATTTTCCCACACCTTTGCAGATCGCCCTGGTCGAGGTGTAGCCGTTGCCGATGCGTTTGACGCCCATTTCAACAAACATCTCGGCACGGGCCCGGTCGCGGATGCCGCCGGAGGCCTTGACCTGGACTCGCCCCTGGGCAGCGTCAAGCATCGCCTGCACCTTTTCCTCTGTCGCCCCCTCGCCGGCAAAGCCGGTCGAACTCTTGACAAAATCAGCTCCGGCGTCGATGGCACAGACGACAGTGCGCTTGATCTCGTCCAGGGTGAGGTAAGCGGTCTCAAAGATCACCTTGACCAGCACGCCTGCCGGTTTGGCGACGCCGGTAACAGCGCCAATATCGGCCATCACCTCGTCCCACATCGCCGAGCGGACAAAGCCAAAATTGACAACCATATCGATCTCTTGTGTGCCGGCCTCAATGTAGCGCCGGGCTTCGTCGGCTTTGACCAGGCTGGTCGTGCAGCCGTGTGGGAAGGCCAGGACGCACGAGACCTCGGTCTGTGTGCCCTTGCACATCTCGGCGGCAAGCTCGACGTCGCAGGGACGCACGCAGGCGGTGCGTACCTTGTAGTCAATGCCCAGCTGGATCGCCTCGATCGCCTCCTGGCGGCTCAACTCCGGTTTGAGTACCGCGTGATCCAGATAGCGGTTGATATGTTGTACGGTCATTGTACACTCCTTCTATAGACCAAAAAGCGCTTTTGCTTTGGTAATCTCGGTGACGATCTTGAGGTGCTGCGGGCACTGCTCTTCGCACCAGCCGCATTCGACGCACTTGTCCAGTTCTTGGGCCGGTGATTGGCCGATGTACTTGATTTCGAGCCATCTTTTGAGCGATCCCTGTCCATCGATCCCGAAATCACGTATCGCTTGCATAAACTTGGTGGGGTTAAAGTCGTTAGGACAGTCGCGGCAGTACCCGCAGCCCGTACAAAAGTCTTCCTTGGGCAATCTGGTTGCGGCCACGCGCGCTGCCAGGTCGCGGCGATAGGCCTCATCCAACGATTCAGCGCCTTCCAGGGCCTGGAGGTTCAGATCGATTTCTTGCAGTTGCCGAAAGCCAACAATGGCGGTGGTGATGCTCTTGTTGGCCAGCAAAAAGCGCAGCGCGCCGTACCACGGCCCGAATTTGCGACCATCCGCATCGTGACACAAAAAGTCCAATGAACTATCCGTAGCCAGCGTGCCGCCTCCCAGCGGGTTCATAATGATCGTGCCCACGCCATTTGCGGCCGCGTAATCGAGCAGTTCCTCTTGCCGCCGCTTGAGCAGATTGTAGGATACGGTCGCGCACAGAAACTCGCCCGTGTCCACGGCAGCCTTGAACAGATCCGCGTCGCCGTGAAAAGTAAAACCCAGGCCGGCTGTGATCAGCCCTTCCTTTTGGGCCTGCCGGACACCTTCAACGGTGCCGCCTTTGGCCAGTGCTTTTTCAAGCGTATGAGCGCTCTGCAACCCCCAGATCTGGTAAAAGTCGAAATGGTCCAGGCCGGCCTTTTTCAGCGAGCTTTCGATCGATCGCCTCACCGACCTGGCATCCGGCGCTTGCGCCCAGTTCGATTTGGACGAAAAGTAAATCTCGTCGCGGCGGTTTTTGACCGCGCTTCCGCTCCACTTTTCGCTCTGCCCGCCGACATATCCCGACGACGTGTCGATGTAATTCATCCCCAGGTCCAGCCCCCGGTGAATGATCTCGTGGCAGGCACGTTCGGACTGCCAGCGCATGCTGCCAAAACTCAGGGCTGAGATCTTGATCCCGGATTTACCAAGCTCGTTGTAGATCATTTTATACCTTTCAAGATGGCTCATTCGACGTAAAAGGCCAGGCCCACGGTTCCCGGCCCGGCGTGAGTGCCGATCACCGGCCCGGCCTCGACATTCAGCAACTCGAGGCAGTCAAACCGGGTTTGCACCCGTTCGTAGAGTGCCTGCGCATCGTCCGGTACGTTGCAGTGAACGACGGACCCTCGGATCGGCTGTCCGCCTGTTCGTTCCTCGATCAAAGCCAGCAGGCGCTCCATGGCCCGTTTCTTTGTGCGCGGCTTTTCCAGCGGCTCGATCAGGCCGTCCTGGATGTGCAAGATCGGTTTGATCTTCATCATCGATCCCATCAGCGCCGCCGCGCCGCCGATGCGCCCGCCCTTGTGCAGGTATTCGAGCGTATCGACCATCGCAATCATGTTCATCTTGGCGATCACGTCCTTGGCCACTTGCACAACCTGCTCCACGCTCTGCCCGGTCTGCGCGGCACGTGCTGCCATCAACACGCTGAGCCCCATCGAGATCATGACCGACTCGGAGTCGATCACGTGGACGGGCACGGCCGTGATCTGCTGCGCTGCGGCGCGTGCCGAATCGACCGTGGCGCTGATTTTGTGCGACGGGTGGATGGATACGATGGCTTCAGCCTGTTCGCCGAGCCGGGTATACACCTCGGCAAAATCGGCCGCCGTGGGCTGCGCGGTGGTAGGCAGTTGCTTGCTGCTGTGCAGCAAATGATAGTATTTCTCGGCGTCAAGATCGACGCCATCGCGATAGACATCCTTACCAAAGATGACGTAAATGGGCACGATGTGGATATCGTGCTCGCGCGCTATCTCGGGCGTCAGCGATGATGCGCTGTCGGTCACAATGGCGACGGGTTGTCTGGCCTGGGGCATGCTGGCTCCTCACTTTGTGATAGACTGCTGTCGAAATTAAATGTTTCCTGGCGTCGAGGCTTTGACCACGAGATACGAACCGTCAAAGCCTGTCGCCACCACGATCGATGCCTGTTGGGTTTCTATTTGAACATGGCCTCCATGCCGTGGGCCTCGATCAGGTCGTCACACAGGGCGCGGATCTGGTCGAGCGTCAGTTCCGAGCCGGTATGTGGATCGAGCATGGCTGCGTGGTAGACGCTTTCGCGTTGGCCGGTCAAGGCGGCCTGGATGGTCAGCAACTGCACGTTGATGTTGGTGCGGTTCAGGGCAGCGAGTTGTTCCGGCAAGTCGCCGACGTAACACCCTTGTACGCCGTTCCGATCGACCATGCATGCCACTTCGACGACGGCATTACGCGGCAGGTTGGTGATCAGCCCATTGTTCAGCACGTTGCCACCGATGCGGAAGGGCACGTCGGTTTCGATCGCTTCCATGATGTACGAGCCGTATTCGTGCGTGCGGCTGTGGGTCAGGTCCGGGTTTTCGACCAATTCTTTGCTGCGTTCCTTCCACCCTTCGATCTGGCGAATGCAGCGGCGCGGATACTCGTCGAGTGGAATGTTGAATTCCTCGACTAGTTCGGGAAACTGGCTTTTGATCCAATAGGGGACATATTCCGCTGTATGCTCGGACGACTCGGTGATATAATAGCCAAAATGGCGCATCATTTCCAGGCGCACCATATCACCGTATTTGCGTCCCTCGGGTTTGCGCGCGGCAGCGTTCAGTTCTGCAGCGCGCCGTTTGATCTCGGGATACAGGTCCTTGCCGCCGTCGGTGATTTCGAGCAGCCAGGCCTGGTGGTTGATCCCGGCAACCTTCCATTGCAGGTTTTCCACGTCAAACAGGCCGACGCGGTTCAACAGACCACCGGCACAGACCTGGACCGAGTGGCACAGTCCGACCGTCTTGATGCTTGATCCGCGCAGCATTGCCCCCGTGATCATGGCCATCGGGTTGACATAGTTGAGAAACCAAGCCTCGGGACACACTGTTTCCATGTCGCGGGCAAAATCGAGGCAGACCGGGATCGTGCGCAAGGCGCGGAAAATGCCGCCGATGCCCAACGTATCGGCGATCGTCTGGCGCAGGCCGTATTTCTTGGGGATCTCGAAATCGATTACCGTCGCCGGTTCGTATCCGCCGACCTGGATAGCGTTGACGACGTATTTGGCTCCCTTGAGTGCCTCTTGGCGGTTTTCGACACCCAGGTGGGCGGTGATCGTCGCCCGGTCCTCGTTGACGTTCTTGTTGATCACGTCGAGCATCATCTTGGATTCCTGGAGGCGCTGGCTGTCAATGTCATACAGGGCAATGTGCGCCTCGCGCAGCGGATCGCTGAGCAGGCAGTCACCCAGGACGTTCTTGGCAAAGATGGTACTCCCGGCTCCCATAAAGGTGATTTTTAGCATTGTACGTCCTTTCAAAAAAAAAATTGTGAGGCTCTTTTCGACAAGCAGCTATCTATGACGGCTCTGGCAAATCGATGGTTGCCAGAATCTCGAATTCGTTTGGTGCGAGAATCCTGGACAATAGCATGCGGCTTGCGGTGAACAATGGCCTGGGTGCGCCGAGGCGGGCAGAAACGGGTTCGGCCAGTCCTTTGAGCGCGCTGACTCCTGACGATATGAAATCAGGTGCATAGAGCGACGCTATCTCTGATTCTGCAAGCAGCTTTTTGACGAGTCCGACCAAGTGTTCCAATTCCTCGCTGACCTCGATCTCCCATTTGAGGACGTAGCATTTCAGCACCGACGCATACAGGGATTTCATAGAAACTGCGGTCAGCGCCAAGGGGGCGATGTGAGTCAGAGATCGATCCAGCCGCTGGATCAGATCTGCAACAAGAGCTTTGTTCTCGCAGACAAAGCGCTCGCAGGTCAGGTGCACGTTTTCGATCGCGGTTCCTCCGAACTGGGCTTGCAATGCCAACTGATCCTGGCGCAGCCGTTCGATCTCGCCTCTATTTGATGGTTCGAGCAGCATACAAATGTCGCCTGCTAACGCTGGGCGGAGGTGAACGCTATTTTGCTGCTGCAACTTGTGATCGACGTTCATTCAAACCTGCTTTTATAAATGCCAGCCCGTCTCGGATAAATGCTTCTCCGTCCGGGCAGACGTTATGAAACATCCCGCGCCGGTAGGCAAAATCGCCCAGGGACGAATTATAGCTTTCGAACAGCACATAGCCGTCGAAATGGATTTTGTATAGCGTATCCAAGATCGTTTTCCAGGGCACCAGCCCGCCGCCCGGCGCGCCCCGGTCGTTTTCACAGGCGTGCAAGCCCCACAGCCGCGCTTGTGTCGCCCGGATGGCCTGTGCGTAATCGCGGATCTCGGTCACCAGGTGGTAGGTGTCGAGCAGGACAAAGAGATTGGGATGGCTGGCCATAGCGATCAGACGCATCGCCTGCTCAGGTGTGTTGGCGACGTGGGTGCGAAAGTGGCTCATCGGTTCGAGCACGACATCGACGCCTCGACTGGTGCCGTACTCGGCCAACCTGTGCAGCGCTTCGGCCGTGCGTTTGGTTTCCTCGCCTGGCGGAATGCGCCGCTGGATCGTGCCGGGATGACCATACAGCGCGCCGGTATAGGCGATCGCGCCAAGTTCGACGCCCAGGTCGATCTGGCTTTTGTGCCAGGCCAGGCCACGTTTGCGCTCGCCAGGGTCTTCCGAAGACAGGTCACACGCTGCCGGCCATTCGCCGCCTGGACTGATCACCAACTCGATAGCGAGTGATTCGGCTTTGTCTCGCGTGAGATGTGGTGTAAAGCGCACGTCATCGCCAACGGCAATTTCAAAAACGTCCAGGCCCAGTTCTTTGGCCGTGTCCAGCAGGCCGACCTGGTCATCCGACCAGCGCTCGGTCAAGATGTAACAATGTGCGCCGTATTTGATCATGGTGCGGGATTAACCTCGATGGTGTGCGTCTCGTCGTCGGTTTGGCGTGCCGAGGATGGTCGCGTTCAGCGCGATCATTATACACCCTGTTATGGTTCCGGTCAATCACGCTGGATCTCAGCCAAAGCCGGGCGTGGCCCCGGCCAAGATGTATCCCCGCTGCACCTGGCCCCGTTCGATGCCCTGGAGAAAGACGCCGACCATATCGCCGGTCTCTGCCTGGTCAACCTGCTTGCGGAACATCTCGATCCGGTCGACCGTCGTTTTCTGCCGGGTGCTCTGTCCCACGATCTCGACTGTGTCGCCGACGTGCAGCGTGCCGGAATCGACGCGCCCGGTGACCACGGTTCCCATGCCTCGAATGCTAAAAACATCCTCAACGGTCAATCGGAATGACAAATCGCTGGGCATAAATGGTCTCCTTTGTTCTGCGGATTATGCGTCAAGTGAGTCGATAAAGTCTTTTGCCTCTCTCAAACCGACGCCAGTTTCCTCTCTGTACAGCTTGATTGCCCGTATCTTTTGGCCTCGCTGAACCAGGTCCAGGATCTCGGGAGAGACGCCGGAAGGTGGTTCGTCGACGTACCTCAATCCGGACGATCGGAGCAAAAACGTGACCTGGCGCTCCAACTTGGCCACGCGCTGTTTGAGGGCAAATATCTCACTATCTGTATACGACATGGCTATGCTCCTTGTGCTATGACGAGTTGGTGATTGTCTATTTGGGTGGGGACAATTCGCACCCAAGCTGGCGGAACAGGCCCAGCAGGTTTTCGTTGTTCCACACCTCGACGATCTTGATTTCATCGATGCGGCAGATCGAAATGCCGCCGTAAGAGACTTTTCTGCCCGATTTTGCCAGGTTTTCCCAATCTCCTGTCTGCGTGCCATGAAATGTCCAGCGAACGACGACCTGATCCCCCTCGGCGATCAGATCGTGGATCGTCCATTGTGCGTCGGCAAAGGCAGCAAACACGCCCAACAGATCCTGCCGATAAACCTTGAGGCCAAAATCGTGGGTGCCGTGCCAGACAAGTTGTCGATCCATCACGCGATCGATCTCGTCAACCTTGTGCGCGTTAATTCCGGCAAAAAAGCGCTTGACCAGGTCCTTGTTTGCTTGTGTTGACATAAAACACCCTCTTCTCAATTCCCAAACTTGGCAATGAGTGTACGCATAAACTCGGGCAGGTCCTCCGTGCCTTGCGCGGTCAACAGGTTTCCATCGCACACCACCAGTTGGTCGCGATAGATAATGTCTGCCGTCGCCCGGATCACGTCGTCACGCATCTGCGGCGCGCAGGTGATCGTCCGCCCGGGCAGCACGTCGGTCATCAACAGCAGCTTGGGGCCGCGTTCGACTGCGGCGAT
>JAFGJF010000599.1 GCA_016929205.1 Anaerolineae bacterium
CCAGCGCCGTAATCGGGATGAATGACCGTATCACCTATTTGGAACATCGTTCTGTTTTCCTTTCCAAAGGCTTACAACTATCTAAATCTGTGTGCTTGGCGAACACCGTTTCCACACTCTCACCCAAATCAGGTTTTCTTGCCGCCTTGATCACTGCCTTGTTTACGCTTGTAGCGGTACACAATCCGTCCTCGCTCCAGGTCATAGGGAGAGATCTCTACCCTAACAAGATCCCCCAGCAGAATGCGGATATAATACTTGCGCATCTTGCCACAAAGGTAAGCTAAAACCAGATGACCGTTCTCCAGTTCTACCTTGAATTGAGTGCCAGGAAGTGTGTCGATTACCGTCCCCAATATCTCCATCTTTTGCTTGCCCAAATAGGCTTGCTCGTTCTCCATACTCCTTCTTTCTATGCCATCTGCCGCCGACTGAGTGAAATGTACTGTTTCTCGGTGTCGATGTGTAAACACGCGCGCCCTAATTTTAGCCTCTTATCTTGTTCGTATGTTGTCTCATAGATTCATGATACACCAAAAGTCCCCCCACCTACATCCATCGGCCGGGGGATCTCTAGCTCCGCCAGTTGGGAGAGATACAAGGCTATGCTATCAAGCTGCGGGCTTGGTATCCAGGCTCGCTCCCAATATATCCGCGATCATCGCTTCGGCAGCCGCGTAATCACTGCCCTGCACAACGGCAACCTCGCTGGCAAGAAGCATCATACCTCTCTCGTACAAGCGCTTTCCCACAATGGTCAAACTGCGCACGCGATGATCTTTCCAGTACATGTCCCGCACGGCCTCCGCGACGACTCCGAAAACGTCACTGCTAATTTTTTCCTGCAACAATTGATGGCGCTCGTTATGATCGGCAGGCAATGGCTCTGGCTCGGCACGCAAGATACGCCATACCCGGTTCAATTGAGACTTGGAGATAGGATACCGTACCCCATCTCTCTCTGCATCTTGCACTGCAACCCACACTTGCGTTCCCGATCCATCCACCAACGTAATCGAGTAATACCATTTGTCACTGCCCAGACATTGCAGTTTCTCAATCTCGACAACCTTCCCCGCTCCACGATGAGGATGAATAACGGCGTCACCGACTTGAAACATGATACGCTCTCTTTCTATGCCGTCTGCCGCAGACTGAGTGAAATGCGTCGTTTCTCGGTATCGATGCGCAACACACGCACCTGGATCGGAGAATCGGGCACCAGGCTCAAGTCGGCTATCATTTCATCGGGCATCTCTGAGATATGAACCAGCCCTTCAACACCCTCGGCGATCCTGAACAACGCACCAAAGTCAAAGATCTTGGTCACGATCCCTTCCACCATTTGCCCTTCGTGCAGAGTCTCGACCACCACAGGCCAGGGATCGGGCAACAACCGTTTGCGGCTCAGGCCAATGCGCTCCCGCTCCCGATCCACGCTCAAAACACACACTTGGATTTTTTCACCCACGCTTAACACCTGGTCGGGATGTTCGACATGTTCCCAAGCCAACTCTGAAATGTGTAGCAGTCCGTCTACACCGCCCAAATCAACAAAAGCGCCAAATTCTGCCAGACTGCGCACGGTGCCGGTCCTTACATCTCCTTCGTTGAGCTCATCGAAGAGTTGCTGGCGCATATGCCCCTGTGCAGCACGTTCGGACAACACAAACCGTCGCTGCCGCTGCACCACTTCCAAAACAGTCAGCGAAAGCGTCTGCCCGACCAAGTCAGATTTGGCTCGATCTAGGTGCTCTCCGCGCAAGCCGCGAGAAACGGAGGTCAGATGCGAATTGGGCACGAACCCCTGCAGTCGCCCAAACTGGATCAACACCCCGCCACGATTTACCTCGACCACCTCAGCTTCACAAACTTGACCGCTCTCCTCAAGCTCCTTGCCCCGCAGCCAGTCCCGCTGTGCCAGCCCCAAGTTCAGTGAGACCAAGAGATCCTCGTTTTGATCTGATGTGCTCAAGACCGAGATCGGAACACGCTCTCCTACCTGCAGGCTGTTGCGGTACGCATCGTCTAGCAGCTCCAGATCTCTGAGCGGGACGATGCCGTCCCGCTTGACGCCCAAATCGACAATCACTTGATTTTCATCAACCGACAGAATAGTTGCTTCACAGATCTCCCCATGTCGCAGACGCTTGTAATCATAGTCGCCCTCGATCAGTGCTGCCAACTGCTCCCGTTGTACTTCCGGGTTCTGTTCCATCAAGCTTCCCCCGTTAGGCGTCACTGCGAACTTGGGCCAAGACTTCGTTAAAGCGGCGCACCAGTGCTGCGGCCCTGGGATCTTTGGACCGGTGCGTAGAGAATGACCGATCTGTCAGACGTATCTTGAGTTCCTGCAGCAAATCAAGTACCTCCTGCTGGCTAGCACCATTTTGATAAAACACCGCAATCGAGTCCAGAACTTGCATCCAGGGTCCTGAAGCGTTTGGATTCATAACCGTGATCTGCAAACGTCGGTATTCCCTTTGAAGTGCCTGCAGTGCCCGTTCCCGGGTCACCTGTTTGGACAGCGCCTCTTTTGCCTGGTGATGCATTTGCTCTACCTCCGGGTCCGAACATTCTTGCTGTTCCAGAGCATAGCGCAGCCAGCTACAGAGTTGGAGCGCGCGCCGCCATTGCCGGTCGACCATCGCCGAAGCCAATTCTGTTTTCCAGTCCTCAATTTGTTGGTTGGTTGTTGTTTTTGTCACGTTATTTTGTCCTTCCATCCAGTACGACTGACTTTGTCAGACAGCCTGTTTCGCCAGACAGTCCAAGTATCGTTGGGTGACATGCTTGTACTCGCTGTAGGCCGGCGTTCTTTCTAAAATCATGAACTTGATCCACAGGGCAATGATCGAATCGGTGATATAGTACCACCGCCCTTCCCGGCCAATGAGAGCAAAATCGGACAGGCGCTGCAAATAAGAACGCACCTCTCCCGGCTTTCGCTTGAGATGAGCGGCGATCTGGGAAAGGTTCGTTTTGCCCTCTTGGGCCAGGACCAGCAATACCGAGCGCAATGTGGTTTTGCCCCGCGCTTCGGCGAGTGCCATCTCGATCCGGTGCTCACAATATTGGCAGATTCGGCCTTCCCGCATCAGGATCTCTTCATAAATCGCCCGATCCAGGACATCGTCGCTTGGTTTATTCCACAGATGCACTCGGTCTACATCCAACCGGCGCATAGCGGTTGTCAGACAGTTCAGGTAGAAAGGATGTCCGGAAGTGAATTCGAACAGGCGGGCGACAGTCTCTTGCGTCAGCAGATGCTTTGGCAGACTCTTGTGGCAGAATTCGACTGTTGCTGCCCGGTCAAAAGGAGGCACGGGCACTACCTTGAACTGATTGGCCAAAGGTGACGACTCTGATCGCACGACATGCTCTATCATACGGACATTCGAACTGGCTGCAATATATCGCACACTGGTCTGCTGGCTAAGAGTTTGCCCCACGACACTTAGCGCATCTTTGATGCGTGGAAAGCTGTCAAGCTGGGTGACGTTATGAAACTCATCCAAGATGACAAGCGGCTTCCGACCCGTGTGCTGGGCCGTCTGTTCCAGGCAAGAGAAAACAGTCTCTAGCAGCAGCCGTTCGTCGGGGCGATCCTTCTCCATTTCTCGTGTCACCTGCCGAGCCGCGGCGACGATAGTGTCTTCCTGCGTCTGGTCGGCGATGGAGAGCAAACTGGCTGCGTCGAGAACCCCGCTCGATTCCTCCACCCGGCGTCCGTCGGCCTCGACGAACGAACGGCCGATGGATGCCAGCAGCCGGATGGCAAAGACAGAGGGTACGACGAGATTTCGGGCTACGTCAAAATATACAGGCACCAGGAGTGAATGACGTTCAGAGAGATCATCGGCGAATCGCTGAGCAAGTATCGTTTTGCCAATACGCTGTTGCCCAACCAGAGCAAGGTTTGCGCCCTTGCCCTGACAGATCAGTTCGGCATTGTGATGCAGCACCGCCAGCATCTCGCCGCGATCGGTGAAAAAAGCACGTTCGTGTTCTCTGAGCAACATAGCCAGTACCTTTGTTTCTTCCCTATGTTGGGGCACTAACACATTCTCTGTATGCAGCCAACCATAGGTGTAGATGATTATGCCAATTGGCATAACTGCCTTAATTATAGTATAATTCGAGAAATTATGCCAATTGGCATAATCGGTAGAGGTAAAGAAAGGTGTTGCACAGATAGCGCAAACACAAGTTGGTTTTCAAACGCAACAGATTTGACAATTCCTCTAAAATCTGATACAATATTATCCATAGGATGAAGTGAAATTCCAAGTTGATGTTTAAAGCAAATCCCTGGACTTTTCAGTCTGGGGATTCTTGTTTTCGACAAGTTACTTTGAGATTTACTTCCTCAAAACCCATTTGGTATGAAACAGGAGAAAACAAGAAAATGAGTGAACGCCAGATTGGAACCGTAAAATGGTTCAATGGCTCAAGGGGCTATGGTTTCATAGCGCGCGAGAACGCTGAGGATGTGTTTGTCCACCATACGGCCATCCAGGGCGAAGGCTTTAAAAACTTGGATGAAGGGCAGCGCGTCGAGTTCGCCGTAGAGCAAGGGCCCAAAGGTCTCCAGGCTACTAATGTTGTGGTTCTGTAGAACAAAAAGGAGAAGCATATATGGGCAAAAATTTGTACGTCGGCAACCTGAGTTATAACACGACTCAAGAGAGACTACAAGAGCTGTTCCAAGCACACGGCGAGATCACCTCGATCAACATCATCACCGATCGAGACACTGGGCGGCCTAGAGGCTTTGCCTTTGTCGAAATGGCAACAGAGCAAGCAGCCAGCGCAGCCATTGCTGCATTGAATGGCCAAGAAATAGATGGCCGGGAACTGGCGGTGAACGAAGCCAAACCCCGCGCACCGCGCAGTGGTGGTCGAGACAGCCGTCGAGACCGAGACAACCGCTCTCGCAGATGATAAAGATCAGCCCATAGAGATTTTTTGTTCACGTGGGCCAGGTGGCACAAATCGTGTACCACCGAGCAGGTTCTTGGCGGAATCATCTTGAGGCGGTCTATGAGCCCTCAACGACGATGTCGTGGGACGGGAGATACAGGATGATCGGTTCCATTAAGCACAAAGTAGAAACCTCGGCAGACCCCGAGGATCGGGCTAAAAATGACCAAACCGAGACCGAAGAGGGAATGTTTGACTTGGGGAACGTTCCTTGCGACGACGCCGTGGGCTTGTACCTGAAAGAGATGGGCTGTGTAGCTCTATTGTCGCTAGAGGAAGAGGTCGCACTGGCCAAGACAGTGAGTCGAGGACGAGAAGCCGAGAGAGAGTTACAACGGGCCGACCTCGACGCAGAGGAATGCGGTCGCTTGAAGCGAAGAATAGAGCAAGCCCACCAGGCGCGTGCACATCTGATCAAAGCTAACACGCGCCTGGTTGTCAGCATTGCCAAAAGGTACATTGGACAAGGAGTTCCTTTTCTGGACCTGGTCCAGGAAGGAAACCTGGGTCTGATCAAGACCATAGAAAAGTTCGAATATACGCGTGGATGCCGGTTCAGCACCTATGCCACGTGGTGGATCCGACAGTGTATTACACGTGCCATTGCCGATCAGGGACGGACGATCCGTGTCCCGGTACACATGGTCGAGCAAATTCGCCGGCTGTACAAGACTGCTTACCGACTGGAGCAAGTGCATGGCCACAAGCCAACGCCGGAAGAGATCGCGGAAGAGATGGAAATCTCCCCCGGCAGAGTACAGTGGATGCTTAATGTGTCCAGTCATCCTGATTCGCTGGCGAGACCTGTTGGAGAAGATGAGGAAAGCGAGCTAGAGGCCTTTATTGAAGACGATAGCCTTCTTTCACCTGAGGAAAGTGCGCATCAGAGTCAACTGCGAGTCAAAGTGCAGCAAGTGCTAGACACCCTTACACCCCGCGAGGCCAGTATCCTGCGCCTGCGGTTTGGCCTGCAAGATGGGCGCAACCATACATTGGAGCAAGTCGGGCACAAGTTCGGCCTGACGCGTGAACGCATCCGGCAGATCGAAAAACAAGCACTCAGGCGATTGCGCCATCCTGCACGCAGCCGGCGGCTGCGTGATTCCCTGACCTGATCCAGTCCCCTATTGGTAAAATTGCGCCGCTCAGGCGACAATCCAGTGTTGAACAGCCAGCGCAGCAGCTTCCGGTGCAGATCCTCCATTCCGCATATCGGTGACCATCGACACTCAGAACGAGTGTGTCATCATCTTGGTCGCAACGCCATGTCCGATAGGTGCTTTTCAGGGCCAACCACTCAGCAGGCGACATCCTTACAGCAAGCACTCATACTAAAACACAGCCAGCACGGAAGAGGAAAATCGTATGCCGTGCTGGCTGCGTTTAGGAAAAAGTCGGGAAGGTGGGACTTGAACCCACGGCCTCACGGACCCAAACCGTGCGCGCTAGCCATCTGCGCTACTCCCCGAATACCTTATTCTCTTGACTACATTACGATTATAGTGCCAAGTCGCGTTTTTGTCAAAGCGACACAACCAGTTCCAACTTGATTTTTCCCAACAACATAGTACAATTCGACCATCTTTATTGAGGATGTGCTTGACTATGAGCTCCGAACAGATCTCACCAGCATCACCCCGGCATAAATTTGTCAGTACGGCCGGTATGGTCATGGTGGCAATGTCTCTCAGCAGACTATTGGGCCTGGCGCGAGAGTCACTTCTGGGCAGTGCATTCAGCGCCAGCGCCGAGATGGATGCCTTTCGTGCTGCGTCTCGTATCCCCGACACATTGTATGTGCTGGTCGCGGGTGGGGCGTTGGGTTCGGCGTTTATCCCTACCTTTACGGCATACCTGGCCCAAAACAAACGCCAAACAGCGTGGCAGGTTGCCAGCGCGGTCATCAACCTGTTTTTTTTGATCGCGTTTGCCGCTTCGGTGGCGGCGTTCTTGCTTGCTCCC
>JAFGJF010000092.1 GCA_016929205.1 Anaerolineae bacterium
CGTACAAGGTCGTGTTTGCGCCCGATCTGTACATCCTGCCCGATGCAGTTGCCACGGCGTTGAACG
Organism: Anaerolineae bacterium; assembly: GCA_016929205.1. The sequence continues at coordinate 67 of JAFGJF010000092.1, forward strand.
AATACGTTGAACGTGGCGGCGTGCTCTTTTGCGACGCGCGCACTGGCGTCAAGGATGAGACCAGCCTGTGTCACGAGCGCACGCTGCCCGGCTTGTTGTCGGACGCGTTAGGTGTCGTGATTGAAGAGTACGAGGCGCTCGACCATCCCTGGGGCAGAGGAGCGGCGTTTACCTACGAGGTGACAGGTGCCGGCAGCCTGGCGGGGGACTATACGGCTACGCTGGTCGCCGAGTGGGCGCAGACCACGACTGCCGAGCCGCTGGCAGGGTATAAAGCGTGGCACATGGAACCGTTTGCCGCTGCAACACGTAATCAGTTTGGCAAGGGATGGGGGTATTTTCTGGGCACGGTCATTCAAGAGGAAGGCTTTTATGACTTGCTCGTCGCTGACATACTCGAGCATGCGGGCATAACCGCAGTGCTGACGCCGCCGGCCGGCGTGGAAACGTCGCTGCGAGAAGGAGAAGGCAAGCAGCTGCTTTTTTTGGTTAATCATACCGAACAAGAACAAATTGTGGCTGTGCCTGCCGGACAGACAGAGTTGTTGACCGGTGTCGAAACCGGGGAAACGTGGGTGCTGGACCGCTATGGCGTAGCGGTGATTCAACTGGCCTGATAGGCCATCATCCGTATAGTATAACAGTTTGACATTGTCCAAGTAGGGACCGCCTTTTTACCAGGTTCCCGGCACGTTGTACACGTGATACGAGCGGATATCCATTCTTATCTGGTGTGCGATTTGTGCCGGGTTCGCTCTTTGGATGCTCTGGAGTAAAACTTGTGAAAGAAACCAAGGCTCCATGTCCGCGTGAGATCAAAATCGTTGCTGTGCTGTTGGTCTTACAGGCGGCAGGTTTGATGGGAATTGGGTTTGTTCACTTGGTAGCGACATATGCTGTACCCTGGATCAGTGCAGACACGATTTCGAGTTGGATTACCCGATCTCCCATCGATCTGGTGTGGCTTTGGGAGCGACTGTTGGACATCGGAGAAAAGAGTTCGCCTCTGGTCGCGATCTTGATGCCGTTGGGGCTGATGGCCTTTGTCTCGGCACTGGGATTGCGTCTGCGCAAGCGTGCTGCCTGGACGGCAGCAATGGCTGTACAAAGCATTCATCTACTGGTTTCTTTGGTCATCTATTTCACAACCAGACCAAACTATGCCAGCTTGTTGATGGCCTGGGGCGTATTCATGGTGCTCTATTTGAACTATTCCGAGGTGGCCAATGCCTTTCGATCACATCAGTCGCAGCCCTGGGAGGTGCAGGCGTGACTCTCTCAAGCAGTCAGAGAGCCGATATCGAGTTGCTGCGGCGTTTCGAGCCGGCTATTCGCTATACCAAGGGAGAAAAGTTTTTCCCGATGGAGGTGGATGCCTACGTACGTGAGTCCAGTCTATGGGTGCAACGCCCGCGCCAGGAGGTTGTGTGCCTGGTGCCAGAAGGCGAGCTGACCCTGGAAAAACTTGCCGAGCCGCGCGTTGAGGGGTTCGATGCCGTCACCTTTTTAAAGTTTATCGAGCCAATGAATATTATTGATCTGGCGGCTTATCGTTTGCAAAAGGCGCGCCAAAACCTGAGCCGGGTGCGCGAAACCGAACGTTTTCGTGCCGGAAGAGGGCGGTTAGCACGGGTGGGATATGTATCGCGCCTGGTTGATGCGTTGTTTTCGATTACCTTGTTGGCTCGTGGCCGCGTTTCGGGTGATACGGCAGCAGCATCGGCCATTGCCTACGAACAGATGATGGACAACCGCGAACGATACGTATATTATGGACGCGTTGTACGTCAAAACGCCTGGACGGTGCTCCAATATTGGTACTTTTACCCGTTCAATAGCTGGCGTTCTGGCTTTTTCGGTGTCAACGATCACGAGGCAGACTGGGAGATGGCATGTGTCTATCTCTGGCGGGACGACAAGGGCGAATTAAAACCCGAATGGGTTGCTTTGGCCTCCCACGATTTTCATGGCGATGATTTGCGACGCCGCTGGGACGATCCCGGGCTTAAAAAGGAGGATGGTTGCCATCCGGTCATTTATGCCGGGGCAGGATCACATGCCGGTTATTATCTTCCCGGCGAGTATTTGGCCGAAGTCGAGATTCCATTTTTGGCGCGCATTCGCAAGGCCCTGGATCGCGTCAATTTGGCTGTATCAAGTTTGCTCAAGCAGAGGCCAACAGGACAAAAGCAAGATGCGTTGAGTATCTTTCACGTGCCATTTGTGGATTATGCACGCGGCGATGGCCTTTCGATTGGCTCAGGGCAGGTAAAGACGTGGACTGAAGCGCGTTTGCTTGATCCGCCTCCTGGATGGGTGAAATATTACCGAGGGCTGTGGGGCGTCTATGTGCGCGATCCGATATCGGGCGAGAACGCCCCCGCTGGACCGATGTATGATCGTGATGGCAGCGTACGTCGTGCCTGGTATGATCCGGTTGGCTGGGCCGGGTTGGACAAAGTGCCAACGCCAGGACAGACATTGGCAAGAGTGCAGGCCCAGTTGGCTCAAATAGAGGCACGTTGCAGGTTGGCCCAAGATGACATTAAAGAGAAAAGCGAGCGCTTGGTGAATTTGGGCGTACAGGCCGATGCGTTGCGCGAGCAAACGCATCTCAAAGAAATGTATGCTGAAACGCAGTCGTACATCTATGTGCTTTCACACGAGATCGACGAACTGCGGGCACAGATCGCTCAGGATCACATTTTGTGCGAATCGCTCAGTCTATATGCGGCTCGACTTGAATCGGGAGAACGTTCCCCGGTGCACGCACATTTGCATCATCCGCATTATCCTTCTTCTATGAAAGAACTGCGGGTGGGGCAGTTGGCTGAAGGATGGGCCGCGATCAGCGTTGGATTGATGATGGTTGGGTTTGTCACGCTGGTGGTTTTTGCCCGGCACTACTTGGCGGTTGGAGTCGGTGCGCTGTTGGCGTTTGTCTTTGCTGTAGAAGCAACGTTTCGGCGCCAATTTCATCTGTTTGTGAGCCGCATTACCGCTGCGTTGGCTGTTTTTGCTGCCCTGGTTCTGATCTATGACTTTTTTTGGACGCTTGTGATCCTGATCGTATTATTGGCTGGTGGTTATCTGATGATAGAGAACTTGAGAGAGTTGTTTGACTAGGGCCCGGTCTGAAACTTTTTTATCAGGTGTGTGTTTTCTCTTGTACGCAAGGCGGCATACGCGCGAGCAGGAATCGTGCCGGCTTGACAGCGACTTGCGACATAGGCGGGGCAATTAATCCGAGGAG
>JAFGJF010000600.1 GCA_016929205.1 Anaerolineae bacterium
AGGATCCGTTCGTTTCTGCCTTGAATGGCGGCCGAGAGACCCATTTCCTGGGATCGATCGGCCTGTTCTGGCGCGCATATCGGTAAATACACTTGAAAGGTGGAACCCGATCCCGGCTTGCTGTGCACGGTGATCCATCCTTCGTGCTGCCTGACAATACCATAGATGACTGACAGCCCCAGCCCCGTGCCCCGGCCCATTCCCTTGGTGGTAAAGAACGGTTCGAAAATGCGCTGAACGGTGTTCTCGTCCATCCCCACGCCCGTGTCCGTTACCGACAGACAAGCAAATGTGCCCGGGCGCGATTCGGGATCGAGCTGGGCATGCGTGCCGTCCAGGGCGACGGTGGCGACTGTGATAGAAAGCTTGCCGCCCTTGGGCATGGCATCGTGCGCATTGACGACCAGGTTCATCACAACCTGCTCGATTTGCCCGGGATCGACTTTGACCATCCCCGGCGTGGGGCTCGGCTGGATGTCAAGGGCAATGTCCTCGCCAATCAATCGGCGAAGCATTTTTTCCATCCCCGTGACCAGGACATTCAGATCCAGTACTCTGGGCTGCAAAACCTGTTTGCGGCTAAAGGCCAAAAGCTGTTTGGTCAGCGAGGCGGCCCGGTCGGCCGTCTCGCGGATCATTCTCAGATCTGCAAACGTCGACTCGCTGATGTCGGGCGTGCAAATCAGCAGATCGGAGAGCCCGGTGATGACGGTCAGCAGATTGTTAAAGTCGTGGGCGACGCCGGCCGCGAGTTGGCCCACGGCTGCCATTTTGGTCGATTGCACAAGTTGAGCTTGCGTGCGTTCCAGCTCTTCGTAGCGGTTTTGCGTTTCCAGAAAGAGCTGTGCGTTGTGTACGGCGATGGCTACCCACTGAGCCATCGCAGACAGCAGTTCGACATCGGCCTGATCGAATGTCCCGTCCGTCTTGTTTACACCTTCCATCACACCGATGACGTTGCCTCTCACCTTCAAAGGGACGGCGAGAACCGATCTGGTGGTAAACCCGGTGATTTTGTCCACATCGGGACAGAAACGGGGATCGGTTCCGACCTCGTTTGTAAAAGAGGGCTGCCCCTGCTCTGCCACCCAGCCGACGACACCTTCTCCCGGTGGCAAGCGAAGGCCTTTCATGCCTTTCAGTTCCGGCCCAATTGTGGCCTCAAAGACCAGCTCGCTGCTTTCCTCGTCGCGCAGCAAAACGGAAAACGCCTCTGTCTTGAAGGCGCGCGTCGCTTCCTCCATAGCGGTGGTCAAGATCTGCTGTGGATCCAGACTGGACGTCACGGCGCGCCCGATACGATCGAGAAAAGATAGCTCGTTTACCCGGCGCTGCACTTCCCGGTGCAGCCTGGCATTTCTGATGGCGACGGCGGCCTGGGTAGCCCATATCGTCAACAACCGTTCGTCGTCGACAGTAAACGCGTTTACTTGGTTGGCGTTCACACCGAGTGCGCCGATGCAGTCGTTGTCAACAATCAAGGGGGCAGCTAGGAGGGATTTCTGTGTGGGAGCGATACCCAGGCCGAGCGATCGAGGATCGGTGTCTGGATCAGACACGTTGATCAGTTGTTTTTCCTTGACTACCAGGTTGGCGATACCTGCTTCGATCGAGATCGGCACGTCATGTTCTTGTTGGGCTGCCGTGGCTTCAAGCTCGAGTTTGTTTGCCGTCTGGTCTAGCAAATAGATTACAGCGTTTGTGCTGGCCGGGATCAACCAGATGGCGGATTTGACGATCGACTCGAGTACCTGCTCCATATCCAGCAGGCGGGTTAGTACCGAGGTCGCCGCGCCCAGCGTTTCGGCTTCACGCAGCCGGCGGACAGTCTCTTGATGCAGTCGCGTCGATCTCGGCTTATCGCCGGCAACAAGGACGTCATCTATGCTTGACAAAGCAGGCGACCATCCTTCGCGTCCCACCCGATGCTTGTGTAGTGTCATCTCGATCGCGTTACGCAGTTCTTGTTTGCCAAAGGGCTTAAAGATGCAGCCAAAGGGTTCTGTTACCCTGGCGCGGCGTAGATCGCTTTCATCCATATAGGTGGTCAGATAAATCACGGGGATGCCAAAACGATCGCGGATGCATTCTGCTGCCTGCACACTATCCACATCACCTTTTAGACACATATCCATTAACACCAGGTCCGGGGATATCTCTGCTGCCTTTTCAATGGCGTTTTTTCCGGATGAAACGACCGCTGGTACGGCATAGCCCAGACTTTTTAGCCTGTTCTGTACGCCTATTGCACTCGTATGTTCGTTTTGGACAACGAGGATCCGGACTTTGTTCATTGTATCGCTGCCTCCCATACGGGGTATTGCAGGGCTGCCACCTTGGAATCCTTGTGACAACAACAGCCGACCGCTCACCGAGAGCATTCTCGATCAGCCGTCGGCTGTTATTCTCTTTCAAATGCCTCTCCGTGCTTGATCCGTGATGGCAGTCACAACAGTACCGTACCTAATCGTCAGACCCCCATACACATTGTACCACGAGTTTATGCGTTTAGCAATGATGACCAGACGTGGACTAGGGCTTTTGTTAGCCAGCGCAAAAAGATAGGTTCACCACTAGAGATCCCCCTCTGTGTCCCAGTGACTTCCGCCAAGCGCCAGATAGGATCGATCCGGGATCAAAGATTCTTTGTATTCTTGCGCTTCCATACCCCATTCGTTGATCATCCGATTAACCTTGTCTGCCATCCTTGTCGCTCCCTCCCCCGGACGGGTGAGCACCGTGAGCAGGGTCGAGACCGCATTCAGTACGTGCAGATCCGTCTTGCCTGATGTCCACAGCCACGATCCCCGTTCCATCTTTTCCTGTATGATCTCCCGTTCGATCATTTCCCGAAAGATGTGAACCGCAGTCTTGTGGCCGTAGCGTGGTGAGTCTCTGTCATCTAAAACGTCGTTGGCGTACGTGCTGAGCAGATCTGAGGTTGCAGTTTCCAGCTTGCGCAGCACAAAGTCCGTTGCCTTGGGGCCAATCAGGTGGGTTCTGGGAATCCATATTCGCGAACTCATGGGAACGCGCTCGCGGTGAGGATTCACTGCGAAAACCTGAATGTCGGGGATACGCGTGACCTCGATGTCGTTTCCGCTAAGGACGACTTCGTCGCCAAAGTAAAGGACGTTGATGCCCTCTCCTTCGCGTTTAGTGCTGTCGCCTTTGATCTCTAGCCGCTCGATCAGATAAAGCAGCGCTTGCTTTTTGTTTGAATCTTGTTTGGTGATGTCGATCGTCCCGCGCCCGCCCGGAATCACGGCGATCAGGGTCAGTCCTTCTTTTTCGATCCCTTGCCGGATCTGCTGGACAACATACGCTCTCGGGTCCTCATTGGGGTTCATCCGTGTTCTCGCATGCCGATAGGACAGGATGTCTTTTACGGCAATCTGGGGGCAGTGCTCTGTGCCCTGCGCATCTGTCACAGTGCGCTTTATGACCTGGGGCGGCAGCTCTCCCTGCTCGGAAAAAGCGTGGAAAACAGAGGCTTCTTTGTTCTCCGATCCCTCGCAGTCGGCATAGACTTTTCGATTCTGATCTGTATGTCTTCCGCCTGGATAGTTGATATAGTAGCTGCTGCGCATCTGATCCAGATCCAGTTTGGCCCACCAGGTCGATACCACGCCTTGGGCGATCTTGATTATCGCGTCGACCGTTTCCTTTTTTATCGCCGTCTTGGATAAGTATTCAACATCGATGAATTCGTCTTTAACGCTGGCTTGCCTGCTGTCAGCGAACAGACATGATAGAGCTTTTTCGGTGAGACGCTTGTCGGCCTCGAACGGGTCCAGATCCTTATCCTGGGCCAAAGATGCCTCAAAGCAAAGCAGCTTGCCGAGTTGTCCTGGTGGAAAGTGGATGTAAACACTGGCGCCATTGCAAAAGAGATGAAACTGGGAAAGCAAAGACAGGCGGCGGTATCTACACAACTCACGGACGAGCGCATTGACAAACTTGGCACTGAGCCGGCTCAAACTGTTCCCGGTCACGGCCGAGATGTGAAAACCTTGCTCTGCCAGGTGGATCAGCGTTTGGCAAATCGACCAGGTGAACTGCTGTAATTCGTCCTGTTCGCCTTGTTCGAGTACGGTCTTGTCGAGATCGAACGCGATCAGGCTCCTTCGGGTGAGTCTGTCTTTGGCCCACTCTATGGGGTCTTGGCGCTTTTGTCTATCATTCCCCAACTCGCTGCTCATATCACCACCGCCTAGTCTATTGCGCTGTCGGTTGTCGCTCGATCACTCAATCCTTCGATCCCCCACACCCGTCGCCCGTACTGGATCAGCTTGGAACCTTTCCATTGCTTCTGATGTCTCAACACCACCGGGCACAGAATAGCCAGGGTCTGGCCATAGTCCAGGCCAAAGAACGCGGTCAGCTCGTGGCCGATCGCGTGAGCAGACCAATCTCCAGGCACGCCGCAGCGGATCAATCCATTGAGCCCCTGACTGGCACACTATATCAGGTCGGCTCGCACATCAGGATCGCTTCTGCCTGTCGATCCTGCAGAGGTGCGTTTGCGTCGTAGGTCACATATTGCGCCATAACGCGTTCACTCCTCCAGGCTTGGCCGCTCTGGTCCGTTGACAGTCGATACCATGCTGGCCAAAAGCCGGCTCTTTTGGTAGGCGGCCCAAATCGCTTTGGAGAGCACTGTGCGCATTGACCCTTTTTCGAGTTGGTAAATGGCGTCGGCGCTGGTGCCGCCCGGCGAGGTCACCATATTGCGCAGTTCGGCCAGGTGTTTGTTTGATTGTTGCGCAAAGAGGACCGAGCCCAATACAGTTTGCACGACTAGTTTTTTGGCGTCTTGACGTGAGAATCCCAAGTGTACTGCCGCGTCCACCATCGCTTCCATCATCAGGAATACGTATGTCGGGCCGGTGCCGCTGACGGCTGTGGCCATATCCAGATACTCTTCAGCATGGACTTGAAGTTCCTGCCCCATTGCCTGTAAAATGGTCTGAGCTTGTTTGCGTTGTGTCTCTGAAACAGCAGGCGAAGCGATCCACACCGACATAGCCTCTCCGATCTGGGCGGGGGTGTTGGGCATCACCCGGACCACTGCCTTGTGTCCCAATCCGTTGATGATTGAGGATACAGGTACGCCGGCAGCAATGGACAATACCAGGGCTCGAGGTGGAATCTGTCCGTGCAGTTCTTCAAGGATGATGGGCATCACTTGTGGTTTGATTGATAGCACGACAATGTCTTTGTCCTTGACAGCAGTGCTGTTGTCCTTGGTAGTTGTGATGCCATAGCTGTCTGCTAACTCTCTCCGGCGTTCATCCCGTGGTTCGCTGGCCGCCACGTTCTGCGGCGCGATCAGCTTTTTGTCCAATATCACTTTGATGATTGCGCCGGCCATCGTGCCGCTGCCGATGAAGGCTATGTTGGTGTTCTGAAGCATATTTCCTCCTAGAGTTTGATTGCTTTTCTGTTCTTTGATTGGATCCTGTGGATTAAGCGATCTGCCTGACCTCGATATTCACTCCATTTGATTTGACCTTGAGTAATTCCCGATACCATATCACATAGCGCCTGATTGGTGGGCGTTGGTATCCCCAGTTTGACGCCAGAGCGGGCTACTGCGCCGTTAAGAAACGCCACTTCGGATTTATCACGCCCGCGAGACAACTCTATGTGCAGCGAAGGCTGTTTCCCATTCCTGCCGCCGACAATCATTTTTTGAAAAAGAGCGTGTGTTGACCATATTGGCAGTCCGCTCAGTACACCGACGATGATCGGTACGTGATAGCCCGGCAGAGATACCAACTCGATCTTGAGTTCTCGAACGACTACCCGTGCTTCGCGCAATGCATCTATTTCCAGTTCGTAAAGACCACGATTGACATATACTTTTTCCAATGGCCAATCCAGGATGGCAGGAATGGCATTGGCGAGCAGGTTCAGCATCAATTTGGACCACTTGAGTGATCGCCAGTCTGCATAAAGACGCGTTTCAAAGCCAGCCTGCGAAAACAAACCGACGAGTGGTGTTGTTTTCCGTCCGTTCACGGCAGCAATGCCGATGCCCCCTTTGTCCAGGTGTGCGCGGATGACCGCCGGTTTGGGGCTTTCAACCGGAATGGTGATGATCCCGGCAAACAAGTTGTGTTCGCCCAAAATGCCCTGTGCAGTGTCGATACCGCCTACACCGTTTTGGATCACCAACGCCAACGCGCCTTGTTGAACAAAGGGCAGTGCTTGCACTGCAGCCACGGCAGTGTCAAAGACTTTGGTTGTAATTAAAACCAGGTCGAATCGGGCCTTTTTCAGGGTTTTGGTTGTCTCAACTGCCTGAATGCAATCTATACAGCAAGCCCGTCCGTCACGATCCAGGAATACGCCACGGCTGTTTACTGCCTGAACATAGGCAGGTCGGCCAACTGTTGTCACTTGATGGCCAGCTACTCCAAGCTGGAACGCGAGCAGAGAACCAATGGCACCAGTGCCGATGATGAGGATGTCCATAGTCTCCCCCCATTTCAAGACCCATCGCTGCCAAGAACTCCATTATACTCGCAATTTGTCTTTTGTGCGAGTTCAGGTAGAACCATTCAAAACAAGTCTCCGCTTTTTTCCAGGCTGTGTGATCGGTTTATCTGCAAGTCTGCCTTGACGTTACAATGCTACCTAGTGTAAAATAAGAGTTGTTTCACCAACAGATGGAGAAATGAATCTTGACAGGAGAATAGGGTATGAGCAATAAAGCGCTCATTCAAGCATTGGAGGCCGCGATCGAGGCATCTCCCGATGTTGTGCTCTTGCGCAAGCATCTCGGGGATCTGTTGATGGCGGACAACGAATTCGCCGAGGCGTCTGGCGCCTATCGTCAAGCGCTCGATCTCGCACCTGATGACGATGACATCAAACTGGCATTGGCCAGGGCATACGACCGGCAAGGCAAAAGAGATGTGGCGCTTGTTGTTTTGGAGCAAATGATGCGCGGTCCTGATGCTCCTTCTGCACAGGCGCTGATCTTGGCAGCACGACTATACCTGGCAAGTAAAGAAGTGGAACAAGCTGCGCAAGCATATCGACAAGCGGTTGCCCAAGATCCGGCGCTTGCCGACCCCGACCTAGAGCCTCAACTCGTGCTGGTTGAATCGGAGACGCCACCGCTTGCGGAGCAGTTTGCCGGGCCGGACGATGGTGAAAAAGAGCGTCAGGATCGAACCATTTTTGTTTCAACCGAGTCCGTACCCACTGCAGACGATCTCTTGGAGTTGCCAGGCATTTCGTTTCAGGATGTGGGTGGCATGGAAGCGCTCAAAGAAGAGATCAGGATCAAAATCATCTACCCGCTCACACATCCTGACATCTATCGGGCTTATGGCAAGTCCATTGGCGGTGGCATCCTGATGTATGGACCGCCTGGGTGTGGCAAAACGTATCTGGCTCGTGCGACGGCAGGACAGGTGCGGGCGCGTTTCATCTCGGTTGGTCTGCACGATGTGCTCGATATGTACATCGGACAGAGCGAACAAAAGTTGCACGGCATCTTTGAGCTGGCACGGGACAATACGCCTTGCGTGCTTTTTTTCGACGAAGTCGACGCATTGGGCGCAAGCCGTGCCGACATGCGCTTTAGTGCGGGACGCAAAGTGATCAACCAGTTTCTGGCCGAGTTGGATGGCGTTGAGGCCAACAATGAGGGTGTTTTGGTGCTGGCTGCGACCAATGCACCGTGGCACGTCGATCCTGCAATGCGGCGTCCCGGGCGTTTTGATCGGGTGCTTTTTGTGCCACCGCCCGACGTCCAGGCTCGGGCAGCCATATTGCGCGTGATGCTCGCCGATAAACCGATCAAGAACATCGATTATGGGAAACTGGCCCGAACGAGTGTGGATTTTTCTGGCGCAGATCTCAAAGGCGCCGTCGATCTGGCGGTGGAGCAAAAGCTGCGCCAAGCAATCGAGACGGGGATTCCCGAGCCATTGACCACGCGCGATCTAGAGCGCGCGATCAATGGCTCGCGATCGACGATCAAGGAATGGTTTGCTACGGCGCGCAATTACGCCATCTATGCCAACCAGGGTGGCATGTACGATGACATCCTTGACCATCTCCACATCTCACGCAGTTCTGGCTTGTTTTCCGGGCGCTCGCAGGAGGAGCGGTGATGGGCGCCGTTCCTGTAACGCGGGAAATCTATTTCACACAGGCGCGCGCGCTCCTCAATGCAAGACGCTATGCAGATGCCGAAGCCAGGCTGCTAGAATGGTTGGGTAACGATCCGGACGATGCTCGGGCACACGCTTTGCTTGCATATACCTTGTATGCTCAAGACCGCAGCCTGGATGCGCTACGGGAAGCGGAAACTGCGATCGGCCTGGAGCCGGGTTGGCCGGCAGGGCATTACGTTCGGGCGCTGGCTTTGCTGGAACTGGGGCGGGCCAGCAGTGCGTTAAAGGCGATTGCCGAAGCGCTCCGGCTTGATCCGGAAAATTCACAATACCATGCTGGGCTTGCCCGCATCTATGTGCGCAAAAAGAATTGGAAACGGGCGTTGGCAGCAGCGGAGAGAGGTTTGCAGTTTGACCCGGAAAATAGTGCATGCGCCAATCTGCGGGGAATGGCCTTGGTCAATATGGGGCGCAAAGACGAGGCCGATCAGGCTATTACCACGGCGCTTGCCCGCGATCCTGAGAATGCGTCGACCCATGCAAATCAAGGATGGGCACTGCTCCATCGGTTGGACCATAAACGGGCGCTAACTCATTTTCGCGAAGCATTGCGCCTGGACCCAATGTCGGACTGGGCGCGACAAGGTATTGTCGAAGCATTAAAGGCGCGGAACCCGGTCTACCGCTTGCTGCTGCGCTATTTTCTCTGGATGTCCCGTTTGACCACGACCGAGCAATGGGAGACGGTGTCTATTGTCTCCAGCGTGTGGCGTGCGCTGCGCATTATTGCACGCCAAGTACCGATTTTGTACGTCGTTGTTTTGCCGATTTCTTTGGTTTATTTTCTTTTTGCCGTGCTGACCTGGACGGCGCGCCCGCTGTTTGCCCTTGTTTTGCGGTTCGATCGATTTGGACGGCTGGCGTTGCCCAGAGAAGAGATTGTGGCTTCGAATTGGGTCGCTGTATGTTTACTCACCTCGTTCGGCAGCCTGATCTTGGGCACCGTGCTCGCGCTCATATTTGGCAATTTTGGCTTTCTCGTGCTTTCCATCGTTGCTCTGGCGTTGGTCGTGCCCGTATCGGGTGTTTTCCGGGCGGATCCCGGCGTGGGGCGCGTTATCCTTGCCGTATATACTGGCTTGCTGGCATGTATCGGAGTTGGGGCTTTTATCGTTGCGATTTTTGGATCCTGGATGCTCGCCGTGGCGGGAGTGTTACTGATCGTGTTCGTCGTTGGGTGGGTGTTTTATTCGTGGGGTGCTGGTTTGATCATCATGTTGGCTAGGAAGAGATCTCTCGGATAGCCGGTCAGTGAGGGGTAGAAAACGAAGTTTAGCGTAGAGAAGTAAAAGAAAAGCGAGCTATTTGATTAAG
>JAFGJF010000093.1 GCA_016929205.1 Anaerolineae bacterium
CCCTCTCTGCCTTTTCAACCTCGCTCACACTCTCCAGATAATGCATTTCTGTGTAAGCCCAGAACGCCACCAAGGCGGAAGAGCTGTTCCCGCAGGGCATCGCGCTCCCGAATGTACTCTAGCGTCACAACCCGTGGGTGTGTCCTCGCCAGCACGAAATCAAGCACTGCATAGTCGATCTCTTGAAGTGGTTCGTGCGCATCGACGAGGCGATTGTTTCGTACTCTTGGCCCGCTGATGTGTAACTGCACCACCCGATCGAGAGGTAAACAACTCAGGTAATCGTACACATCCAACTCCAATGCGGCGGCTGACACGCGAGCATGCGCGATATCCAAGACGAGGCCACACTCGGTTTGCTCTACCACCTTGGTAATCCGTTCCGCGTACACTTCAAAGTCATAGCCATCAAAAGGAAGTGGTTCCGTGTTCTCCAAAAGCACGGGCATGTTGATTGCGCGCGCCAGCTTTTTGACCTGGCGGGCAAACCGCCGGGTGGCCCGGTCGGGATCGGGCAGCGGCATACGCCACCCTCGCCGCAGCATCAGCCAGACCATGCCTGGCAGCCACATCGTGATGTGCATCGAGATCCATGGACTCTCGGTGCAGCGCAGGTATGCTGCTATCCTGGCAATAGCCCCCGGGATCAGATCGACTTGCTCGATCAGGTCGCCGCCATGAAAAATGAATGGCAGCTTTGGCAGCATCTGCCGATACTGGCGAATCTGCTGCACACTGAACCACGGCCCGACCTCGACAGCGTCTACCGGTACCTCGTCGTGACGGATCAGTTCAAGCAGCGAATCGGAAAGGTTGGTGCTGAGCTGAACCATCGTCCACTCTTTCTACAAAATGCGCTACTCGGATCCCATCGTCCCATAGCACAACAGCAACGCGGTCAACGAAGGCCCATCCGACATCGTCTTGTCCTCGATCATTTGCTTGAGCTCGCTCTGTGAGAACCATCGAGCCTGTTTGATCTCGCTTCGATCAAAGTCCCTTGTGCGCTTTGACGCTCGACAGCGAATGATGTACATAACCTTGTTTGCTATCCCATTCATCGGGTAATACGAATGTACTTGCCGGTGGTCCGTCGTCTCATATCCCGTCTCCTCCAGTACCTCGCGTTGAGCGGCATCGATGACAGACTCATCAGCCTCTACGCCTCCTGCCGGGAGTTCCCAATCCGTAGAACCAGTTGTATAACGACAGACACTGACGAGCAGAACGTGCTCCCGATCGTCTTCCACAACGGCAACGACAGACGGGCTCTCAAAATCGAGCAAGTGGTAACGTTCGATGATCCGACCATTTGGAAAACGTACCTTGTCCACATACAGATTGACCCACCGGCTGCGGTATACGGTTGTTCTTGACAGTCTTTCTGGTTTCACAGATCCTCCCGTTAGGAATTCCGCTAACCGAGCAAACAGCGGGGATGCCGGCAAAAAGACAATACCCGCCATAGCTTCACACCCTCAGTGATCTGGATATGCGGGATCCACCGTTTGTGCACAGGCTTTCAGGGCATCAGGGTGATTGCCCTCACTCTCCAGGCACAACACTAAAGCTTCTGCCTTGTTTTGGGCCTCTGCCAATGCGCGTTCTGCATCGCCGCCGGCCAGGACAACGATGAACGCTTCGTGCAGCCAGGGATAAGCATATCCAAGCCAGGGGATCTCCCAACGCTGGCGCAAGATAGCCGCGTCGTCGTACTTGAGTGTCGCCTGGAAAGCCATCCGCGCCGATTCGTCGACCTGCCACGCCGGCGATGCGGCAATGCTCTTTCGCGCCGCTAGCTTTTGTACTACCTCTGGCCGGTCGCTCAGGAAAACCAGCCATTTCCAGCAAGCTTCAGGTTGCAATGATTGAGCTGAAATATAGTAGGCCGAGACGATCTGGACGCGAACGTCGCGGTTGGCCTTTTCAAAACGCTCTACCAGGTCCACGTATTGGTCGCGTGCGTAATCCTTACAGGCAAAACTGATCGTGACCGGCTCGACGGTAGGTGCAGGCCGAGCACAAGCCGACAGCGACATCATTGCAGCGATAGCTACCAGCAACATATGCTGCAACCGGTTCATGTCATCTTCTTTCCCTTGCCTTGACCAGGTGATAACTGAGGAACGTCGTATGCTCGAGTTCGGTCCGGGCACGCCTGGTGACGCGAAAGCCACCCGGTATGTATGTTTCGAACTCGGCCCCGCAAAAGTTGAAAAACCACCTTTTCCCCTTGCTCAAAATGGCCGCAAACCAGCGAGAGGATTACTCACGCACCTACTCGCCGGCAGAAAGCTGCGCTTTGGTCTCCTCAATGCGCAGCGCCACAGGCAACGCCAGCAACGCTGGCATACCGGCCAGATAAAACAACGGCGCTACGTGCCCTAACTGTTGGTAAACGAGCATCGCCAACGCCGGAGCAGCAAAAATCAACAGATCCACGGCTGCGTCGAACGCGCCCAACATGCTCGATGCATCGTGCGCCGGGATCACGTCGGCAGCCATCACCAGGCCGAGCAGAAACGTCGTGCCGCCGGCCAGTCCAAAGAGCGCGTACCATGCAGCCATCACCGGCCAGCTTGGCGCCAGCGCCAGACCTACGCAAGCGAGCACCACCCCAGGCTGCGCAGCCACGACAAAGACGCGCCGCCCCCAGCGGTCCGATGCCCGGCCGATCAGCCACGAGGCCAGCGAAAAAAAGACCGCTTCCAGGGCCAAGATCAGGCTGATCTGGCGTGGATTGGCTCCCAGTTGGCGGGCTTTGATCGGCACAAACGCGGCCAGCACCGGAAAAGCGACATTGTTCACCCCACAAAACAGGGCAAAGGCGTAAAATCGCCGCTCGACAAAAAGCGCTTTCAGCCGTGCAAGCTGCGACCAATGGTGTGCCTCTCCCGAACGGGCACTGGCACCCGGCACAAAAACGACCAGCAGGATGCAGGCGGCCAACGACAGCGCCGCGTCTGCCACAAAGGGCGCTCGCAAGGCAAACAAAGAGAGCGCACCCCCGATGGCCGGTCCGAGGATAAAGGACACTCCCTGTGCAGAACGCAGCACGCCAAAAAACGTGCCCTGCCGTCCCTCACTGATCTCGGCCGTCAGACCCAACAGCGCCGGCATCGAGACGGCGTCGGCCACACCGCCCAGGATGCGCATCGCCAGCAGCCAATGCCAGTTGGGCGCCAGGGCGCACCCCAGCGAGGTCAGCCCGCCAGCCAGCGCGGCGATGCCCAGGACCGGCCGCCGCCCATAGCGATCGGCCAGCCCGCCGGTAAAAAACTGGAGCAAGACCACGGTCATCAATGCCGACGACAGCGTGGCAGCCGTCGCGTTTGTACCCGCCCCCAGGCTGCTCGCCAACTCGGGAAGGATCGGCGTGCCGACGAGTGTGCTCAGAAACAGCACGAACGTCGCCAGCGCGAGTAGAGCCAGTTTCTTCATGCGTTTTTCCTCTATTGCGGACGTCGCCAGATCGCGTTGCGCACACGGCGGTAGGCCAGAAAACAGGCCAGCAGAGCGGCCTGAATCCTCGAGAAGCGCTGTTCCTTCTCAAAAGGCTCCGCCGCGTTGGCACAGGCATCCTCGATGTGCTCGCGCGAGAATGAAAACAGCCGTCTGGGCAGAGCGTCGAGTGGAAACCACTTCACCTCCAGCGATTCCCAATCGTGTGTGGATGGATCCCCGCCGACAACCCGCCCGGCAAACACCCTCATCGTGTTGCCACCGTGCGGGAATTGTGGCCGCCAATACGTGCCGACCACCCGTTCCAGGTCGATCGCATATCCCGTCTCTTCACGCACCTCGCGAACGGCGGCCTGCTCGTACGTTTCTCCCGGTTCAAGATGCCCCGCCGGTAAAGCCCAGATCCGCGCATCCTCCCGGAGTTCCAGCAACACCTGGTTGTGATCGTCAAAAACAACGACCGAACTGCCTTTCGTGACCATCGCACCCTTCCGAATCGAGCCCGTTTTTCTCCTGCCTGGCACGACAGCGCCACGCCGGCCGGTTTGGATATGTCGTGACTCGCCAGATTAACGCGAATCTGGTACCGATTGTCTCCATTGCCCCATTTGCTCACAAACAGCGGCAGAGGCATCACCGATAAAGCCCAACGCCATCTCGAGTGTGAGATAGAGAGGCTGATACGTCTGTTTGTGCCGGTTGTCGTCGTACCAATGCAAAACCCGATCTCGCCACAGTTCGATTTCGTTTTGTAAAAGAAGCCCCTCAAAATCGTCTGCTTGAGCAGACTGCAAGAGATCCCAAACATCCTGGCGCCACGGCAGTTGGTCGTACAGGTCCAGATCGATCTTGTCGCACTCGTTATAGTACAGGGTCCGGCGTTCGTGCCTTGGGATGTTGTCGCCGAGCCTGGTTCGCCAAGGTCCGACAAACTCACCAAACCAGTAATGGTCGGTCAAGAGATGGACACAATAGCCCTCGGCAAATGCAGCGTCACCAGATCCTTGCAAGTGCACAGTGACGAGTTGTTGTAACCGTTCGAGATCGGTCGCGCCATCCTTGTGCAGATGGACCATTTGCTTGTCGCCTATGGCGATGTCGGAACGCATGTGTATCGCGTCGGGGGCGATGCTGCCGAGATAGAACGCAGGACTGGATTTGTATCCACAGATGACTACAAGCGCGTGCGCAACGGCAAGATGAACCATCGGCAATGCCATGTAACGTCTCCTTTGTTTTTCCAATGATGTATCTTATTTTACAGCATACATCATCTCAATACTTGACGTATAGGGGTCGATTATCCTACGATTGATACAGACGTTATTGGGAAGAGATAGGAACCGGAGAACGGTATTTGCCGGGACCTGGCAAAGAGGAAATCGGGATCAATTTGCCAAGTTTGTCCCCGAACGGCTTGCGCCATTACACCCCGCCGCTGTCCCCTCCGCTAAAGCGACGCATCATCTTTTTCAGATATCGCATCTGCCCGAGATGGTACCGCTCGTGCTGCAGGTTCGCCAGGACGGTATCCCCAATCGTGACCGGTTCTGTCCTGTACGGGCTGGCGTACAACGCGGCAAAATGGTGCTCCAAGATCGCATCGACCGCTCTGTCGGCCAGCGCAAAACAGCGCCGGGCGTAACCCAGAAGAACGTGCTTGTCAGGCAGACACAACCCAAGCGCATCGTCCGTCGCCATGCCGATTCCCGCCTCGTTCGAGCCAAGCTGGGCCGCGTCCAGGTTCCATTGGCTCGCGATCCGCTCTGCAACCCACACCTCTTGCGTCTCGCCCAATTGTTCAGCCAGCTCCTGGTGTGCGTGGGCAATCTCTTTCTGAAAACCGTCGGCAAAGCGGCCGAGATGCCATACCATCCAGGCTATCGAATTTCCCGGTGGCTGCGGCTGCCAGCGCAGTTCCGCGTCGCTCATGTCCGCCACCAGGTCGAGCAGCAAAACGTGGGTCCGTTTGTAGCGGGAACGAACGGTCTCTGCAAGCACGTGCTCTAGCTCTGACACATTCACATTCCTCCTACTCGTACCCCAGCACCTTGCTCAAAGCCTCCAGGAAAAAGTAATCGCCCCACATCACGCTCTCGTCCACGCCCAGTCCCCTGGCCTGGTGATAGGAGCCATGTTTCAAGATCCCCTCCCAGCCGGGCGTCTCGATCGCCAGGAACTCGGGGCCGGTCAGGGTATCGACGATCCGCCTTCCGTAATCCTGGTAAAAACGGGCCCGCACCGGGTCCTGGGTCAGCCGCGCCAGGTTCAAAAACCCATTGGCCGCGATCGCTGCCGCTGAACTCTCGTAGGGCAGCGCCGGCTCGGGCTCGGACCAATCGTTGGGCGGCACACCGTGATCGGGCGTGTTCTCGATATAGTAGGCCGCGCAGGCCTCGGCCGTGTTCAGAAAACGGATATCCTGGCTGAATCGATACGCCGTGCCAAAGCCGTACAGCGCCCAGGCCAGCCCTCTCGCCCACGACGAATCGCCCCGCCAGCCCTGGTGGGTGCTCTGTCTCAAAAATTCGCCCGTCTCCAGACTAAAGATCCCCTCGTGCACGGTGCTGCCATCACCGCGCACCAAATAGCGGCGGGTGGTGAGGCAGTGTTGGTGGGCCACGCGCCACAGCTTGGCGTCGCCCGTCCGCTGCGCGGCATAGAAAATGATCCCTACGTTCATCATAATGTCGATGAACGAGCTCTCGTCGGCCACAAAAGAGCACAAATATTGTCCCTTTTCTTTAAAGCGCGAGGCCAGCGTCTGCCCTGCCTGAACCACCACCGCGTCGATCGCCTGATCGCCTGTCACCTCGTACCATCGACGCCAGGTCGACCAGAACAAAAAGCCCAGATCGTGCACCGTGCGATCCCTCTTGCGATGTTCGATCAGCCGGGAATAGTGTTCTGCCTTTCCCCGCCACGCCGGATCGCTTGTGTGGCGGTACAGCAGCCACAATTGCCCGCCCAGGAATCCCTCGCACCAATTTGTCCACGCCTCACCTTCGTGGATCCATTTCCCGTTCATCGTATACATTGGGAACCGGTCGGGATGGTTTTGCACCAGGTGGCCGAGCTGGCCGGCCGCAAAATCAAAAGCGCGTTCGCATTTCGAAATCAATGAACCCATCACCATATCCTCCTTTTACGGATCGCGGGCCTCCCGCCTGTTTGCCTTCAAAACCTATATAGGTTTCTCGCTTTATAAACCAAGCTGAAGACCTGATGATCGAGGACGAATCAGACCCGGCCGATCCATCGCCGTACCGAACTCTTGTATTCGAGATATTCGTCACCAAATAACGCCTCGAGTTGGCGCTCCTCATAAGGGATGACTCGGACGGTGAACATTGACCAGAGAAACACTAACCCGACCAAGACCGCGGGGCTTCCGTAAAAGACCGTCCATCCGAGCCATGCAAACAGGCCCGATACGTACATTGGGTTCCGAGAGTACTTGTAGGGACCAGCCACGACCAGATGTGGCGGAGTGAAGCCAATACGCACCGAAGCGCGATAGCTCTTGAAATGGAAAACAAGGCACCAGACGTACCACGCAAGACCGATGGCGACTGCAATGAGTCCGGCTAGATTCCACGTCGCGGGGACTGCTTGAGACCAACCGTAGCGAGGGCCAAGCTTGGCCACAGCCCACGGCAGAACGACCAGGATCATCAACACGAGGACTGCCCAGACGAGGGGAATCGCCCATCGCGGAAGTGCTGGCTTGTTGTGGCGACCTTTCGGTGTTGGAAGGTGAGATTTCATCATCTAGACCTCAATCATAAAACAGCTCAGGAGGAACACCCGGATCACTTGCTCCGACACTGCTCCTACAAAGAACAACGGCCCTGCGAAAAAGACCAACAGCCCGAGGATTCTCCCCACATTCCCTTCCGTGTAGAGACTATCCTCTCCTCATCTCTTGATGACGATCACTCATCTCTTGATGACGATCACTCATCTCTTGATGACGATCACTGTGACCGACAGCAAACCCAAGACAGCTGCGCCGCCCACAGCATCCCCAGCGAAAAGTCCAACGTAAGGGCCATTGACGTGATCGCTTGCTGCCGGGCCTGGTGGGCGGGATCGGCTTGCTCGCGAATGCGGCAGGTGTTCCACACCGCCTGGGAAAAGGCACACGCGCCAATCACCGCCAGCAGCGCGATCAAGGCCACTCCAACGGGCACGAGGGCAAAAAGTGCCACGGATGTCGCGCTGGCAAGGCCGAGGATCGCGTAGCGGTGTTGTTTCAAACTTTTCATCCATCTCGCCACCTCCACCGGGTAGTCATGATTATCGGGCTGGAGTCTGGTCAAACACTCAAAACGGTATCGGTTTCGCATTGTTACATCTCGGACGCCGTTGGCATCTGCGTGCTTGACGCAAGACCGTCACCTGGACACGATCTCGATCGACCGGACCAGGAGCGTATTGCAGCCGGTGTCGTGCCAATCTCCCAGGTAGACGCCATTCCGATCGTACACCTCAACGCGAAGGATCTCGCGCCCGACGATCGCAACCCGATCCTGGGTACGGACCTGGAGCAATTGGCGATAAATATCCTGGCTGACCGCCATCGTGTGCAACAGATTGATCGCACCTTCGGGCCGGGCCAGATCGGGCGAACGCCACAAAAAATGGTGATCGATCACACTCGTCTTGACTCGCTCGGGGTCGGCGTAATCGCCAGAAGTGACCAAAATGTCGTGGGTCAAAAAAGGCACGCGATCGAAGCGGATCAACGAAGCATGCCGCACCAAACCGGCAAACCGCGAGTCCTCTGTGTTTTCATAGACGATCTTCCAGGTCTGCTCATCGCTTTGGATCGTCTCTATCGAAGACGAGATGGCCAAACGATCCCAATCAGGCTCGGCCAGCCCAAACCAATCGTGGTTGACCTTCACATACACGACGGTGACCAGCAGGCCCAAAAGAACCAGTGCGCCGATCACGTAAGCAGCCGGAAGCTCGAGCAAAAAGGCCAGCAGCGCCAACAGCCTGTTGGCAGGGCGCGGACGAGGGTGGGATGAAACAGCCGGATACACCGCATCCGGCCCGGACGGAGGGACAGGCGCAGCAAGAGGCGCTGCCGGTATGGAATCGGGGGGCTGCAGTTGGGCCAGATAGCGCTGCGCCGCTGCGTGGCCGGGATCGATCTCCACGATGCGCCGCAAACACGCGATCCGTTCTGCATCCGTTTCGGCGGCCTGGCAGGCCCAACCCCAGGCTGCGACGCTGCGCGGATCGTGCTGTAGCACGGCCGCAAGCAGCGCACGCGCTTTGGACCTGTCTCCCTGGCGAAGCGCAGCGCCGACCCGGGCCAATGTCTCGCGCTCTGCACGTTTTGTCATCTCGTTCATGGCTTTATCATACCACAGACTCGCGCCGATGTCACTCTGTGCCGTTACGCCACCTATAGTCCGTCAAACACGCGCCAACGCCTTCTCCTCACTCAAACGCAAAAACGCCTCGCACATCGCATCGATCGCCTCCTGCCGGTGTCCCGCGCCCACCGGGTCCGAGTACCAGCGGGGGATAAAGCCCCCCTCCGGCCGGCCGAGCAGGCGCACCATGTCGCGGCAGTAGGCCCGGATCTCGTCCAGCGACCCGTTGACCATCGTATTCTGGATATCCACCGGCGAAAAAAAGGTGATCCGCCCGCCAAAGCGCTCGCCGAGCAAGGCCAGCCCCATGTTCTCTTGCTGGTCCATGTGCACCACGTCGAGGCCGATCTCGATCAGGTCGTCCAGGATGTCGACAATGTTGCCGCAACTGTGCAAAAAGGTCAGCAGCCCGGCCTCGTGCGCGGCCCGGTAGATACGCGCGTATCTCGGTTTCCAGATCGCCCGCCAGGCCTCCGGCGCGATCATCAAGCCCGTCTGCAAGCCCCAGTCGTCACAAAAGATATAGCCGTCCGCGCCCGCCTCGGCGAATCGCTCGATAGCATACAGATTCATCTCGACCAGGATGTCGATCAACTGTCTCAACCTGTCCGGCGCGTCATAGATGTCCATCCATGCGTTTTGCAAGCCTCGGATAAAGTGCACCCGCTCATAGATCGAGATCCCGTTGGCCAGCAGGAATTTGTCCCCGGCTCGCTCCCGAGCACCCTTGAGACTCTCCCACCGCCTCGGTTCGCGGATATCGGGGATAGGCAGGCGGTCAAAATCGGCCCAATCCAGCAGCGGAAAGTGTTTGACCTCGCCCAAACTGCACACGCCAATATTCTCCCACACCGCGCCCCATTCGTCCACCCCGCTCGATGGACGGTTGTCGGGCGACGGTGACATGCCCACGGAGGCAAAATCCGTGCCATATGGATCGGGAAAATCGTAGGGCAGCCGGTCTGCTCCCTGGAAACGAACCGTGCGCGCCACAACCTCTTTGCTCTTTATGCCCATACCCGTCACCTCCTGTTAACGTCCTGCAATGCAGCCAATACGCGCTCCGGCGTGGCCGGAAGGGCGTCTAGTTGCGCGCCGGTGGCATTGGCGATGCCGTTCACGATCGCCGGCGCAGTCGGAATCGAGGTCAGTTCGCCCACACCTTTGCCGCCAAATGGCCCGTCGGGATCGCGGTACTCGACAAAGATCGGCACGATCTGTGGCACTTGGTCGATCCGGGGCAGATGATACTGAGCCAGCGTCGGCGTCAGCAGCACGCCCTGCTCAAAGCGCATCTCTTCGTGCAAGGCGTACCCGATCCCCATCACCACCCCCCCCTCGATCTGACCGCGCAGTCCCAACGGGTTGAGGGCGCGGCCGACGTCCTGGGCGCTAATCACCTTGAGCACCTTAACTTCTCCCGTCCTGGTATCGACCTCGACGAGGGCCGCCTGCGTGGCATAGCCAAATCCAAAGTGCATGTCGCCCGCGCGTCCCAGGGCGGTCGTTTTGGGCGGGATATAGGTCGCCTCTTCGCGCAGCGACAGGCCCAGGGCGCGCGCTTGCTCGACGGCCTGGGCAAAATTGAACCCGGCCAAATCGGTTTCGCGGAGCAGCCGCGCCCGCAGCCATTCGGCGGCCAGACGCACCGCGTTGCCGGTGACAAACGTCTGCCGTGAGGCCGTGGTCGGGCCACAGTCGTAGGTCAGATCGGTGTCGCCGACGGTCACGTCTACCTGCTCGATGGCAATGTCGAGCGTTTCGGCGGCCATGGCGGCGACAATCTGCACCAGGCCCTGGCCTACTTCGGCCGCGCCGACGCCAACCCACAAACGGTCGTTATCCGTGACCTGGACGATCGCCCTCGCGCCGTCGTCCAGGCCGCCGCCCAGGCCCACATTCTTGTAGCCGCAGGCCAGCCCCCAGGCGCGACGCTTGTCGCCATCCACCCCAACCTGCCATCCCCCTGATTCCTGGACAGCCTGCACCACGCGATCGAGCGATTCGATCATGCCGATCTCGTCGCGGATCAGTTGTCCGGTTGCCGTCATGCTGCCCTGGCGCAGCACGTTTTTCCGCCTGACCTCAACGGGCGACAGACCCAGTTCGCGGGCCATCAAGTCGATCTGCCGTTCAACGGCAAAAGCGGCCTGCGGCACGCCAAAGCCTCGGAACGCACCCGACGGCGAATTGTTGGTATACACGGCGCGGGAAACGACGCTGACGTGTGGCACGTCATATGGGCCGGCAACGTGCGTGGCCGTGCGGGTCATGACCGGCAGTCCCAGGCTGGCATAGGCCCCGGTGTCGCCATCGATCCGCGCCTCCACGGCGACGAGCTTGCCCGCTCGGGTCATCCCCATCTTGAGCTGAATCATCGTCGCGTGACGCTTGGGGTGCACGACCATCGACTCGCGCCGGGTAAAGACCAGCTTGACCGGGCGCCTGGTCACATATGCGCCCAGGGCGGCGTGGATCTGTGCTGCAATGTCCTCTTTGCCGCCAAAGGTGCCGCCGACGGCAGCAGCGATCACGCGAACGTCATCCTCGGGCAGAGCCAACATAGCCGCGATCTGCTCGCGGTCTTCAAACGGGATCTGAGATCCAACGTAAACCACGATCCGCCCATTGGCCGTGGGCACGGCCAGCGACGCTTCGGGTTCCAGAAAGGCATGCTCTTGAGTTTGGGTGCGATAGGTGCGCTCGACCACCAGGTCGGCCTCTTGAAAGCCCTGCACGACATCGCCCTTGGCAAAACGCACCTCGTGCATCAAGTTGCCGCCATCGTGCAGAGCGGGCATGCCTTCGTTGAACGCCATCTGTGGCGAGTCGATCACCGGCTGCGGATCATAGTCGATCGCGATCGCTTGCGCGGCGGCCCTGGCCTGCGCTTCCGTCTCGGCAGCAACAACGGCGATGGCATCGCCGAGATAACGAACGCGCTCGCCCTCGCCGACCAGGACCGGCCAATCTTGGCGAATCAGGCCGTGCTTGCGCGCGCCGGGAATGTCGGTCGCGGTGAGAACGGCGACGACGCCGTCCATAGATATCGCAGAAGCGATATCTATGGCTCGGACAATGGCGTGCGCGTGGTCGCTGCGGCGGACGGCGGCGTGCAGCATAGCCTCCTCAGTCAGGTCAGCGGTATAACGCGCGGCGCCGGTCACTTTGGCCACGGCATCGGGACGAACGACAGCGCGCCCGACCACGTGCAGCGGCGTAGCGCTCTCGATGGGAGGGGAAACAGTACCGCCGGCAGCACGGCGTACGGCTCGACAGATCGAGGCATAACCGGTGCAGCGGCAGAGGTTGCGTTTCAGCGCCTGCACGATGTCATCGTCGCTGGGATGGGGATTGGCATCGAGCAGCGCTTTGGCGGACATGATAAAGCCCGGCGTGCAAAAACCGCACTGCACAGCACCCTCATCGATGAATGCCTGTTGCAGGGGGTGCAACAGGCCATCCTGCGCCAGCCCCTCGATCGTTTCGACCCGCATACCGTCAGCGATATTCGAGCGGCGGCTGCCCGTCCCCCGGATCAGGCAGGCTCGTCGCGCCTGACCATCGACAATGACCGTGCACGCGCCGCAATGTCCTTCGCCGCAACCGTTTTTGGTACCGGTCAACCGGAGTTGGTCGCGCAGCACCTCGAGCAGCGACGTCCTGGCGCCAACCCAAACGCGCTTTTCCTGCCCGTTGACAATCAAGGTCACATCTCGTTCGTCCATCTCACGGCACTCCTGTCCGGCAAAGAGTTGCATCCGCACTTACACGCTTGGGGATTATAACACGCCCGCACAAGACCGGCAAACGGCTGGTAGGCCGGTAGCTGATGGATTGACAAATCTTGTAGCCGGTGTTAAAATCACCGCCATTCGACATTCACATAGGAGGCAATGAACCGATGAAAATCAAACATTGGACAGACGTACCCGCAGAACCCGTGCCGGGATTGGACGGGGCAACGATTCGCTGGGTGCTGGCCGAAAAGGACAATGCGCCTCATTTTGCGCTGCGTGTGATCGAGGTTCAGCCGGGATCGGCAACACCCCATCACGCCCACTGGTGGGAACATGAGGTCTTTGTTTTGAACGGCAAGGGCGCGCTCGTCACGGACGAGGGCGAAGCACCGCTCTCCCCCGGCACGACGATCCTGGTTGAAAAAGACGAAAAACACCAATTTCGTAACGTGGGCGATGAGGTGCTGCGCTTTATCTGCCTGATTCCGTACCAGTGGCTGGAAGGCCTGGCCGAAAAGCACGCCGCGCCAAGTCAATGATCGCCCACAAGTACCAACAGGGGTTGAATGCCTAGATGCAACCCAAGCTGATCGGGATCGATGCCAGTCGTGCGGTCATTGCGCAACGAACGGGAACAGAGGTGTATTCACTGCATCTTGTTCGTTGCCTGCTCGAAATCGGGACCGATCGGCGTTTTTGCCTGTACTTTAATACCCCTCCCCGGCCCGATTTGATCCCGGCCGTTGCGCATTGCCAGCATCGAGTGATCCCCTTTCCTCGGCTGTGGACCCACGTCCGGCTCTCCGCTGAAATGCTGGTTCGCCCGCCCGACATCCTGTTTGTGCCTTCACACGTACTGCCATTGATCCACCCGAAAAAGAGTGTCGTGACCGTCCACGATCTGGGACACCACTATTATCCCAGCGCGCATACAACCAGCCAGCGTTTTTATCTGGAGGCAAGCACGCGCTATCACAGCCGCGTCGCTGCGCAGATCATTGCCGACTCGCGAGCAACCAAAGAGGATCTCGTTCGCATCTATGGCGCAGAACGATCCAAAATTGCCGTCGTTCACCTGGGCGTCGATCCAACGCTGCGCCCGGTTCAAGATCCGGGATCAATCGCAAGCGTCAGGCGCAAATATGGGATTATGGATCGTTACATCCTGTATGTCGGCACGCTCCAGCCTCGCAAAAACCTGTCGCGATTGATCCAGGCATTTGCCCGGCTGCAAACCGAGAGAGAGCGCATCCAGTTGGTGTTGGCGGGAAAAAAAGGGTGGCTGGTCGACACGATCCTGGATCAGGCACGCGCGCTGGGCCTGCACGACCGGGTTGTTTTTCCAGGATTCGTCGACGATGCAGACCTGGCTGCACTCTATAGCGGGGCGACATTGTTCGCCATGCCTTCGCTCTATGAGGGATTTTGTATGCCCGTCCTGGAGGCCATGGCCTGCGAGACACCGGTGATCTGTAGCAATACATCTTGTCTGCCCGAAATTGTGGGCGATGCCGCATTGACGTTCGATCCATTGGACGTGGACGCAATGGCGGCGGCTATGCTCCGCGTCCTGAACGATCGCAAACTGGCCAAAACGTTGGTCGATCGAGGAATGAAACAAAGCAAGCAGTTTACATGGCGACGATGCGCCCGGCAAACGTTGGACGTGCTGGAACGCGTCCTCTGAGAACCTGCTTTATGTAAAGACTTGTGTTGACACGATAAAACAGTTATGATAAAATAAGCGTATGGAGATGAAAAGGCGGATTCTAATTGTAGAAGATCACCAACCAACGGCAGTCTTTGTGAAAGCGACGCTAGAGTACCAAGGCTATGAGGCACAGCACGTCGGAAATGGCCTCGTCGCACTATCACAGATTGCGGCCGATCCTCCTGACTTGGTCTTGCTCGACGTGGGCCTGCCGGGCATGGATGGGATGGAGGTCTGTCGCCACGTGCGCCAACAGGAACGGTACGTCCCGATCATTATGCTCACCGGGCAGTCAAACGAAAAGGACAAGGTAACGGGCCTGGACCTAGGCGCGGATGACTATATCACCAAGCCCTTTGGCGCACGAGAACTGCTCGCGCGCGTGCGCGCTGTATTGCGCCTGGCATCTCAGGACGTGCCCAAGTTGGAGCAGCCCTTTATCAAGATCGACGAGTTGATCATCGACCGTGAACAGCACATTGTCCTGTCGGGGGACCAGCCGATCGATTTGACCCCCAAAGAAT
Organism: Anaerolineae bacterium; assembly: GCA_016929205.1. Next base: position 14,828 of record JAFGJF010000093.1, read on the forward strand.
TCGACCTGTTGGCCAAACTTGTCTGGGAGCGCGGCAAGGCATTCAGCCGCCAGGAACTACTCAAAGAGATCTGGGGATACGAATTTGTGGGCAAGACGCGCACCCTGGACGTGCACATCCAGCAACTGCGCAGCAAAATCGAGCCCGATCCATCCAATCCTCGCTACTTGCTCACCGTGCGCGGCGTGGGGTACAAATTTGCCGCTGCCGAAAAGACCGAAACGGATCCAGATCGAGCGGATTAGCGCCCGTTCAGCGTGTCACGGGAATGCGGATGAAATCGCCAACGGCCACGCCATCCTGGATCACCGGCAGCCGCTGCATCGTCGTTCGATCGTAAACGCCCACCGCCAGCCATGCACCGTCAAGATCGATACCTGCAGGAATGTTGAGTGGATAATCGTCTCGCTGCTCGGTGTGCAGCGGCCAGGCGCGCATGGGGTAAAAGTCGCTCAATGGCAGGGTATCAAATTGAGTGATCATTTGCCCTTTCGCATCGAGCAGATGAACAAACGTGTTATAGTTTTTGTCCGGGGGACGCAGCGTTTGCCACCACAGAAAAACGTGTGCCTGCACGCCCGGCTTGAAATGAACCAGCCGGTACGCTGACAAGGTAAGCTGATTGTCCCATACGGCATTGGCATCCTGCCGTGGCTCGACCTCAAACGGAGCGCAAGCCTCGAAATTCAGAACCTTGATCGGGCGCTGCCCGCTCTCTTGCTGCCAGTGCTCGCCCTGCAGCCGGCACTGCGCTCGTAACGCGCCTTCCACCAATTCCTGCGGATCCACGGTTGGCCAACTGTACATCACCAGCCGGACCTGGCTGTCAGGTGAGATGGCCTGGTTCAGCGCAACAACCACCTCGCGCTCGCCCTGCACGCTGTCGCCTTGCTGTGGAAAACGGATCACTGCTGCCTCACCTCGATAGTACTGCATCATAGGCTGGTAACACCCCAGCATAATGACGGCGTCGCCCCGATCAGAGGTATCCATCACGTATTGAGCGGCACGTCGAAAGTCCTCGCGCCAATACGCCGGCTGGTGATAATACCGGTCGAGCTGCGGCCAGGGGGCAACGATCGCCGAGATCCAAAGCACCAGGCCTGCTACCCGTCCCACCCACGCGATCCGTCTCGCTTGCCCTGCTAACGCGTTCCAACACGCTGTTACGCCAAAACCAACGGCCAGCGCCAGTCCCGGCGCCGCGACCAGAGTATACCGATCGGTGTAAATTGGCAGACGGCTGCCTGCCAGAACGATCAACGCCACCGGGACGACCAGGCTGATCAGCGCAAACGCCCACGACGCGATCCGTTTCCGCCACCCGAGCAACAAGGCGACGAAAATGGCCAGGGCCACGGCCGAGGTCAAGGTGCCAAATTTGTCTACGTGGACGGGCCGGTTGGGGCCGAGCACAAAAAAGAGCCAGATGTCGGTGAGGATCATGCGCGGCGGAAGAGGAATGCGCCACCAGGTGCCCTGGCCAACTTGCACCTGATGGATCGCCGTTGGCAGCCAGGGTGCGTAGAACAAGACGATTGCCAATTGGACCGCCCCCCACGATCGTATTTTTTGTGCCATGGACATGCCCCAAGCGCGCAACTGGAGCCGCCGCGTGGTACGTTCCAGCACCTTTGGCCTGGCCGACGTCCAAACAATCCATCCTAACACAGCCACATTGTGAGCGACGACGAGCAAAAAACCGAAATATTGAGTGTACAACAGGCCGGCCGTTGCCAGGATGTATCCCAGCCACCAGCGGGTAGGATGCAATCGATCTGTATCCGGGCAATCGGCCGCCATTCGCAGCAGACAATAGGAAGCTATCACGCCTAGCGCCATTAACAAGCTGTACATCCGCGCTTCTTGGGCGTAATAAACCAGCAACGGAGAACAAGCTGCAAACGAAGCCGCAGCCAACCCTGCGACCAGGCCGCCCAGGCGCTTTCCTAGTGTGTACACACTGGCGATCAGCACCGTTCCACCGATCACAGAAAAAAAGCGCACCGGGAAATCGGCATATCCGGCCAAATCGGCGAACGCTTTTACCAACACGTAATACAGCGGTGGATGGTTGTCGGGGGCGAGCACGGCCCACATATCGCGCCAGGAATGATGAATGGCATAACTGGTCCAGCCTTCATCAAAAGCAAACGATTGATTGTCGGCCAGATAGACCCGCAGCACAAATCCCAGAAAGACAATGGTCAGGGGCAGCCACCAGGTAGAAAAAGGTCGTCGTCGCATAATCGATCCGATACACGTAGAAATTCAAGGGTGGAATATAAAAAAATCCCGAGCCAAATGGACTCAGGATTTAGGAAACACTTGTGCCGAAGGTGGGATTTGAACCCACATGAGGGTAAACCTCACTACGCCCTGAACGTAGCGCGTCTGCCAGTTCCGCCACTTCGGC
>JAFGJF010000601.1 GCA_016929205.1 Anaerolineae bacterium
CAATGCGCTGCACGGTGCCCACGTCGGCAAACCAAACGCGGTTTGCCACGCGCTCCACACCGCTGCGGAGCGCAGAGAGCACGGGCTGGACGATGGGCTGAATGCGTTCGGTGCCCAGGATTTCGGCAGCCTGGTCGCTGATCTGCTTGACGATGCTCACGCCCTCAAGATGGACGGCAGGGATCGTTGCCGCTTGCTGGCGGAGGGCGGCAAGCACCGCCGCCACATCGGGCGACGCAGCAGGCTCATTCATCGCCGATTCTCGCTTCGAGTGCCGTCGCCGCCTGGGCGCGGAGTTCTTCCAACTGGCCGGCGATCGAACTGTCCACCACCAGGTCGCCAATACGCACCCGCACGCCGGCGACCAGATCGGGATCGACCCGGGCACCCAGGTTCACATGCCGGTCGGCCAGGGCCGTGAACGTGCGCGCCAGCAGGCCCTGGTGATCCTGGGTCAAAGGTTTGGCCGTCACAATGTGCACCGTCGGCTCCCGGTCTCCCAACGACTGGCGAAGCGACTCGACGCGCTGGATCTCGGTGCGGCCCAATTCCCAGATCCGATTCGAGAGCTGTCGCACGAGCGAGTCGTGGATCTGGGGGGAAATGGTATTGCCGATAATGACCTTGCTGACATCCAGCAAGGCGTCAACCAGGTCGTCGTGAAAACGATCCACCGTCTGTCTCCGGATACGATAGGCATCCGCTTGCGCTTCGACCAGGATATGCTCGACCTCAGCACGCGCCTCCTGGAGAAGCTCTGTCCGCTCGATTTGGGCTTGCTCGCGGGCCACGATAAGAATGTTGGCCGTTTCCTCATCCAGGCGGGAAAGACGCTCGTCCAGATCGGCGCGGCGCACGGCATACAGCTGGCGTTCGCGCTCCAGATCGACGAGCTCCTTTTCCTTTTCTTCCGCTCGCGTCTTGATGCTCTTGATAACCGGCTTGAACATCAACAGGTACAGCAGCGCGGCCAGGATCGCAAAATTGATGACCTGAAACAGTATGGCCCATCCATCCAGTTCTAGCATATCCGATTCCTATCCCGCCTATCCGGTTGGAAAAAAGTATCTGAGCACCGGGTTTGCAAAAAGAATGACCAGGCAAATGAGCAAAACGTAAATCGCGGTCGATTCCAACAGCGCCATGGCAACGATCAACGTACCGCGCAGGGTGTTGGCGGACTCTGGCTGGCGGGTCATGCCATCCAACGCTTTCAATACGGCCAACCCTTCGACGACGGCAGGGGTAATGGCGCCGAGCACGATGGCGACCAATGGTGCGAGAATGGTAATAAACGCGATCAACGTTCCCGATTCAAGTTCGAACATAGTCTATTCCTCCAAAATCTTGTTATTCTCCAACCGCGGATGCGATATAGGATGCGTTCAATACGGTAAACACATAAGCCTGCAACAACGTTCCGATGGCGGTCAGGGCGACCATAATCAGCGGCGCGCCGACCTTGGCCAGGTCGAAAATGACGGCGACGATGACTTCACCGGCAATGATGTTGCCAAACAGACGCAAGGTCAATGACATGGTGCGGCTGGTGTAGCCGATCAGGTCAAAAATGACCAACGGGTGCAGAAACAGCTTGATCCCCTTGGCCTTGACGCCATAGAACAGGGCCATGGCCAGCGAAACCAGGGCCAACGCCAGCGGCGTATTGATGTCGCGCGTGGGCGTGAACAACAGCGGGATATTGCCCAGGAAATTGGCCACGGCGATAAAGAGCATCAATGAGCCGAGGAACGGAACGTAGGGAAAAGGTGAACCGGGGATAAAACTGCGCGCCAGATCGATCACAAACTCGACAAACATATCCAGCACGGCCGGCGCCCACTTGCGCAGCGCAAGCACCCCCAGGATAATTATGGCCATCATGATCCACGTCGCCACCACCGAATTTCGCACCGGAATGTTGACAAACGGAATATAAAAAGCCACAACTGAAAACACTGTATCCATTCTCGAACTCCATCACATCACAGGGAGTAGGGATTCGGTATCAGGGAGGAGCGAGTATGCCTTGCAGCTCCGCTATGACCTACCAACCTGCAACGTTCAACCTTTCACTCTCGTTCGTCCCACCCACCAGATTCCAACCCAACGAAACAACCAATATCCAACCAAAACCGCGACCCCCGAAGCCGGACTGTGCCGCAGAGCCAGGGTAAACACCACCCCCGTCCAGACTAGCCGCACTACAAAACCGGCGACGACGAGAAAAACCGACCGCCCGGGCCTGCCGCTGTCGACGAGTTGAATCGATCCTTTGCGCAGCAGCACATTGACCAGTTCGACGAGACCCCCGGCCAGACCCCACAGCACGATCCACACAGATTACCGTCCAGCAGGCGGCAAAGCGGCCAACAAGGACTCGGCCAGGCGATCGAACGATCGATTGCTGGTTTTTTCCCTGTCCGGCGCCGCGTCGCCGGCCGTGCGATCCAAAAACAGCGTCACCACGTTGTCACGGACGCGCAGCATGCCCGAGGGAAACTCGACGTGCTGCGGGCCGTCTCGATCCTCGTAGCGGATCGTCTCGGCGATCGTCTCGGCCAACAAGGGCGCGTGCCCGGGCCAAAAGGTCACGTCCTTGTTGTTGGCCAGCTTGACGCGCACCCAGGCCACCGCCTCGACGTCCAACAGCGTGGCGTCGGGTGTCCAGGCGATCAGGCGCAGCGTCTCACCCTCGGCTG